>NZ_JBHVWZ010000013.1:67071-228167 GCF_042881985.1 Streptomyces sp. NPDC058246 | reverse complement strand
AAGCAGTCGGCGAGACGGCGGGTGTCCACCAGGACGACGGCGCCGATCGCGCCGCGGACCAGGTCGTCCCACATGAACCAGAAGCGGTCCTGACCGGGAGTGCCGAACAGGTACAGGATCAGGTCCTGGTCCAGGGTGATGCGGCCGAAGTCCATGGCGACGGTGGTCGTCGTCTTGTCTCCGGTGTGCGTGAGGTCGTCGATGCCCGCGGAAGCGGACGTCATGACGGCCTCGGTGCGCAGCGGGTTGATCTCCGAGACGGCGCCGACGAACGTGGTCTTGCCCACGCCGAAGCCGCCCGCCACCACGATCTTCGCGGACGTGGTGGAGCGGGAAGGCCCTCCGCTAGAGCTTGCGAAGTCCACTGAGCACCCTTTCGAGCAAAGTCACGTCTGGCTGGCCGCCGGCGTTCTCGTCGCCGCCGGGCTGATGGATGGCGACCAGGCCCGCCTCCGCCAAGTCGGCGACGAGGATCCTGGCCACGCCGAGGGGGATCGTGAGCAGCGCCGAGATTTCGGCGACCGACTTGATCTCTCGGCAGAGGTTGCAGATCCGCTGATGCTCGGGCAGCTGGCCCTGCATCTGGTGCGGCTGCGCGGTGGTGTGCACCAGTGCCTCGATGGCGAGCTGGTAGCGGGGCCTGGTGCGGCCGCCCGTCATGGCGTACGGGCGCACCAGGGGGTTGTTCGACGCCCCCGCGGGCGACGGCTCGGGTGAGCGTCGCTGCGGCTGCACGGGCTGGATACGCGGCGCCGGAGGCTGGTCGTACGGCGACGGGCCGGGACCCTGGGGTGCGTACGGCTGACGCCGGTGGCTGGGCGCGGAGGGGAAGTTGTACCGGTTCGGGTTCTGCGAACCGTCACCCTGGCCGCCCTGCCCCTGGCCGGGGCCGTACGACCAGTTGCCCGAAGACGAACCGCCTGGGGGTGTTGCCACTTTCTCCTCCTCCGACTGTGCCGGGCACCCATCACTGTGGGACCGCGTCCCGAAACCTTACGGCCCCGGGACGCCAAGACGCACCGTCTGTCTGTTAGTTGAGAAGGCTCCCCTGGAGCTCTGCTCGAAGGTCCGGGGTCAGGACCGTACCGGCTCGGTCCACCAGAAGCGCCATCTCGTACCCAATGAGACCGATGTCCGCCTCCGGGTGTGCGAGGACGGCGAGCGACGAACCATCGGAAACGGACATGATGAAGAGGAATCCTCGCTCCATCTCCACAACCGTCTGGTTCACACTGCCTCCCTCGAAGATGCGGGAGGCTCCCGCGGTCAACGAGGTCAGACCGGACGCGACGGCCGCCAGCTGGTCGGCGCGGTCACGGGGAAAGCCTTCGGACATCGCCAGAAGGAGTCCGTCGGCGGAGACCACCACCGTGTGGGACACCCCGGGGGTGTTGTCCACGAAGTTGGTGATCAACCAGTTCAGGTTCTGTGCCGCCTGGCTCATCGGGCTCACACTAACGCTCCTGGTTGTAGGTGCTGTCAGGACCACTGTGCTGATTCCTAGTGGCCTGGCCGTTCGTGTCACTACCTGCATTGCGTCCCCGCTGCACGCCCCGGCGCAGGTTGCTCAGCCTGCCCCGGACGTCTTCGGGGGCGCGGGAGACCTGGGGGCCGCCCTGGGGGGTCGATTCCGCGGTTCCCTCGACCAGGTTGGCCTTGGGCACCCGCCGCGGCAGACCGGACGAGGTGACCCCGCCCGCCTTGGGCTTGCGGAGCTGCTCGGCGCGCTGCCACCGGTCGTCGTTGTTCGAGCGCCAGTCGCCGTTGGTCTCCGCGGCCGAAGCCGTGGCCGCCGGCGCCGCCGGCTCCCTCTGCTCCACGGGGCGGCCGTTGCCGTTGACGTTGCCGCCTCCGGTGGATCCGCGGCGGGGCAGCCCGGCGTCGGTCAGCTCGTGGGCGGCCGAGGGGGCCGGTCCCGGACGGGTGAAGCCTACGCGGTCCTGCTCACTCACGTCAGCGGCCTGCGAGGATTCCGCTTCGGGAGCGTACTCGGAGCGGTAGCCGCCCTGATACCCGTCCTGCTGCGGCCAGTCGTCCTGGTAGGACGGCTCTTCGAAGGCCGAGAACGTCTCCGAGGCGGCGCCCCGGGCTCCCGAGTGCTCCTCCTGGACCGGCTCCGCATAAGCGGGCTCCGGGTAGCCGCCGTTGGACGGGAAGTACGTCTCGTCGTACGTCCCCTGCTGCGGATCGGCGTACGCAGTCTGCTGGTCGTACGTCGCCTGCTGATCCTCGTACACGGCCTGCCCGTTGTCGTACGCGGGACGGCTGTCGTAGGACGGCTGTCCGTCGTCGTACCCGGGCTGGCGGCCGTCGAAGTCGTCCCGGTAGCCCTGCGGGCCCTCGATGGCCTCCTGGCCCTGCGCCTGGGCCTCCAGGGCCGCACGGCGCTCCTCACGCATCAGGGAGCGGCCCACCGGATCCAACTCGCGGATGTCGTCGGGGACTTCGGTGTAGCGGCTGTCGTCGAAGCCGAGCTCCGCGGCGGTGCGCAGCGGCTGCTGCTGGACCCCGAAGTCCTCGCCCTGGAACGACTGCTGCTCCGGGATGATCTGCGAGACGGTGAACTCGTCGCGCAGCGGCTGCTGTTCGCCGCCACCACCGTGGGTGATCGCGTCGGGCAGCATGACCAGTGAGGTCGTACCGGCCTGCTCGCCCGAGGGGCGCAGCTGGACGCGGATGCCGTGCCGGTCGGACAGCCGGCCGACCACGAACAGGCCCATGCGCTGCGAGATCGCGACGTCCACGGTCGGCGGGTTGGCCAGCTTGTGGTTGATGTCCGCGAAGTCCTCGGCGGTGAGGCCGATGCCCTTGTCGTGGATCTCGACCATGATGCGGCCGTCGGGCAGACGGGTCGCGGTGACGCGGACTTTGGTCTGCGGGGAGGAGAACGTGGTGGCGTTCTCCAGGAGCTCGGCGAGCAGGTGCACGAGGTCGGTCACGGCGCGGCCGTGGATCTCGGCCTCCGGGACGCCGGAGAGCTCGATGCGCTCGTACTGCTCCACCTCGGAGGAGGCGGCGCGCAGGACGTCCACGAGGGGCACCGGCTGGTCCCAGCGGCGGCCCGGCTCCTCGCCCGCGAGCACCAGGAGGTTCTCGCCGTTGCGGCGCATACGGGTCGCGAGGTGGTCCAGGCGGAACAGGTTCTCCAGCTGGTCCGGGTCGGCCTCGTTGTTCTCCAGGTCGGTGATGAGGGTCAGCTGGCCCTCGATCAGCGACTGGTTGCGGCGCGAGAGGTTGGTGAAGATCGCGTTGATGTTGCCCCGCAGGAGGGCCTGCTCGGCGGCCAGTCGTACGGCCTCGCGGTGGACCTGGTCGAAGGCGCGGGCGACTTCGCCGATCTCGTCCGTGGTGTTGATCGGGATGGGCTGCACGCGGGTGTCGACGCGGCCCGGGTCGGTGCGCGAGAGCTGGTCGACGAGCATCGGCAGGCGCTGCTCGGCGACGCTGAAGGCCGCGTTGCGCAGCTGGCGCATCGCGCGGCTCATCTGGCGCGCCACCATGCCGGCCAGGATGAACGCGGCGAGCAGGGCGACGACGACGACGGCGCCGGTGATGAACGCGTCGGTCTTGGCGCTGTTGGAGATGTCCGCGGCCTCGGCCACCGCCTTGTCGGCGAGGTCCGATTCGATCTGGCGGTAGGCGTTGTACTTGGCGGTGTTGACCGCCCACCAGTTCTGCGCGGTGATGCCCTTGGTGGCGAGCCCGTCGAGGGCGCTCTGCTGCGGGGAGGGGAGCGTCGCGAGGGCCGAGACCATCTTGGTGGTGTCCGACGGCGGCGGCACATAGGTCTGGTTCTGGGCCGCGGCGGCAGCGGCTGCCTGCGTGGCCTGAGCCGTGAGGTCCGTCTTGATCTGCTTCTTGGCGGTGTCGAGCTTGGCCGCGTCGGCCTCGGTGCCACCACCGATGTACTCCTCGATGGCGATGCCCTCGAGGTAGGCGTACGAGGAGAGCGCGACGCGCTGGCTGGCGAGGCTGCCGGCGCCAGGGCCGGGCTTGATCAGCATGTGCATGCCGATGGACCGCTCCAGCGACAGCGCGGCCTTGGACAGCGAGATCGCGTAGACCGTACGGCCGTAGCTGGTGATGTTTCCGGTGCCCAGACCGAGCTCGTTGGCGAACTCCATCAGCGGGTGCTGGATCTGGAGGTAGCTCTCCTCGGTCTGCACGCCGGTGAGCCTGGAGGTGTACGCGACCTTGCGCAGGGAGTCGAGGCCCGGCTCGACCTTGCGGAAGACGGCGAGGCGCCGCTCCAGACCCGCCTTCTTCGGCATGCTCTGGGCGGCCACGTCGAAGGCGTCGGCGGCCGCGTCCGTGTCCTTGCGGACCGCGGTGACGGTGGCCTTGTCCTTGGCGGTCTGGGCGCTGCCCTTCAGCAGCGGGGCCGCGGTGACGTCACGCTCGACGAACAGCTTGTCGCCGTAGTTCAGGGCGGCCTGCACCAGACGCGCCGTCTTCTCCGCGTCCTGGGCTTCCTTCCAGGTGTCGATCGAGCTCTTCACCTGGAAGCCGCCCATGACAAGGCCGACCATCACGGGTATGAGCAGGATCGCGTTCAGCCTGGTCGGCACGCGCCAGTTGCGCGGGGAGAAACGACCGCCGCTCGGCGCGGGCGCCGCCGTGGGCTCCGGGCCGGGCACTTGTGCGGGCGCCGCTCCGCGCGGCGGCGGGGTGAAGTTGCCCCGTGCCGACGGCTCGGGACCGTTCTTGCTTCGCCTCACTCGACCAACAACCTCTCGGCGTCGGCACCTACGTTGTGCCGCGGTATCTCCAGCGCCCTTGACTACTGGGCAGTTCAGCGCATTCCAGCACGTCAGGCGGCGCCCTTCCAAACACTCGGAACCGATGATTCCGAGTGGCACCAGCGCCAGATAAAACGGTCATAAAGAGCGAGCCCCGCCAAAAGGCGGGGCTTTTGTGAGCGCAGCGGTACCGGGTGACCGCGATGCGTGTCGGCGCCAGTGAAATTCTCTGTCGAAACGTTATGAACACTGTGGCCGACCGTGTCAAACGACACAGCCGGCTCCAATGCGTCTACGACAACTGCCTTACGGAACTGTCGACTTGGCTACTACCGCAGCCGTGCCATGAGCGCGTGCTCGACCAGCGTGATCAGCGCGCTCTTCGCATCCGCACGGTGCCGGGCGTCCGTCGTGATGATCGGAGCGTCCGGACCGATCTGCAGCGCCTCGCGGACCTCTTCGGGGTTGTAGGGCTGGTGCCCGTCGAAGCCGTTGAGGGCGATGACGAACGGCAGACCGGAGTTCTCGAAGTAGTCGACCGCGGGGAAGCAGTCGGCGAGACGGCGGGTGTCCACCAGGACGACGGCGCCGATCGCGCCGCGGACCAGGTCGTCCCACATGAACCAGAAGCGGTCCTGACCCGGCGTACCGAAGAGGTACAGGATCAGGTCCTGGTCGAGGGTGATGCGGCCGAAGTCCATGGCCACCGTGGTGGTGGTCTTGTCCCCGGTGTGGGTGAGGTCGTCGATGCCCGCGGAGGCGGACGTCATGACGGCCTCGGTGCGCAGCGGGTTGATCTCGGAGACGGCGCCCACGAACGTGGTCTTGCCGACGCCGAAGCCACCCGCCACGACGATCTTCGCGGAGGTGGTCGCCCGGCCTCCGTCAGAGCTTGCGAAGTCCACTGAGCACCCTTTCGAGCAAAGTCACGTCCGGCGCGCCGCCGTTGTTCTCGTCGCCGCCCGGCTGGTGGATGGCGACGAGTCCGGCCTCCGCGAGGTCCGCGACGAGGATCCTGGCCACACCGAGCGGCATGGACAGGAGGGCCGACACCTCGGCCACCGACTTGACCTCTCGGCAGAGGTGGCAGATCCGCTGGTGCTCGGGGAGCAGCCCCATCAGCTGCGCCGGGTCGGCCGTGGTGCTGATCAGAGCCTCGATGGCGAGCTGGTAGCGCGGCCGGGTCCGGCCGCCGGTCATCGCGTACGGACGTACCAGCGGCTGGTCGCCCTCATCCTCGTACGGCTGTGCGTACGGATCATGAGAGGCGGTGGGCGGGGTCATGAATCCTCCGGGCGGGACAGCAAGTCGGTCAGTCGTGCCGTCTGTTGGGGCCGGTGGGGGGATTGTGGCGGCCGGACGGTGATTTCGTGCTGTGGGTAGAACCCAGGGGCGTCAGTGGAGCAGACTTCCCTGCAGTTCGGCGCGCAGGTCCGGCGTGAGCACTGCGCCCGCGCGGTCGACGAGCAGCGCCATCTCGTAGCCGACAAGGCCGATGTCGCATTCCGGGTGGGAGAGGACCGCAAGGGACGATCCGTCCGAGACGGACATCAGGAAGAGGAAGCCGCGCTCCATCTCCACGACCGTCTGTGCCACCGGGCCACCCTCGAAGATCCGGGAGGCCCCGGCCGTCAGTGAGGTGAGCCCGGAAGCGACGGCCGCGAGCTGGTCGGCGCGGTCACGGGGGAAGCCTTCGGACATCGCCAGAAGGAGTCCGTCGGCGGACACGACGACGGTGTGGGACACCCCGGGGGTGTTGTCCACGAAGTTGGTGATCAACCAGTTCAGGTTCTGTGCCGCCTGGCTCATCGGGCTCAACTAACGCTCCTGCTGGTGAGTGGGGCTGGGGAAGCTGCCGGTCTGGCCGGTACCGGCCTGTCGACCCTGCTGAATGCCCCTACGGAGATTGGTCAGCCGACCGCGTACGTCATCGGGCGCACGCGAGACCTGCGGACCGCTTTGGTGCTGTTGCTGCTGTGCCGTGCCCGCGACGAGGTTGGCTCGCGGGACGCGGCGCGGCAGGCCGGAGGTGGTGACCCCGCCCGCCGACGGTTGACGGACGCGTTCTGCCTGCCGGACGAGGTCGTCGTTCGGCGAGGTGCGCCATGAGGCAGGGGCCGGTGCGGCAGCCGGCCGCTGCGGAGCCGAGGGAGCCTGCGGCTGCTGCTGCGCGGCCTGCGGAGCACCCTGGGAACCGTTGTTCTGAGCACCGTTGGTGGGAGCGCCGTTCGCCTGACCGTGGAACCAGTTGGTCTCCAGCGTGTCGTACAGCGGCGTACGTCCGTCGCCGGGGCCCGCCGGCGGCAGCGCCTCGGGCTCCTGGGGACGTACGGGCCGCTGCTGCGGGCGCTGCGAGGTCCCCGGCCGTTCGAACTGGCCGGTGGACGACGGGTTCTGACCGTTGCCGTACCCCGGGGTGGCGAACTGGCCGGTGGACGAGGAGTCCTGGCCGTTGCCGTTTCCGGGGGTGGCGAACTGGCCGGTGGACGACGGGTCCTGGGAGGCACCGTAGCCCGGGGTGGCGAACTGGCCCGTGGTGGACGGGCTGGACGGGCCGAACACGTCCGGGCGGACGAACTGCCCGGAGTTCTGGCCGTTGTGCTGCGGCACTCCCGCACCGGGGCGCGGGGCGTCGAAGTCGGGGCGGGCGAACTCGGACGTGGAGCCCGGGCCCTGCCGGTCGTCGATCCGCGGTATGCGCGAGGTGGCGTCCGGCTCCTCGTGGCCACGCGGGGTGTCGAGGGACGCGCGCGGCACGGGCGGCTGCGCGTTGTCGTCGCTCCAGCTCGGCGTACGCGGCTGCGGGTTGCCACCGGGCAGCTCGGCGCGCGGACCGCCGCGGCCGGGAAGCTGCGGCCGGCGACGACTGCCCTTGCCGCCGGACGGCTGCTTGGGCGCAGTGGCCGCGGGGCCGCTGTCGGCGAAGCCGCTCTGACGCGTACCGGATCCGCCACGGCCCGCGCCGGGTCCGTCGCCGAACCCGCCCTGACGCGTGCCGGGTCCGTCGCCGAAGCCCTGCGGCGCACCGGTCCCGGCGGCCTGCAGACCCTGCGGGGCGCCCGGCGTGTTCTGCCCGAAGGCACCGGCGCCGGCACCGGCCGGGGCCGGCCTGCCCTGCTGCGGGTTGTTGCCCGGACCCTGGGGGCCACGCGCTCCGCCCGGAGCACCCGGACGACCGCCCTGGTTGCCGCCCGGCAGCGAGGGACCGCCCGGGTTGCTGCCGGGCAGTGCGGCCCGCGGGCCCTGGCCCGCGCCGACCTGCCCGCGCTGCGGCGGGGCGCCTATCCGTCCGGCGCTACCCGCGGGGGCACCGGCACCGAGCGAGGGACCGCCTGTCGAGCCGTTGCCGCGACGGGCCGCGGCGACACCGGCCGAGGCCTGCGCGGCGGCCGGACCACCGGTGCCCGGGGCACCCTGGCCCGGCTTGCCCGGAGCCTTCTTGCCGCCCTGGGCGACATCGACGGGGAGCATGACCAGCGCGGTCGTACCACCGGAGTCGGACGGACGCAGCTGGATGCGGATGCCGTGGCGCTGCGACAGACGACCGACCACGAAGAGGCCCATGCGCCGGGAGACCGAGACGTCCACGGTGGGCGGCGAGGCGAGCCGCTCGTTGATCGCCGCGAGGTCCTCGGGCGACAGGCCGATGCCGGTGTCGTGGATCTCGATCAGCACGCGGCCGTCGGGCAGCGCGTGACCGGTGACCTTGACCTTGGTCTGCGGCGAGGAGAAGGAGGTCGCGTTCTCGAGCAGCTCGGCGAGCAGGTGCACGAGGTCGTTGACGACCCGGCCGGCCACTTCGGTGGTCGGCACGGAGGCCAGCTCGATGCGCTCGTACTGCTCCACCTCGGAGGCGGCGGCGCGGAGCACGTCGACCAGCGGGACCGGACGGGTCCAGCGGCGGCCGGGCTCTTCACCGGCGAGGACGAGGAGGTTCTCACCGTTACGGCGCATGCGGGTCGCGAGGTGGTCGAGCTTGAACAGCGAGGACAGCTGGTCCGGGTCGGCCTCGCGGGACTCCAGCTCGGAGATGAGCGAGAGCTGACGCTGGATGAGGCCCTGGGAGCGGCGCGAGAGGTTGGTGAACATCGCGTTGACGTTGCCCCGGAGAAGGGCCTGCTCGGCGGCGAGTCGTACGGCCTCGCGGTGCACGTCGTCGAAGGCCGCGGCCACCTGGCCGATCTCGTCCCGGGAGTGCACACCGACCGACTCGACGGAGGTGTCGACGTCCTGCGGGTCCGACTCCGACAGCTGCTTGACCAGCTCCGGCAGACGGTCCTGGGCGACCTTGGTCGCGGTGTCCTGGAGGCGGCGCAGCGAGCGGATCATGGAGCGGGCCACCACGAAGGCGCCGACCAGCGAGACACCGAGGACGAGGAGGATCAGCGCACCCGAGATGATCGCTTCGCTCTCGGACTGGCTGCGCAGCTCACGGGCCTTCTGCTCCATCTGGCCGAGCAGCGTGGTCTCGATCTTCGACATCTGCTCGATCTTGGCGGAGTCGTCGTCGACCCAGTCCTTGTACGAGCGCTTGGTCTGCGTCTTGAGACCCTCGGTACCGGCCAGCACGCGCGTCGCGTAGAGGTCGGCCTGCTTGATGGTCGGGTTGCCGCTCTCGATGGGCTTGAGGAGATCGGTGACGCCGTTGCCGTAGATGTTCTTGAAGCCGTTGAGCTCGGACTCCTGGCTCTCCTGCGCGGAGAGCGCGTACTGCCGGTCGTTCTCCGACAGCGTGCCGTACGTCGACTTGTTCTCCGGCAGCGCGGCGGCGATGACGGCGCGCTGGACGGAGGCGTACTCCTTGGCGGAGGAGAAGGCGGACAGCGCGCGGGTGCGCTGGATCATCTCCGGGTTGCTGGTGGCCTCGGCCATGTCCTGCGAGAGCGCGAGGAGCTGGGTCACCAGGCGGTGGTAGGCCTCGACCGTCTGCGTCGAGTTCTTCGGGTCGTTGTAGGCGTCGCTGCGGATGGAGCTGAGCTTGTACAGCTCGCCCGCGATGCCGACCAGGCTGTCCCGGACGCCGGAGAGCTGACCGCTCGCGCTCGCGTCCTCGATCTCCTGGGTGCCCTGGAGGAAGTTCTTCTTGGCGACGTCCGTCGCGTCGCGGACTCCCTTGACCGTGTAGTCGGTGGCCGGGGCGCCGTGCGCCAGCGGGCCGGCCGACTGGTCGCGCTCCTTCTGGAGCGCGGCGGCGAGCTCGGTCGCCTGCTTGGTCATGTCGGTCAGCAGCTTCATGTTGTCGAGCTGCTGGATGGAGTCCATCGACTGGTTGATGCGCAGCGCGCCGAGCGAGGTCGCGGCGACCACGGGGAGCGCGAGCAGCGAGACCAGACGCGTGGAGATGCGCCAGTTGCGCAGGGCTACGCGCGAGCCGGGGCCCGTGGCGCTCTTCGGCTTCGCGGCCGGTGCGGCCTTGGCCTTCGCGCCGGCGCGGGCGGAGTGTGCACCGCCGCCGCCGGTCTCGGCCGATCCCGGGTTCTGGGCGTGCTGGGGCGAGGAACCGCGGTCGGTCCCGCCGTGCGGCTCCGGCTCCGCCGAAGCGCTGCCATCCCTCTTGAAACGTCCCTGCACTAGCGTCGCAACCTCTGGACCAGGCGCCCCTCCGCGAGAACGGTGGGACGGTGTCGGCGTCGTACAGGGGCGCAGATGCGCCCCCTGGTGGTCGTGAGTGACCGGCGCAGGTCCCCCCTTCCCGCCGCCACTCGGCGCTGCGTTGCGCCCCAGCGCGCCGGTTCGATTCCGCGGCGGTCCGTGGAATTCCAGCACAGTGCCGGATCTCCAACAAGGCCCGAGTACCAGGCTGTGACCTCCGTGACAGCTTGTGAGTGGCGCGTCACGAGACGTGCAAAGCGATCTCGTACATAACGGGCGTAAAGGGGCGAGGTGTTGGGGTGTGCGGGGTGTCCCAGTCGCCATGATCAGGAGCGGAATGTTTGCTTCAGTGGCGCAATGTCCGTTTGGCCGGGCGTAGTTGGGGGTCTGAAATGACCGGTTTGCCTGCTAGTAAGTGAGGAAACTCACATGGCGATCATGGCGTCTTCACGTCTTGCCCCGGGAATTGCATGTTTAGCCTGACGCTTTACAGGGATGGCGAATCCGACAACCCGCGCCGACTCGTGGGCCCTTGAGCCCACCCGGCGCCCACGACGACAAGGTCGAGTACAACAGTGAAGACGACGATGATGTTCCGCAACATAGCCAACCCGCGACGCACGACGCTGGCGCACCTCGAGGACGCCGACGTGCTGCGGACGCCGGAGCAGCCGGAGCACTCGATCGACCTCCCCACCCAGACCGCCAACCCCCGCCGCACCATCCTGATGGAAGCCCCGGTGGCGGCCGCCGTCGCGGAGTAGCACGGACACGGCTTCCGTCGCTGAGCGATACGCACCCACTCCACCCCACACTCACCGTGCCGGGGGATATACGCGAAGCTCGCACCCCTCCCCGCGTTAGCCTGGAGCGTCAGACTCCAGCCAGCTCAGTGAGGGGCGCAAGGATCCCGTGCGCATCGCCAGGTTCTCCATCGACGGCAACGTCGCTTTCGGCGCGGTCGAGGGCGACAAGCCGGACGAGCTCGTCCTCGACATCATCAAGGGCATCCCGTTCGCGGACTTCGAGCTCTCCGGTACGAAGGTCCCGCTGAACAAGGTCCGGCTGCTCCCGCCGGTGCTCCCCAACAAGGTCGTGGCCTTCGGCCGCAACTACGCGGAGCACGCGAAAGAGCTCGGCAACGAGGTGCCCGACGCCCCGTTCGCCTTCTTCAAGCCGTCGACCTCGGTGATCGGCCCCGGCGACGACATCCAGTACCCGTCCTTCTCGAACGAACTGCACCACGAGGCCGAGCTGGCGGTCGTCATCGGCCGCATGTGCCGCGAGGTCCCGCGTGAGCGCGTCAAGGACGTCATCCTCGGCTACACCTGTGCCAACGACATCACCGCGCGCGACGTCCAGAAGCGCGAGAAGCAGTGGGCCCGGGCCAAGGGCTTCGACTCCTCCTGCCCGCTCGGCCCCTGGGTGGAGACGGACCTCGACCCGAGCGACCTCACCATCCAGCTCACGGTCAACGGGCAACAGCGCCAGCTCGGCCGCACCAGCGAGATGATCCACTCCATCGAGGATCTGATCGTCAACATCACCGAGGCCATGACGCTGCTCCCCGGCGACGTGATCCTCACCGGCACCCCGGCTGGGGTCGGCCCCCTGAACGTCGGCGACGAGGTCGCCGTCACCATCGAAGGCATCGGCACTCTCACCAACAAGGTGATCAAGCGTGGCTAACGCGAACTCCCCCAAGTCCTCGACTCCGCTCGGACAGGGGGTGCCCCCACGCGTACGTTTCTGTCCGTCCCCGACCGGCAACCCCCACGTGGGCCTGGTCCGTACGGCCCTGTTCAACTGGGCCTACGCCCGCCACACCGGCGGCACGTTCGTCTTCCGTATCGAGGACACCGACGCGGCCCGCGACTCCGAGGAGTCGTACCAGCAGCTCCTGGACTCGCTGCGCTGGCTGGGCTTCGACTGGGAGGAGGGCCCCGAGGTCGGCGGCCCCCACGCGCCGTACCGCCAGTCGCAGCGCATGGACATCTACCAGGACGTCGCGCGCAAGCTCCTGGACGCCGGTCACGCGTACCACTGCTACTGCTCCACCGAGGAGCTGGACGCCCGCCGCGACGCCGCCCGCGCCGCCGGCAAGCCCTCCGGCTACGACGGCCACTGCCGCGACCTGAGCGCCGAGCAGAAGGCCGCGTACGAGGCCGAGGGCCGGGAACCCATCGTCCGCTTCCGGATGCCCGACGAGGCGATCACCTTCACGGACCTGGTCCGTGGCGAGATCACGTACCTCCCGGAGAACGTCCCGGACTACGGGATCGTACGAGCCAACGGAGCCCCGCTCTACACGCTCGTGAACCCGGTCGACGACGCCCTGATGGAGATCAGCCACGTCCTGCGCGGCGAGGACCTGCTGTCCTCCACCCCGCGGCAGATCGCCCTCTACAAGGCGCTGACCGAGCTGGGCATCGCCAAGGGGACCCCCGCTTTCGGCCACCTCCCGTACGTCATGGGCGAGGGCAACAAGAAGCTCTCCAAGCGCGACCCGCAGTCCTCGCTCAACCTCTACAGGGAGCGCGGTTTCCTCCCCGAGGGCCTGCTCAACTACCTCTCGCTCCTTGGCTGGTCGCTCTCGGCGGACCGCGACATCTTCACCGTCGAGGAGATGGTCGCCGCCTTCGACATCGTGGACGTGAACCCGAACCCGGCCCGCTTCGACCTCAAGAAGTGCGAAGCCATCAACGCCGATCACATCCGCCTGCTCGACGTGAAGGACTTCACGGAGCGCTGCGCCCCCTGGCTGAAGGCCCCGTTCGCCACCTGGGCGCCGGAGGACTTCGACGAGGCGAAGTGGCACGCGATCGCCCCGCACGCGCAGTCCCGCCTGAAGGTCCTCTCCGAGATCACCGAGAACGTCGACTTCCTGTTCCTGCCGGAGCCGGTCTTCGACGAGGCGTCCTGGACGAAGGCCATGAAGGAGGGCTCGGACGCCCTGCTGCGTACGGCCCGCGAGAAGCTGGAGACGGCCGACTGGTCTTCGCCGGAGTCCCTCAAGGAAGCCGTCCTGGCCGCCGGCGAGGAGCACGGTCTCAAGCTCGGCAAGGCGCAGGCCCCGGTCCGCGTCGCCGTCACCGGCCGCACCGTCGGCCTGCCGCTCTTCGAGTCCCTGGAGATCCTGGGCAAGGAGAAGACGCTGGCGCGCATCGACGCGGCGCTGGCGAAGCTGTAGCCGCACGGCTGGTCGACTGAGCGAAGGGGCGGTGTCCGGTTCCGGGCGCCGCCCCCTTGCGCGTCCCGTCGGCCGCGTCCCGTTCCTGCCGCGACCGAGGACACCGGCCCTTGCCCGGAGTTACCGTCGCTCCATGAGCATCAAGGCCGTGGTCTGGGACATCGACGACACGATCTTCGACTACACGGCCGCGGACCGGGCCGGGATGCGGGGGCATCTGGCGGCCGAGGGGCTGCTGGACGCCTACGAGTCCGTCGAGGACGCCCTCGTGCGCTGGCGGGAGATCACCGACCAGCAGTGGGCGCGGTTCTCGGCGGGGGAGACGGACTGGCAGGGCCAGCGCCGGCAGCGGGTCAGGGTGTTCCTGGGAAAGTCGCTGAGCGACGCCGAGGCCGACGCCTGGTTCGACCGGTACGTCGCCCACTACGAAGCCGCCTGGGCCCTCTTCCCGGACGTGCTGCCCGCGCTGGACGCACTCGCCGCCAGCCACCGGCACGCGGTCCTGTCCAACTCCAGCCTGCGCGTCCAGGACGGCAAACTGCGCGTTCTCGGCGTGCGCGAGCGCTTCGAGGCGGTCCTGTGCGCGGCTGAGCTCGGCGTCTCCAAGCCCGCCGCGGCGGCCTTCCACGCCGCCTGCCGGGCCCTCGGCCTGCCGCCGCGCGAGGTCGCGTACGTCGGCGACCACCCGGAGATCGACGGGCGGGGCGCCGCCGACGCGGGTCTGCTCTCCGTCTGGATCGATCGTGGCGGCGCTCACACCGGCCACGACGGCGGACCGGCCGGCCCGCACCGGATCGCCTCGCTGGCCGAACTCCCCGCGATCCTCGGCGCGGATACCCGTTTTGGAGCGCCGTCCACCTTCAGGTAATGTTCTTCCTGCGCCGCCGGAGAGCGGGCCGAAAGGCCGGTAACCGGAGGCGCAAGCTAAAACAAGATCCCCACAGGGGGTTGTGTTTCAGTGGCCTATGGTGTAATTGGCAGCACGACTGATTCTGGTTCAGTTAGTCTAGGTTCGAGTCCTGGTAGGCCAGCTCGCAGAGCGCATCTGCACACGCGGAGATCAATTCCGCAACGCCCCCGTTGTGTAGCGGCCTAGCACGCTGCCCTCTCAAGGCAGTAGCGCCGGTTCGAATCCGGTCGGGGGTACAGATCCTTCCCAGGGAAGCAGTCCGGGTCGCACCCACTGTCTCTCGTGCAGGATCGCTAGGGCCCCCGTTGTGTAGCGGCCTAGCACGCCGCCCTCTCAAGGCGGTAGCGCCGGTTCGAATCCGGTCGGGGGTACGCAGTTGGTCTAAACCACATTGGTCTATGGTGTAATTGGCAGCACGACTGATTCTGGTTCAGTTAGTCTAGGTTCGAGTCCTGGTAGACCAGCTCGGGTCTGCGGAAACGCAAGATCCAGGCCCCCGTTGTGTAGCGGCCTAGCACGCCGCCCTCTCAAGGCGGTAGCGCCGGTTCGAATCCGGTCGGGGGTACGCGATTCGATGGGCCTCCACTTCGGTGGGGGCCCATCGGCGTTCCCGGCCCGGCCCGGCCCGGCCCGGCCCGCGGCCGTCGACGGCGCGCACTCCATGCCCGTACGACCGCCCCGCCGCGCCCGTACGACCGCCCCGCCGCGCCCGTACGACCGCCCCGCCGCGCTCGTACGAGATCCGCCCGCGCCCCGCCGTACGACCCCTCACTCGATGCCGTACCGCCGCGCCGACTCCTCCTCCTGGGCCAGCCGGTGCAGCGCCTCCAGGACCGGCTTGAAGAGAACCGCGCCCACGACCGCCGCCTCCACCTTCTCCTCCTCGGACGGGAACGTCTCCACGTAGTCCAGGTCGCGGACGGCCGCCTGGTGCATCAACTCGCCGTAGGGCGCCATGAGTTCGGCGTCCACGGGATAGCCGAGACGGATGAGCGTGGCCACCGCCGCCACCAGGGAGCGGTGCACGGGGGAGAGGGTGCTCAACTCCCGTGCGGTCTCCCAGCCCAGCGACTGGAGCATGCGGTCCACCTCCCGACGCGCGGCCTGTACGGCGGGGTCGTCCTCGTTCGGCGCGGGTGGCTGCGGCAGCGCCCACAGAGCCGCGCCCAGCCGGATCGTGCGCCCCAGGGAGTCGTCGTCGATGTGCCCGAGGACCTCCCGGGTGGTCGCCACCGGGACCTGCCCGTCCTGGATCAGCGCGCGCACCAGGCGCAGCCGGCGCAGATGCCCCTCGTCGTAGTCGGCCGTGGTCGCACCGATCCGACGGCCCGGCGCCAACAGCCCTTCGCGCAGGTAGTACTTGATCGTCGCGATGGGCACACCGCTGCGCTCGCTCAGTGCCGCCAGCCGCATCTCTTGCGCCTCTCGTTGGATACGGGCACTATCTAAGCATCGACTCTTGGATAGCGCGGTTATCCAAGAAGGGGGCAGTCATGTTCGCCAAGCCCATCGCGGGCCGTACCACCGCGGCAGCCGACGGCGACGCCGTGGTGCTGCTGATCGGGATGCGCATCAACCACTTCTGGGCGGTGCACAGTGGGTCCCGGTGCTGCTGGCCATGCCACGGATGCTCCGCGAGCTGTCCAGGGACAGGAGCCGCGGCCTGCTCGGACATGTCCTCCTCACCGCCTCCCCACGGACGTACTACGTCGTCCAGTACTGGGAGTCCAAGGAGAAGCTCTACGCGTACGCGGCGGCGCCCGACATGTTCCACCACAAGGTGTGGGCGATCATCAACCGCAAGGAGCGGGCAGGTAAGACGCGCCGACACGTGGGGATCTGGCACGAGGCGTACATCACGCCCAAGGGCTCGTACGAGTCCATCTACGCCGACATGCCGCCCTTCGGACTCGCGAAGGCCACCGGTGTGCTGCCCGTCGAGCGGCGCGGCCGGCGCGCCGCGGACAGGCTGGCGCATCGCTGAAGGGGGAGGGGGCGGAGGTGTGCCGGGGTCTCGGGGGCCGGCACACCCCGCTCACGTGACGCGTCGCGTGTCCGCCCTGTCACGTTCTCGACTTCCGGGAAGGCCTGCCGCGGCGTTGAGGCCGGCCGGTCCCCTGACGAGCACGATCCGCCGGCGTACGAGTGTGATCCCCTCGCGTACGAGAAGGTCAGCCCGTGCGGCGCAGGGCCTCGGAGAGGCGGCCGGCGGCGTCGATGACCGCCTGGGCGTGCATCCGGCCCGGGTGGCGCGTCAGGCGCTCGATCGGTCCGGAGACCGAGACGGCGGCCACGACGCGGTTCGAGGGGCCGCGCACGGGAGCGGAGACGGAGGCGACGCCCGGCTCGCGCTCGCCGATGGACTGGGCCCAGCCCCGGCGCCGTACGCCCGAGAGCGCGGTGGCGGTGAAGCGCGCGCCCTGGAGGCCGCGGTGCAGGCGCTCCGGCTCCTCCCAGGCCATCAGGATCTGGGCCGAGGAACCGGCCTTCATGGTGAGCGTGGAACCGACCGGGACCGTGTCCCTGAGGCCCGACAGACGCTCGGCCGCGGCGACGCAGATACGCATGTCGCCCTGGCGGCGGTAGAGCTGCGCGCTCTCGCCCGTGACGTCGCGCAGGTGCGTGAGCACCGGGCCGGCCGTCGCGAGGAGGCGGTCCTCGCCGGCGGCCGCGGCCAGCTCGGCGAGGCGGGGGCCGAGGATGAAACGGCCCTGCATGTCACGCGCCACCATGCGGTGGTGTTCAAGTGCCACGGCGAGGCGATGTGCCGTGGGTCGTGCCAGTCCGGTCGCCGCGACCAGGCCCGCGAGGGTGGCCGGACCGGACTCCAGAGCGCTCAGGACAAGGGCTGCCTTGTCCAGGACGCCGACGCCGCTACTGTTGTCCATGCAACGATACTCGCGTCTCACTCTGTGAAACGCAAGTTCAATTTTCCGTGGAACGCGCCACCCTTGTAGACACAGCGGCCCGCGGACCAACGGGTCCGGCGGACGACGTCCGGTATGAGGGGTACGAACGTTGCCCGCCCCGGAAATCTCTAGTTGGGCCGGCGCCACACAGGCCGGCCGGAGGGAAAGCGATGGGTAGGACACTCGCGGAGAAGGTCTGGGACGACCATGTCGTCCGGCGCGCCGAGGGCGAGCCCGACCTCCTCTTCATCGATCTGCACCTGCTGCACGAGGTGACCAGCCCCCAGGCCTTCGACGGTCTCCGTCAGGCGGGCCGTCCCGTGCGGCGTCTCGACCTCACCATCGCCACCGAGGATCACAACACCCCGACCCTCGACATCGACAAGCCCATCGCGGACCCGGTCTCGCGCGTCCAGCTGGAGACGCTGCGCAAGAACGCCGCCGAGTTCGGTGTTCGCCTGCACTCGCTGGGCGACGTCGAGCAGGGCGTCGTCCACGTGGTGGGGCCTCAGCTGGGCCTGACCCAGCCCGGCACCACGGTCGTGTGCGGTGACTCCCACACCTCCACGCACGGCGCCTTCGGCGCGCTGGCGTTCGGCATCGGCACCTCGCAGGTCGAGCACGTGCTGGCCACCCAGACGCTGCCGCTGGCCCGCCCCAAGACCATGGCCATCACGGTCGACGGCGAGCTGCCCGACGGCGTCACCGCCAAGGACCTGATCCTGGCGATCATCGCCAAGATCGGCACCGGCGGCGGCCAGGGCTACATCCTGGAATACCGCGGCTCCGCCATCGAGAAGCTCTCGATGGAGGCCCGGATGACCATCTGCAACATGTCGATCGAGGCCGGCGCCCGCGCGGGCATGATCGCCCCCGACGAGACCACCTTCGCCTACCTCAAGGGCCGCGCCCACGCGCCCGAGGGCGAGGAGTGGGACGCCGCCGTCGCGTACTGGAAGACCCTGAAGTCGGACGCGGACGCGGAATTCGACGCGGAGGTCGTCATCGACGCCGCTTCGCTGGCGCCGTTCGTCACCTGGGGCACCAACCCGGGCCAGGGCGCGCCGCTTTCGGCTTCCGTCCCCGATCCGGCTTCGTACGAAGACGCATCGGAGCGCCACGCCGCCGAAAAGGCCCTGGAATACATGGGGTTGACCGCCGGACAGCCGCTGCGCGACATCAAGGTCGACACCGTCTTCGTAGGTTCGTGCACCAACGGCCGCATCGAGGACCTGCGCGCCGCCGCCGCGATCGTCGAGGGACACAAAGTCGCCGACGGCGTACGGATGCTGGTGGTCCCCGGCTCCGCGCGGGTCGGTCTGCAGGCCGTTTCCGAGGGTCTGGACGTGGTCTTCAAGGAGGCCGGCGCCGAATGGCGGCACGCGGGCTGCTCGATGTGTCTGGGCATGAACCCCGACCAGCTGGCCCCCGGTGAGCGCTCCGCCTCCACCTCCAACCGCAACTTCGAGGGCAGGCAGGGCAAGGGCGGCCGTACGCACCTGGTGTCGCCGCAGGTCGCCGCCGCCACCGCCGTACTCGGCCACCTGGCCTCCCCGGCCGATCTGGCCGACTCGTCTGCCGCCCGTACGCCCGCTGGAGTCTGAGACGTCATGGAAGCATTCACCACGCACACCGGCCGGGCCGTCCCGCTGCGCCGCAGCAACGTCGACACCGACCAGATCATCCCCGCCCACTGGCTCAAGAAGGTCACCCGGGACGGCTTCGAGGACGGGCTCTTCGAGGCCTGGCGCAAGGACTCGTCCTTCATCCTCAACCAGCCCGAGCGCAAGGGCGCCACGGTCCTGGTGGCCGGCCCCGACTTCGGTACGGGCTCCTCGCGCGAGCACGCCGTCTGGGCGCTGCAGAACTACGGCTTCAAGGCCGTCATCTCCTCGCGCTTCGCGGACATCTTCCGGGGCAACTCGCTCAAGAACGGCCTGCTCACAGTGGTTCTGGAGCAGAAGATCGTGGAAGCGTTGCAGGAGCTGACGGAGCAGGACCCGCGGGCCGAGATCACGGTCGACCTGGAGGCCCGCGAGGTACGCGCCGAGGGCATCACCGCGGCCTTCGAACTCGACGAGAACGCCCGCTGGCGGCTGCTGAACGGCCTGGACGACATCTCCATCACCCTCCAGAACGAGGGCGATATCGCCGCGTACGAGGCCAAGCGGCCGTCGCACAAGCCGAAGACGCTCCAGGTCTGATTTCGGCCACCGCAACACACCTCTGTACCCCCAATCGTGGACGGTTGGGGGTACAGCTGTGTCTGCCCCCGAAGGCCTTCGCCGCCCCGCGACGGGCGGCCTCAACTCCCCTCGTTACAAGGGTGGTTACCGGGGTAGCCGACCCCTGGTGCCGCGTCCTGCCGAGGTGCTCAGAACCCCCTCCAGGGGCGGCAGTTACCCCCTGCGCAGGCGACAACTCGCCCCAGATGGCACAATCTGTGCATGGAACACGACGGCCAACTCGAGCTCTACGTGGCAGTCGCGGCCCAACTCAAGGAAGCGCACACAAGAGTGCGCGCACTGCAAGTCCCGGAGGGCGTACGGATGGCGCTGACCCGGAAGCTGCTGGTCATTACGGCCGTGGCCAAGCACGATCTCGCCGACGCGACAAGGCGGCTGGAGCGGTTCACCAACGACCTCGACGAGGGTCGATTCCTCGAAGGGGAACGCTGAGGAACTCCGCGACAGCCCGAGTTCGTTGCGGCACAAGGGTGATTAGCCCGTTTCGTGTTTGATTTGCGGTATATATCTGCCTAACGTGCGAAAAAGCTTGAACGCATTCGTTCGGGCAATGTCTCCGAAGGGGAAGACGTGAACAAGGCGCAGCTCGTAGAAGCGATTGCCGACAAGGTCGGCGGGCGTCAGCAGGCCGCCGACGCGGTCGACGCCGTACTGGACGCCATCGTCCGTGCAGTTGTCGGCGGGGACCGGGTCTCGGTCACCGGCTTCGGTTCCTTCGAGAAGGTCGACCGTCCGGCTCGTTACGCCCGCAACCCGCAGACGGGTGAGCGTGTTCGGGTCAAGAAGACCTCCGTGCCGCGCTTCCGCGCGGGCCAGGGCTTCAAGGACCTGGTGAGCGGCTCGAAGAAGCTCCCGCGCGGCGGCGAGGTCGCCGTCAAGAAGGCGCCCAAGGGCAGCCTGACCGGCGGTGCCGCCGCCACGGTCAAGAAGGCCGCGGCCAAGAAGGCCACCACCGCCAAGAAGGCGACGGCGAAGAAGACCACCGCCGCCGCGAAGAAGACGACGGCGAAGAAGACCACCGCCGCCGCGAAGAAGACCACGGCCAAGAAGACGACCGCCAAGAAGACCACGGCGACCGCCAAGAAGACCGCGGCGAAGAAGACCACCGCCAAGAAGGCGACCGCCAAGAAGGCCCCGGCGAAGAAGGCGACCGCCAAGAAGGCCCCCGCCAAGAAGTCGGCGGCTCGCAAGACCACCGCCAAGAAGGCCACCGCCCGCTAGAAGCAGAGGCGCAGAGGCACCTCACGCGCCGGGCCGGGCTCCCCTCGGGAGCCCGGCCCGCGGCGTGTGTGCGGGGTGTACGACCGCCGGTCCGCAGGGCGTACGGCCGCCGGCCCGCGGCGTGTGCGAAGGGCGTCCGGACGCCGGCCCGCGGTGTGTGCGGGGCGTACGGCCCCCGGCCTTCGGCGTGTGCAGCACGTACGGCTCCCGGGCCCGCGGTGGGTGCGCAGCGCGTACAGCCCCAGCTCCAGCCCCTACAGCGTCTGCAGGGTGATCAGCGTGATCCGGCGGGCGGCGCCCTCGCCGACGGTCTCGATGCGCACGCGCTGCCCGGGGCGCAGCAGCCGCAGCCCGCCGGCGTCGAACGCCGGACCGTCGAAGGGCACCGGAGTGCCGTCGTCGAGCAGCACCTGGCCGCTACGGGTCTCGGGGTCGTACGTGTACGCGGTCGCCTGCATAGAAGGCAGCCTACTTACCCCCTGGCGCCCTCGAGAGGCGCGGGCCGTGACATCTGTGGCCCCGCCGTGTGGGCGCGACCGGCCACGGACGGCCGCGGGAAGAGAACCCGCGGACCGGCCACGGACGGCCGCGGGAAGACAACCCGCCTACTGCCCGGGAATCAGCAACCGCGCCGCCGCGGCCGCCGTGCGCGGTCCCACCCCCAGCGCCAGCGCCGCCCGCAGATCGGCCCCGGTGTCCACGTCCTGTCGTACGGAATCCACGCCGTCCACCGGGAGTTCCACCGCTCCCGAGGCACGATGCCGGGCGCGGGAATCACCACCGAAAGCCGGGAGCAATTCCCGGCCGGGAGCCGCGGCCAGCAGAGTCGTACCGATTGCGGCGGTATCCGGCAGAAAAGCGCGAGGGAATTCGGCCGCCGCATCGAGTACCCGGCCCAATTCCTCGGACCGCAGCGCGGGCAGATCGGCGTTGAGGGCCGCCACGGCACCGTCGGGGCGCCAGGAGCGTACGACCCGCGCTCCGTGCGCCAGCGCCGCGTTCAGGCCCCCACCGGGCTCGTCGGGAACGACCCGCGCGCCCAGCGCGGCCAGCTCCCGGCCGGCCAGGGCGTCGTCCGTGACGACCGCCACATCCCGGACCGCGGCGCAGGCCAGCGCAGCCGCCACGGTGTCCTGCGCGAAGGCGAGGGCGAGCCCGGGACGGAGTCCGTCGGCGGCCGTGTCGGCCAGCCTGCTCTTGGCCCGCGCCAGGGGTTTGAGGGGTACCACCACAGTCCAGCGCACGAGCGTTCCGCCCTCCCTTGTCGCGCCCCATTGTGACCCGGCGGCCCTGGCGGCCCGGATCCCGGGGCGTACGGTGTTCTCGACAGACAGGCGGCCTGGGGCGACACTTGTGCGGCCCCCCAGGCCCTAGAGGAAGGTGTCCGCGTGCCCCGCCGCAGAATCGGCTTCTGGTACCGCTTCGCAGCGGTCCTCTGCAAACCGCCGCTGGTGGTTCTGATCAAGCGGGACTGGCGCGGAATGGAGAACATTCCGGTCGAGGGCGGATTTATCACCGCGGTGAACCACAATTCGCATGTGGATCCCTTCGCGTATGCCCACTATCAGTACAACACCGGGCGAGTTCCGCGATTCCTGGCGAAGGCGGCGCTTTTCCGGAAGGGATTCGTGGGGGCCGCGATGCGCGGCACCGGACAGATCCCCGTCTACCGCGAGAGCACCGACGCGCTGAGCGCCTTCCGGGCCGCGATCGACGCGGTGGAGCGCGGCGAATGCGTCGCGTTCTACCCCGAGGGCACCCTCACCCGCGACCCCGACGGCTGGCCGATGACCGGCAAGACCGGTGCCGCGCGGGTTGCGCTGCAGACCAGGTGCCCGGTGATCCCCGTCGCCCAGTGGGGCGCCAACGAACTGCTGCCGCCGTACGCGAAGAAACCCAACATCCTTCCGCGCAAGACCCACCACGTGCTCGCCGGCCCGCCGGTGGACCTCTCGCGCTTCTACGGCAAGGAGATGAGCCCGGAACTCCTGAAGGAGGCCACCGAGGTCATCATGGCCGCCATCACCGTGCAGCTGGAGCATATCCGCGGCGAGAAGGCGCCCGCGAAGCCGTACGACCCGCGTGAGGTGCGCATCGCGCAGCGCCGCAGGGCTGCGGCGAAGGAAAAGGCACAGGCACAGCGGGAAGAGGGGCAGAGCACGTGAGCAAGCCGGTCAAGGCGGCTGTCTTCGGGACCGGATCGTGGGGTACGGCCTTCGGCATGGTGCTCGCCGACGCGGGGTGCGAGGTCACCCTGTGGGCGCGCCGCGCCGAACTCGCCGAGGCGGTCAACTCCACCCGTACGAACCCGGACTACCTGCCGGGCGTCGAACTCCCCGAGAACCTGCGGGCCACGACCGACGCCGCCCGGGCCGCCGCGGACGCCGACTTCACGGTCCTCGCCGTGCCGTCCCAGACGCTGCGCGAAAACCTCGCGGCCTGGGTGCCGCTGCTCGCCCCCGACACCGTCCTCGTCTCCCTCATGAAGGGCGTCGAACTCGGCTCCACCATGCGGATGAGCGAGGTCGTCGAGGACGTCGCCAAGGTCGGCGCGGACCGCATCGCCGTGGTCACCGGGCCCAACCTCGCCCGGGAGATCGCCGCGCGGATGCCGGCCGCCGCCGTGGTCGCCTGCCGCTCCGAAGCGGTCGCCCAGCGCCTCCAGTCGGCCTGCCACACGCCGTACCTGCGCCCGTACACGAACACCGACGTGGTGGGCTGCGAACTCGGCGGCGCCGTCAAGAACGTGATCGGTCTCGCCGTCGGCATCGCCGACGGCATGGGCCTCGGCGACAACGCCAAGGGCTCGCTCATCACCCGCGGGCTCGCGGAGACCACCCGGCTCGGACTCGCCATGGGCGCCGACCCGATGACGTTCTCCGGACTCGCGGGCCTCGGCGACCTGGTGGCCACCTGCTCCTCGCCGCTCTCGCGCAACCACACCTTCGGCATCAATCTCGGCAGGGGCATGACCCTTCAGGAGACCATCGCGGTCACCAAGCAGACCGCCGAGGGCGTCAAGTCCTGTGAGTCCGTGCTGGATCTGGCCCGCCGGCACGGCGTCGACATGCCCATCACGGAGACGGTCGTCGGCATCGTCCACGAGGGCAAGCCGCCGGTCGTCGCCCTCAAGGAGCTGATGTCGCGCAGCGCGAAGCCCGAGCGCCGCTGAACCGGTCGCACCACTGGTCGCACCACCGGTCCCACCACCGGTCGGGACGCTCCGCGGCGGCTCGTAGGAGGTCGGAAATCAACGCTGTGCGACCGCTCGTACGACGCTGAGCAACGGCGGCCGTGGGACGCTGACTCACCGCCGTACCACCGGGTACTCTCAACGCGATATGAGCACCGAGAACCTCCCCCAGAGCCCTGAGCAGCCGCCTCGCAAGCCGCGCGTGGCCGTCGTCTTCGGCGGCCGCAGCTCCGAACACGGGATCTCCGTGGTCACGGCCGGCGCCGTCCTGCGCGCCATCGACCGTACGAAGTACGACGTCCTGCCGATCGGCATCACCCAGGACGGCCGTTGGGCGCTCACCGCGGACGAGCCGGAACGCATGGCGATCGTCGACCGGAAGCAGCCCAGCGTCGAGCAGCTCGCCGAGTCGAGCGAGGGCGGCGTGGTGCTCCCTGTCGACCCGGCCAACCGTGAAGTCGTCTACAGCGAGCCGGGTTCCGTCCCCAAGGCCCTCGGCGAGGTCGACGTCGTCTTCCCCCTGCTGCACGGCCCGTACGGCGAGGACGGCACTCTCCAGGGCCTCCTGGAGCTCTCCGGGGTCCCGTACGTCGGTTCCGGCGTCCTCGCCTCGGCCGTCGGCCAGGACAAGGACTACATGAAGCGGGTGTTCACCTCGTTCGGCCTGAAGGTGGGCCCGTACGTGGTGATCCGGCCGCGCGAGTGGCAGCAGGACGAGGCCGCCGCCCGCAAGAAGATCATCGACTTCGCGGGCGAGCACGGCTGGCCGCTGTTCGTGAAGCCCGCGCGCGCGGGGTCCTCCTTCGGCATCACCAAGGTCGACGACCTCTCGGGCCTCGACGAGGCGGTCGAGGAGGCCCAGCGGCACGACCCGAAGATCATCGTGGAGGCGCTGCTGCGCGGTCGCGAGATCGAGTGCGGCGTGCTGGAGTTCGAGGACGGGCCGCGTGCCTCCGTTCCCGCCGAGATTCCCCCCGTGCAGTCCCACGCCTTCTACGACTTCGAGGCCAAGTACATCGACTCGGCCGACGGGCTCGTGCCGGCGCCGCTCACCGAGGAGCAGACCGCCGAGGTGCGGCGACTGGCAGTCGAGGCCTTCGAGGCGGCGTCCTGCGAGGGCCTGGTCCGCGCGGACTTCTTCCTCACCGAGGACGGCGAGTTCGTGATCAACGAGATCAACACGATGCCGGGCTTCACGCCGATCTCCATGTACCCGCGGATGTGGCAGGAGACGGGCGTCAGCTACCCGGAGCTGGTCGACCGCCTGGTGCAGGCGGCGCTGCGACGCCCGACCGGCCTGCGCTGAGCACCTCCTACGGCCCTCGTGTCAGTTGGCGATCCCCTTGGGGATCGCCTTCTTGATGGACGCGGCCATGTCGACGAGCATGCCGGAAGTGTCCCGCCCCTTGGGGACGGTCACCTCGACGTATGCGCTGCGGTTCGCGGTGGTGAAGCGGTTCGAGCCGTCGTCCTGCTTCTCCATCAGCCAGTCGACGCCGTTCACACCGCCGCCGACCGCCTTCGGGTCGTCGCCGAGGGCTACCTTTGGGTCGACCATCTTCGGGGGCCGTTCGACACCGCAGCGCAGTATGATCGCCGGGCTTCCCCAGCCCGCGGTCAGCGCGGACCGGGGCTCGGGGTCCTCGCGGCTCAGACCGTCCACCGTCCGCGGCAGCACCTTGTCCAGGTTCTGGCACAGCTTGGTGACCTTCGCGTTCGGACTCGGAACCGAGACCGAGGCGCTGTCGTCTGCTGAGGAGCAGCCCGCAATCGTGAACAGGAGTGCGAGCGCGGGCAGCCCGAAGAAAGCGGAGTGCCGGTGACGGAAGAAGTTCACCGGCCAAGGGTAGACGGGGGCTAGAGGTGTACGACCGGGCAGGTCAGGGTGCGGGTGATGCCGTCCACTTGCTGGACCTTCGCGACCACCATGCGGCCGAGTTCGTCGACTGTGTCGGCCTGGGCGCGCACGATGACGTCGTACGGTCCTGTCACGTCCTCGGCCTGGATCACCCCCGGGATCTTGCTGATCGTCTCGGCGACGGTCGACGCTTTGCCGACCTCCGTCTGGATCAGGATGTACGCCTGTACCACGGAACCTCCAGGGCGGCCACGAGGATCATGTGGGGAAAAGGAACGCCACGGTATCGCGTTGCCGCTCGCCACGGGGAGACCCGGGGTGACTGGGGCTTGCGCGCCGGGGTGCAGGGACTGCACGAGTTGACGGTCAACTCGACCGTACCGAGTACGGAGACGGCTCGCGACCGGGCACGGGTAGCGACAGAGGGAGCACGACGATCATGAAGGGCACCGTGGGCGAGTTGGGGGAGTTCGGGCTCATCAAGGAGCTCACCTCGCGTCTCACCACCACCCCGGCCGTCCGGGTCGGCCCCGGCGACGACGCCGCCGTGGTGGCCGCGCCCGACCGCAGGGTCGTGGCGAGCACCGACATCCTCCTGGAGGGACGGCACTTCCGCCGCGACTGGTCCACGGCGTACGACGTCGGGCGCAAGGCGGCCGCACAGAACCTCGCGGACATCGCCGCGATGGGCGCCGTACCGACCGCGCTGCTGCTCGGGCTGGTCGTCCCGGCCGAACTCCCGGCCACCTGGCCCTCCGAGCTGATGGACGGGCTGCGCGACGAGTGCCAGGTGGCGGGCGCCGCCGTGGTGGGCGGCGACGTCGTACGCGGTGACGTCATCACCGTGGCGATCACCGCGCTCGGCGATCTGCGCAACCACGAGCCGGTCACCCGGGGCGGCGCCCAGCCCGGTGACGTCGTCGCCGTGACGGGCTGGCTGGGCTGGTCGGCGGCCGGGTTCGCGGTGCTCTCGCGGGGTTTCCGCTCGCCGCGCGCCTTCGTCGAGGCCCACCGGCGTCCGGAACCGCCGTATCACGCGGGTCCGGCCGCGGCCGGGCTCGGCGCGACCTCGATGACGGACGTCAGCGACGGGCTGATCGCCGACCTCGGACACATCGCCGAGGCCAGCAAGGTGCGCATCGACGTCCGCTCGGGCGACATCGACATCCCCTCCCAGATGAACGACATCGGGCAGGCGGTCGGCGTCGACCCCCTCCAGTGGGTACTCACCGGCGGCGAGGACCACGCGATCGTCGCGACCTTCCCGCCGGACGTGAAACTGCCCGCCCGCTGGAAGGTGATCGGTGAGGTCCTCAACCCCTCGGCGCTGCCGCAGGTGACGGTGGACGGGGCGCCCTGGACCAGCAAGGGCGGCTGGGACCACTTCGGGGACATCGAGTCATGAGCGCGCCGCCCAGGGTTCTGACGGTCGCGGGCTCCGACTCCGGCGGCGGGGCCGGGATCCAGGCCGATCTGAAGACGATGCTCGCGCTCGGCGTGCACGGCATGAGCGTGATCACCGCCGTCACGGCGCAGAACTCCCTGGGTGTGCAGGGCGCTTGGGAGCTGCCGGTGGAGGCGGTGCGCGCCCAGTACCGTAGCGTCGTCGACGACATCGGCGTACAGGCGGTCAAGACCGGCATGCTCGCCTCGGCCGAACTCGTCGAGACCGTCGCCGAGTTGATCGGGGGCACCGACGCGCCCGCCGTCGTCGACCCGGTCGGCATCTCCAAACACGGCGACTCCCTGCTGGCCGCCTCCGCACTGGACTCCGTCCGTACACAGCTCCTGCCGGTCGCGACGGTCGCCACGCCGAACCTCGACGAGGTCACCCAACTCACCGGCGTACGGGTCGAGTCGGAGGACGATCTCCGGCGGGCCGCGGCGGCCGTGCTGTCCTACGGGCCGAAGTGGGTGCTGATCAAGGGGGGTCATCTGCCCGGTGACGCCGTCGACCTGCTGACCGACGGCTCCGAGGAACACTGGCTGCGGGCCCCGCGCCACGACAACCGGCACACGCACGGTACGGGCTGCACCCTGGCGTCAGCGATCGCTTCGGGACTGGCGAAGGGGCAGACCGTGCCGGAGGCGGTCGCGGCGGCCAAGGAGTACGTCACCGGGGCGATCGCGGCCGGGTTCGCGCTGGGGGGCGGGATCGGGCCGGTGGATCACGGGTGGCGGTTCCGGACGGGCGGGTAGGCGTTTGGGGGCTGGGGCTGGGGCTGGGGCTGGGGCTGGGGCTGGGGCCGGGGCCGGGGCCGGGGCTGGGGCCGGGGCTGGGGCCCGGGCTGACGGTTGGCGTCGGGGGTGACGTCGATGCGGTAACCGGTGGGTGTGGCCTTGATCTCCGTCGGCAGCCGCGTATGAAGGTAGCCGCGCATGAAGGCAGCCGCGTATGACAGCAGCCGCGTATGACAGCAGCAAAAAACCGGCCCACCGTGAGAGGTGGACCGGTTCAGTGCAAGCGAACCAGCAGTGGCCGCGCGCTAGCGGTTGTCAGCGCGAGACCTTGCCGGCCTTGATGCACGAGGTGCAAGCGTTCACGCGCTTCGGCGTCCCGCCCACCACGGTACGGACGCGCTGGATGTTGGGGTTCCAGCGACGGGACGTACGGCGGTGCGAGTGCGAGATGTTGTTGCCGAAGCCCGGCCCCTTGCCGCAGACG
Organism: Streptomyces sp. NPDC058246; assembly: GCF_042881985.1. Lineage (NCBI taxonomy): Bacteria > Bacillati > Actinomycetota > Actinomycetes > Kitasatosporales > Streptomycetaceae > Streptomyces > Streptomyces sp. NPDC058246. The sequence goes on along the minus strand of NZ_JBHVWZ010000013.1, from coordinate 199,644 downwards.
TCGCAGTTGGCAGCCACGGGTCACTCCAAAGACTTCAGATGCACTTACGGGTTGATCCCGGCATGCCGGAATCAGGATCTAGGATCTGAGTGGCGGTGCCAGGGGAAGGCCCGATCAGATCGGGCAACTGGAGCAGCATACAACGACTGCGTCCGGAGAACGAAACTACCATGGCTGCCCCGGGGCCCGCCCCGGCCCTCCTCGGGACCCCCTACCGCCAGTAACCCGTCCTGGGTCTACGCTGCGTCCCACGTCCAGCAGCTCAAGGAGGCGCAGGTGCCGCAGGTGCCGCAGACATTGGATGCTCTCGCGGTGCGCACCTGGTGCGGGCTCGCGCTGGAGGCGCTGGGACGGGCGCGCGAAGAGATCGACGCGATCAATGTCTACCCGGTGGCCGACGGCGACACCGGCACGAATCTGTATCTGACGGTGGAGTCGGCCGCGGCGGCGGTCGAGGCGGTTTTCGCGGGCTACGAGACGGTGGCCGAGGCGGGCGGCGACCGCCCTGCCTCCGACCGCCCGGCCTCCGACGGCACCTTCACCGACAGCACCTTCACCGACAGCACCTTCACCGACGGCTACGAGAGCGCGGTCGTCACGGGCGACGAGGGTGCGGCCGCCGTGAGTCACGACGCCTCGCCCCTGGGTGCCGGGACCCGGCGGCCCACTCTCGCCGACGCCGTGCAGGCGATGGCGCACGGGGCGCTGATCGGGGCCCGTGGCAACTCCGGGACGATCCTCGCGCAGCTGCTGCGCGGCATGGCGCAGGTGCTCGCCACCGACAGTGAGACGGCTCACACCGACGGTCAGGGCCTGCGGCTCGCCCTGCGGCGGGCAGCCGACTCCGCGCGTCAGGCGGTCGCCCACCCCGTCGAGGGCACGGTGCTCACGGTCGCATCGGCCGCCGCCGACGCCGCGACCGGCGCCGAGGGCGACTGCGGCGTGGTCGCGCGCGCGGCGTACGAGGGGGCGCGGGCAGCGCTCCTCGCGACCCCCGGGCAACTGGCCGTCCTCGAACGCGCCGGTGTGGTCGACGCGGGCGGGCGGGGCCTGGTGGCGGTGCTGGCGGCGCTGGTGCAGACGTTCACGGGGGAGGCGCCGGGGGCCCTGACGGTTCCTGTGGAGGCCCACGCGCGCGTGCACGAATCGGTGACGCACGTCACCGGCGTCGGTGACGTGGATACGGATGAGTGTTCCGCAGGGCGTTCCGATGCCCATCCCGACGGGTGTTCCGATGTGTGCGTCGACGGGGCGCCGGAGGGAAGTGGCCCCGCCTTCGAGGTCATCTATCTGCTGGAGGCGGAGGACGCCGCCGTGGCCCGGCTGCGGGACCGGCTCGACGGCTTCGGTGACTCGCTCGTGGTGGTCGGCGGGGACGGTCTGTGGAACGTCCATGTGCATGTGGACGACGCGGGCGCGGCCGTCGAGGCGGGCATCGAGGCCGGTCGGCCGTACCGGATCAGGATCACCCACTTCGGGCTGGGGGACGTCCACACGGGCGGCACGGCGGGGCGGCCGCCCCGGGAGCGGGCGCAGCGGGCCGTCGTGGCCGTCGTGCCCGGCGAGGGCCTGGCCGGGCTGTACACGGAGGCCGGGGCGACCGTCGTGCTCGCGCGACCCGGGGAGCCGCCCGCCAGCGGGGAGCTCGTCGAGGCCGTACGGCGGGCCCACGCGCGCGAGGTGGTGCTGCTGCCGAACGACGCGGACCTGCGCCACACGGCGGCCGCGGCTGCCGAGCAGGCACGCGCGGAGGGCGTCCGGGCCGCGCTGATCCCCACCCGGTCCGCCGTCCAGGGCATCGCCGCGCTCGCCGTGCACGAGCCTGAGCGCCGCTTCGACGAGGACGTCGTCGCCATGACCTCGGCGGCCGGCGCCACCCGCTACGCCGAGGTCGCCGTCGCCGAGCGGCAGTCCTGGACCATGGCCGGCATCTGCCAGGCCGGTGACGTCCTCGGCCTCATCGACGGCGATGTCGCCGTCATCGGTTCCGACCTCACCGCCACCGCCGAAACCGTCCTCGACCGCATGCTCGCCGCCGGCGGCGAAATGGTCACCCTCGTCGTCGGCGACGACGCCCCCGACGCCGTCGCCGCCCATCTCGAGTCCCGGGTCCGGGAGTCGTACCTGGCGGTGGACACGGTGGTGTACCGGGGCGGGCGCCAGGGGGCGTTGCTGCTGATCGGGGTGGAGTAGCCGCTTTCACCCCGTCGGAGAGGGGGAGGGTCGGTAGGGGCGAGAACCGCCGGCCGGCCCCTGTCACCCTTCCGTCCGCGCCCCCGCCACCCTCAGCATGTTCTCCGCCTCGGCCCGCCGCGCCTCCACGGTTTCCCCCGCCGAGCCCGCGTAGGCGGACAGCACCGCACGCGCGCGTGCGATGGCCTCGGCGGGGTGGCCCAGATCGGCCTCCAGCCACCCGGCGGCAAGCTCGGCTCCGGTCCGGGCGTCGAGGGCGTCGTCACCGAGGGAGCCGAATACGGAGACCGCCCGCGTGATGTGGGCCAAGGCCTCCTCGAGCGCGGCCCGGGCGGACGCCTCCTCCGCGTCGTCGGAAACGGAACGCGCCACAAGGTCCCCGAACTGACGGTAGGTGTGCCCGAGTTCGGCGACGAGGCGCCGGCGAGCGTCTTCGTCCTCCGTCGCGCCGGCCGCCGAGCCCGGCGCGACGGAGGCGACCGCCGACTCGCACTCCCGCACCGCCACCCCCATCAACTCCCGGGCCCCGTCGACCCCCACGTCCGTGGCGACCGCGGCCCACGCCCGGGCCCGCAGCGACCGGACCAGCCCATGGACGTTGCCGAGGGCGCGCCAGAGGTCGCCGGCACGCGCGTACGCCTGGTCGGCCTGGGCGGTCAGCCCGGCCCGCCCGAGGGCCTCGGCCGCGAGATGGGCGAGCATGGCGTGGTCGCGCTGTTCGGGCCACTGCCGGGCGATGTCCGCGGCGCGCAGCCAGTGCTCCGCGGCCTCGCGGTGCTCGCCGAGTTCGGTGAGACAGTCACCGAGCCACCACCGCGTCTGCACGATCCCACCGTCGCCGTGCATCTCGGCGGTCAGATCGGGCAGCGCCGACTCCAGCACCTCGGCCGCCTCCGCCCACCGCCCCTGACGGAGCAGGAAACCGCCCAGCTGATGCCGGGCCCAGGCGCCGAGCGTGGCGGCCTCGCCCGCCTCGTCGGCCCAGTGCGCGGCCTCCAGGGCGTGCTCCGCGGCGGGCCGGGGCTGCCCAGCGGTGCCGAGGATCTCGGCGAGCTGCAGGTGCAGCTGGGCCTGGCCCATCGGCGCCAGGTACGACCCTCCGTGCTCCAGCGCCGCGCGTGCCGCCCGTTCCGCCGCGTCCGTGTCGCCGAGACGCAGGGCGATCCCGGCGAGCCGGGAGTCGTACTCGACGGCGAACCACGGCAGCCCGGCCGCCACGAACGTCTTCACGGCCTGCGTGAGCAGTTCCACGGCCGCCTCGGCGTCCCCGGAACGCGCCGCCAGCTCCCCGAGCATCGCCTGCGCCTCCGCGGCCCGCGAGGCCAACGCCACGTCGTCCCCGATGTGGGGCTCGGCAAGCGCCAGCAACTCCCGCGCGGCCCGCGCGGCAGCGGCCGTCACGTCGCCGCCCGCCGGGGCCGAGCCGGCCTCCGCCTCACCCGCGGCTTCATCCACCCGGTGCATCAAGACGCGCGCCTGCCCGACCAGCACGGACGCCGTCTGGGGCACCCCTGTCCCGCCCTCCGCGAAGAGGGCGAGGGCCTTCTCGTACAGTTCCGCGGTGGTCGCCAGGGCCTCCTCGGTGCCGCCGGACAGGGCGAGGACGTACGCGGCGCGGGCGCGGGCCGCGAGCGCCTCGCCGGGGTCGCCCGCCTCCGCGTACAACTCGGCGGCGCGATGAAAGAGTTCGCCCCCCTCCGGGCCGCGGCCCATCGCCGCGTGATCGGCGATCTCCGCGCGGTCGCGCACCTCCAGCTCGTGTCCCTCGGCGGCGGCCGAGACCGCGGCCCACGCCTCGACGGCGTCCGGGCTCCGGAGCGCCGAGAGTCGCCGGGCCTCGGCGAGCAGCGTGGACAGGTCCGGAGCGGCGGCCTGCGCGAGGGCGGGTGCCTGGGGCGCCCGCGCCGGCGCGGAATGCACGATGTGCGCCGGGCGCGCGGAGCGCACGCCCAGCGGCAGCCGGTCCACGAGCGCCGGCTGATCCATCCGCGCGCGGGCGCGTTCGCTCACGTACGACGTGCCGTTGCGCGCGTCGAAGCGCGCGGCCAGCGCCAGCGCCTGCCCGCGCGCGTGGACAGCGAGTTCCCCCGCGGTCCACACGCGCCCGGCAGGACCGGGCACCGTCTGTTCGCCGAGCCCGAGGGCGGTCAGGCGGTCCATCAGGAGGGTCACCACCGCCATGAAGTCCAGCTTGCTGCGCGGGTCCCCGGAGTCCGTGAAATAGGCGGGCCGCTCCGCGAGCAGCTCCAGAGCGCGCGCCTCGTTGCCGGAGAGCGCGCAGAACTCCACGTGGTCCGCGTACGCGCCGCGCATGCTCTCCATGGGGCGCACCAGCCGGAAGCCCCGCAGGTGATGGGCGCGCGCCTCGTCCAGCCGGCCCAGGCGCAGCAGGGGGAGCAGGGAGGACGCCAGGACGGTGTGCGGCTCGTGGGCGCAGCTGTACTCGCCCTCCAGGACCGGGCGCCACAGTTCCAGCGCCTCCGCGTCGGCCTCGCGCACCGCCCGCCACCACCCCTGGCTGTGCAGCTCACAGGCGTGGCAGTCGGCCATGGTGTCCCGGTCGGCGGCCAGCCAGGCGGTGTACGCCCGCTCGGCGCGCTCCAGGTCGCCCAGGTGGGCGGCGACGCTGAACTCGGCGCCGCGCACGGCCCGCTCGGAGTGGCCGGCCAGCCGGTAGCGGTGCTCCATCTCGCCGAGCCACTTCTCTATGGAGGTGAGCGGGATGTGCGGCTGGTCGAGCATTCCGGCGGACATCCACTTGAAGACCCAGTGCAGGGAGTGGATCTCGTACTCGTCGAAGTCCTCGGGGCGCTCGTCCCACATGCGCAGCAGGCGCGCGAAGGGGACGAACATCTTGTCCTTCTCGGAGCTGTAGTTGTAGACCTTCAGCTGGTGTCCGAGCGCCTCGATCACGGCGAGCGGGATGTTCAGCTTCTCGGCCTCGACGAGCAGTTGCTCCGCGCGCGCGTTGCGGGCGGGCCCCTCCGGCCGCTCGTAGTTGTCCGCCATCGCCTGGCGCAGGGTGTCGAAGTCCATGGCCTGGCTCATCGGCGGTCGTCCTTCCCGGGGTCGGTGTGCGTGGCCCACTCCAGGAGGCCGATGAACGACCGATTGAGGAGCGCGGAGTCGGCCGGCCGCAGCGGGCGCTGGGCCATCAGCAGGGCCTGCCCGTAGAGGGACTCCGTGGCGGTGCCGATGAGCTCCGGGTCGCTGAGTGAACTGATCCTTCGGATCAGCGGGTTGAGGTGGTTGAGCACCAGGCGTGCGCGGGGGGCGCTGCCGCGCAGCGAGCCGAGGATGCCCGCCCACAGGTCGTCGGCCTGTTCCTCGGCCTCCGCCCGGGCCTGCTCGTGGCGGGCGGCCCGGTCGTCCAGGTGCAGCGCCGGGACCGACAGCGGGTGGAAGGCGCGCAGGACCACATCGCAGCCCAGGGGGTCGAGTTTCGCCCGAGCGGCCGCCAGGAAGGCCGACAGGGCTAGCTCCTCGGCCGGGTCGACCGAGTCCAGGTGCGCCGTCACGGTGTCGGCGTCCAGCTCCGAGACGACCGTCCCCGGCCGCACCGTCGGCAACGCCTCGACCAGCTCGCTGTCGTACGTGTAGCCGCCGTTGATCACCCCGACGCCCTGCGCGGAGGCGATCGGCGCGACCTGCCGGTACTCCTCCACGGTCCGCGTGAAGTGCACCACCGGGTGCCGCTGCGCGAACTCCTCCAGGGACAGCCGCCCGTCGGTCGTCTCGAAGGGCAGCCACGGCAGCATCGTGCGCAGCATCTCCTTGTCGTGCCGCGCCAGGGACTTCACGCCCAGGTGGTGGACGGACAGGAAGGCGGCCAGCCGCTCCGGATCGCCCGCAGCGAGTCCGGTCAGCCAGGAGCGGATGCGCTCACCCAGTGCCTCCCGTACGGCCGCGAGGGTCTCGTCCTCGTACAGCGACTCCCGTGACGCGGTGGGCCGCAGGCTGTCCGTGTCGAGGACGCAGCGCACGAAGAACGCCCAGTCGGGCAGCAGCTGTTCGGCCCGCTCGGTGAGCAGCATGCCCTTCAGGTGCACACGGTGGCTCGCGCGCTGGGCCGGACTGACCGCGGACGGCAGGACGTACGCCACGCCCCGGATCCCGGCGAGCGGCACGTCCAGGTCGATCGAGTCCAGCGGCGTGAACCCGAACAGCTCATGGCAGTGCCGCGCCAGGGCCACCCTTCGGCCGGCCGGGCTCGGATACGCGCGGTCCCAGGGCGCCGGAAGGTCCGCGATCGCCTCGTCGCCGACGCGCACGTCGTAGGGCAGCAGTGACCCGAAGTCCCGTGCCAGCGACCGGACCCGCTCCTCGCTCAGCCACTCGCCGGCCCCGGCGCGCGCCACCAGGTGCACGGTGGTGCCCGGCTCGGGGCGCGCCTCGTGCGGCAGCGTGCGCACGGTGTACGAGCCGTCGTCGGCCGCCGTCCACTCCACGGGCGCCGCGTCGGGCGTCCGCGCGCTGCGGCTGACCACCCGGATGCGCTCGGCGACGACGAAACACGCCAGCAACCCGATGCCGAACTGCCCCAGGAAGTCGGAACGCGCCGACTCCAGACCGTCGTTCCGCTTGGAGCTGCGGCCGATGGTGGCGAGAAGGTTGTGCACGTCGGACTCGGTGAGCCCCACGCCGGAGTCCTCCACCCGCAGGGCGCCGCCCTCGGCGTACAGGCGCACGGTGGCCGGGGCATGCGGCTGCTCGGCCCGTCGCGCGGTGATCGCGTCCACGGCGTTCTGCAGCAGCTCGCGCAGATAGACCTTGGGGCTGGAGTAGAGGTGATGGGAGAGCAGGTCCACCAAACCGCGCAGGTCGACCTGGAACGTATGAGGTGACTGAGGTGCCTGTGATGGCTGTGAAGTCTGGGAGTCCATCGTCGCTGCGCCGGTGGGTGGGGGGACGGGCGACGGCGCGGGGTCGGGCGGTCCCGGAAGGCGGTGACCGCGAAGAGGGCCGGAGCGCGCCATCCTAGGCCCGGAACGACCCGCCTGACCAGCGGATTTCCAGGACGTATACGGCAATGTCAGTGCCGTGGTGTGCAATGGATCTCGTGCCCGTGCTCGAAGAACCACTGAAGAAGGTGCTCGGTCCCGCCACCGCGAAGGTGATGGACGAGCACCTCGGCCTGTACACCGTCGGCGACCTGCTGCACCACTATCCCCGCAGATACGAGGAGCGCGGGCAGCTCACCCACCTCGCCGACCTCCCCATGGACGAGCATGTGACGGTGGTCGCCCAGGTCGCCGACGCGCGCCTGCTCACCTTCGCCTCCTCCAGGGCGCCCCGCGGCAAGGGCCAGCGCCTCGAGGTGACCATCACGGACGGCAGCGGCCGCCTCCAGCTGGTCTTCTTCGGCAACGGCGTGCACAAGCCCCACAAGGACCTCCTGCCCGGCACGCGCGCGATGTTCTCCGGCAAGGTCTCCGTCTTCAACCACCGCCTCCAGCTGGCCCATCCGGCGTACGAGCTGCTGCGCGGCGACAGCGACGACGCCGCCGAGACCGTCGACTCCTGGGCGGGCGCCCTCATCCCGATCTACCCGGCCACCGCCAAGCTGGAGTCCTGGAAGATCGCGAAATCCGTGCAGACGGTGCTGCCGAGTGCCCTGGAGGCCGTCGACCCCCTCCCGGACTCCCTCCGGGACGGCCGCGGCCTGGTCGCCCTGCCCGAGGCCCTCCTCAAGATCCACCGCCCGCACACCAAGGCGGACATCCACGACGCCCGCGCCCGCCTCAAGTGGGACGAGGCCTTCGTCCTCCAGGTCGCCCTGGCCCGCCGCCGCTACGCCGACGCCCAGCTCCCGGCCGTGGCCCGCACCCCCAAGCCGGACGGCCTGCTCAGCGCCTTCGACGCCAAGCTGCCCTTCACCCTCACCGAGGGCCAGCAGAAGGTCTCCAAGGAGATCTTCGACGACCTCGCGACCGAGCACCCGATGCACCGACTGCTCCAGGGAGAGGTGGGCTCGGGCAAGGCTCAGCCCCTTGACTCGACGGTACTGACACCCGCGGGTTTCCGGCGGATGGGAGACCTGCGGGAGGGCGACGAGGTTGTCGTGCCCGACGGCGAGATCGCACTGATCGACGGGGTCTTCCCCCAGGGAGAGCGTGATGTCTGGCGCATGGTTCTCTCCGACGGAAGTTCCGTGGAGTGTGACGACGAGCACCTCTGGATCGTCGGCACGAGTGGCGGGTGGCATCGTGGCCAGACGCCCAAGACGATGACCACCAGGGAGATCCGTCTCGACATGTTCAAGGCGAACGGATCGCCCAAGTGGTACGTCCCCGCCGCGACTCCCGTCGATCTGGGACAGGATGCCGGGTTGCCACTTGATCCCTACCTCTTCGGGCTGCTGTTGGGTGACGGTTCATTCCGGCACGATCTGCGTCTTTCGACGATCGATGACGAGATCCGCGACGCGGTGGCGAGCGCAGTCGCGCCGGACTGCCGGCTGGTTCCGGTGACTGGATCCCGCTGCGACTACACGATCCAGTCGAAGGAGCGCTCTGGAGGTGCCCGGAATCCTGTCATCCAGGCACTGCGGGATCTGGACCTGTGGGCAACGACGTCCCACGGCAAGTTCATCCCCGAGGACTTCAAGAACACGTCGATCAAGAACCGTCTCGCTCTCCTTCAGGGGCTGCTGGACACTGACGGCACGGTGCACAAGGACGGGCTGGGCATCTCCCTCTGTTCTGCCTCGCTCAGGCTCGCGGAGGACGTCGCGTGGCTCGTGCGCTCACTGGGCGGACGAGCTCGGGTGCTGCCCAAGAAGGCCGCCTTCAACGTCTCGGTGGCACTTCCTGCCGAATACGCGCCCTTCAGGCTGTCCCGTAAGGCTGATCGGGTCTGCCCCCGCCCGAAATACGACACATTCCGACGAGGCATTCGGGCTGTGGAGTACGTGGGCCGCAAACCGGTCCAGTGCATCAGCGTCGCTCACCCGAGCCACGCCTACGTCACCGACAACTTCACTGTCACCCACAACACCATGGTCGCCCTGCGCGCCATGCTCACCGTCGTCGACGCGGGCGGACAGGCCGCGATGCTCGCGCCCACCGAGGTGCTCGCCCAGCAGCACCATCGGTCGATCACGGAAATGATGGGGGAGTTGGCCGAGGGCGGCATGCTCGGCGGGGCCGAGCACTCCACCAAGGTCGTGCTGCTCACCGGGTCCATGGGCGCGGCCGCCCGGAGGCAGGCGCTGCTGGACCTGGTCACCGGCGAGGCCGGGATCGTCATCGGCACGCACGCGCTGATCGAGGACAAGGTGCAGTTCCACGACCTGGGCCTGGTCGTCGTCGACGAGCAGCACCGCTTCGGAGTCGAGCAGCGCGACGCCCTGCGCGGCAAGGGCAAGCAGCCCCCACACCTCCTGGTCATGACCGCCACGCCCATTCCACGCACCGTGGCCATGACCGTCTTCGGCGACCTGGAGACCTCCGTCCTCGACCAGCTCCCCGCCGGACGCTCACCGATCGCCAGCCATGTCGTCCCGGCCGCGGACAAGCCCCACTTCCTCACGCGCGCGTGGGAGCGCGTGCGCGAGGAAGTGGAGAACGGCCATCAGGCGTACGTCGTCTGCCCCCGTATCGGGGACGAGGAGGACGACCCGAAGAAGGCCGGCAAGAAGAAGTCCCCCGAGGACGAGGCCGAGAAGCGGCCGCCCCTCGCCGTCCTCGACGTCGCCGACCAGCTCGCCAAGGGCCCTCTCCAGGGCCTCAAGGTCGAAGTCCTGCACGGCCGTATGCAGCCCGACGACAAGGACGCCGTCATGCGCCGCTTCGCCGCGGGCGAGACCGACGTCCTCGTCGCGACCACCGTCATCGAGGTCGGGGTGAACGTGCCGAATGCCACGGCGATGGTGATCATGGACGCCGACCGGTTCGGCGTATCGCAGCTGCACCAGCTGCGCGGCCGCGTCGGCCGTGGCTCGGCGGCCGGCCTCTGCCTCCTGGTCAGCGAGATGCCGGAGGCCGGCCCGGCACGCCAGCGGCTGAACGCGGTGGCGTCCACACTCGACGGCTTCGAGCTCTCCCGCATCGATCTCGAACAGCGCCGCGAGGGCGACGTCCTCGGCCAGGCCCAGTCCGGCGTTCGCTCCTCGCTGCGGATGCTCGCCGTCATCGAAGACGAGGAGATCATCGCCGAGGCCCGCGAGGAGGCGGCCGCGGTCGTCGCCGCCGACCCCGAGCTCACCGCCCTCCCCGGCCTGCGCACCGCCCTGGACGCCCTGCTCGACGAGGAGCGCGAGCAGTACCTGGACAAGGGATGAGACCCGAGCCGTGCCTGAACAGGGAGTGAGACCCGAGCCGTACCTGGACAGGGAGTGAGACCCGAGCCGTACCTGGACAAGGGATGAGAGCCGCGAGCAGAACCCCGAGCCGTACCTGGACAAGCGGTGAGAGCCGCGAGCAGTACCGGACAAGGACTGAGAACCGCGACCAGACGACATCCGGGCGCAGCTGAGGGGAATCCCCGGAGCGGCAGAAAGCGTGACCCGGGCCGGGGCTGAAACGCGCGACCCCGGCGGGGGCTGAGAGACTGAGCCCGACACACACCCACCGCAAAGGACCCTCATGACCCGCGTGATCGCCGGCCGGGCCGGCGGACGCCGTCTGGCCGTCCCGCCGGGCACCGGCACCCGGCCCACCTCCGACCGCGCGCGCGAGGGCCTCTTCTCCACCTGGCAGTCGCTGCTCGGCGGCCCGCTGCGGGGGGAGCGCGTGCTCGACCTGTACGCCGGTTCGGGCGCCGTCGGTCTGGAGGCGCTCAGCCGCGGCGCCGGACACACCCTGCTCGTCGAGGCCGACGCCCGCGCGGCCAAGGTCATCCGCGAGAACGTGAAGTCGCTGGGCCTGCCCGGCGCCGAGGTCAGATCGGGCAAAGCGGAGCAGATCATCCGGACGGCGGCCCCGACAGCACCGTACGACCTGGTCTTCCTCGACCCGCCGTACGCCGTCTCGGACGACGATCTTCGCGAGATTCTGCTCACACTACGGGCAGGGGGCTGGCTGGCGGACGAAGCGCTCGTCACCGTGGAGCGCAGCACCAGAGGCGGCGAATTCGGATGGCCGGACGGTTTCGAAGGGGTCAGGGCCCGTCGTTACGGCGAGGGAACGTTTTGGTACGGTCGCGCCGCCTCTACGTGCGAAGACGCACGATGACCGCACCGGAGAGCGAGGGACCACAGTTGCGCCGCGCCGTCTGTCCGGGGTCATTCGACCCCATCACCAATGGACACCTCGACATCATCGCCCGCGCCTCCAGGCTCTACGACGTCGTGCACGTCGTGGTGATGATCAATCAGGCGAAGAAGGGCCTGTTCACCGTCGACGAGCGGATCGAGCTGATCCGCGAGGTCACCGCCGAGTTCGGCAATGTCCAGGTGGAGGCCTACCACGGCCTGCTCGTCGACTTCTGCAAGCAGCGCGACATCCCCGCCATCGTCAAGGGCCTGCGCGCCGTCAGCGACTTCGACTACGAACTCCAGATGGCCCAGATGAACAACGGCCTCTCGGGCGTCGAAACGCTGTTCATCCCGACCAGCCCCACCTACAGCTTCCTCTCCTCCTCGCTGGTCAAGGAGGTCGCGACCTGGGGCGGGGACATCTCGCACCTGGTCCCGCCGGTGGTCCTCGAAGCCCTCAAGGACCGGCTCGGCAAGACCTGAGCCGCCGGGGCCCGGGACGCTGACAGACCGTCACCCGGTGTCGGGCGGGGCAGGAGTGGTCGTACAGTCGATCCGTCCGTCTCCATCACAGCTGTAGAGAGTGGCGAGCACACGGTGGACGTGCAGAAGAAGCTCGATGAGATCGTCGCGGCGGTCGGCAGCGCCCGGTCCATGCCCATGTCCGCCTCGTGCGTGGTCAACCGCGCCGAGCTGCTCTCGATGCTCGAAGAGGTGCGCCAGGCGCTGCCCGGCTCGCTGGCCCAGGCGCAGGAGCTGATCGGCGGCCGCGAGGAAATGGTCGAGCAGGCCCGTCAGGAGGCGGAGCGGATCATCCAGTCCGCGCACGCCGAGCGCGGCTCGCTGATCTCCGACACCGAGGTCGCCCGCCGCTCCCAGAACGAGGCGGACCGCATCCTCGCCGAAGCCCGCTCGGAGGCCGAGGAGATCCGCGCCGAGGCCGACGACTACGTCGACTCCAAGCTCGCCAACTTCGAGGTCGTCCTCACCAAGACCCTCGGCTCCGTCGGCCGCGGCCGCGAGAAGCTCCTCGGCACCGGTCCCGGCGTCGACGAGCAGGGGTACGAGGACGAGGACGCCCCCGAGCGCAGCCACGACCCGGAGACCCTGCGCCGCAACGCCGACGACTACGTCGACGTGAAGCTCGGCGCCTTCGAGGCCGTCCTCGCCAAGACCCTGGAGGCCGTCGGCCGCGGCCGGCAGAAGCTGCACGGCCGGATCGCCAGCGACGACCTCGGTGACCTGAGCGCCTTCGCGGACGACGGTGCGGCCGCCCAGCAGACCAGCGACGCCGACTACCTGGCGGGGCTCGCCGACCTCTCGGAAGCCCCGGGACAGCCCGCCCAGACCCCGGAGGTGCCGGCCCAGCCGTCCTACGGGCAGCAGCAGGAGGCCTACGCGTACCAGCAGCAGGCCGACCCGTACGGGTACCAGCAGCAGTACGTCCAGCAGGACGCGTACGGCTACCAGCAGGCCGACCCCTACGCCGCCTACCCGCAGCAGGGCTACGACCAGCAGCCGGCGTACGACCAGAGCCAGCAGCAGGCCTACGGGCAGCAGACGCACGCTCTGGACCCCGGGGCGCACGCCCTCGACGAGACCAGCCTCTTCGACACCGGCATGATCAGCGCGGAGCAGCTGCGCGCGTACGAACAGGGGCGCGGCGGGCACTGAGGCGGCGCCCGAGGGCGGTGCGGCGCACCGGATTGGGCCGAGAGCGAAAGGTCCAGTATCCTGGCTCTTCGGTCGCGCGTACGTCCGCGATCAACGCTGCCCACGGAGCACCACACGGAACACCAGGGGCAGTGTCCCCTCGAGTTTCGAAGATCGAAAGCAGGAACGGCTCTGAACACCCGCCTCGACCACCGCAACCCTCTCGTGTTCGACACGCACGAGGTGGGGCGGCGTCCTGGCGCTTTGCAGCGCTTGACCCGCACGATCGACGCCCCTCAGGATCTCGGGATCCAGGGAGTCATCGGAGTGCCGGAAGGCGCCCCGGTGGAGCTCGAACTCCGCCTTGAGTCGGTCATGGAAGGGGTGCTTGTCACAGGCACCGCCCGTGCGCTGGCCAAGGGGGAGTGCGTAAGGTGTCTGGAGCCGCTCGAGCAGGAGCTCGAAGCGGAATTCCAGGAGATGTTCTCGTACCCTGACGCCGATGACCGGGGCCGCCCCAAGGCGGAGCCGGCCGACGACGCCGAGGAAGACGAGGACAGGCTCTTCCTCGAGGACGGCCTGTTCGACCTCGAATCCGTGCTGCGTGATGCGGTGGTGCTCGCACTGCCGATGCAGCCGGTGTGCCAGGACGACTGCCCCGGCCTGTGCTCCGAGTGCGGAGCCCGGCTCGCGGACGACCCGGTCCACCACCATGACGCCGTCGACATCCGTTGGGCGGCACTGCAGGGACTCGCCGGTTCACTCGAAGATGGCGAGAAGGACGAGATGAGCGGCGGCGCGCTTCCATCAGCGCACGCCGACGAGAAGCAGGAGAAGTAGCCGTGGCTGTTCCGAAGCGGAAGATGTCGCGCAGCAACACGCGCCACCGCCGGTCGCAGTGGAAGGCTGCGGTCCCCACCCTGGTTGCGTGCGAGCGCTGCCACGAGCCCAAGCTGCAGCACATCGCGTGCCCCGCTTGCGGCACCTATAACAAGCGCCAGGTCCTCGAGGTCTGAGCGGCTGGTGAGAGGTCTGATGTCTGACGCCAAGGCGGACTCAAACGCCAAGAATAAGGCGGACAACACAGCCTCGTCCCACACGCTTCTGGAAGGGCGGCTCGGGTACAAGCTCGAGTCCGCCCTTCTGGTGCGTGCGCTGACCCACCGTTCCTACGCGTACGAGAACGGCGGTCTGCCGACCAACGAGCGCCTGGAGTTCCTCGGGGACTCCGTGCTCGGCCTCGTGGTCACGGACACGCTGTACCGCACCCACCCCGACCTCCCAGAAGGCCAGTTGGCCAAGCTGCGGGCCGCGGTGGTCAACTCGCGTGCGCTGGCGGAGGTGGGCCGCGGCCTCGAACTCGGCTCCTTCATCCGGCTCGGCCGGGGCGAGGAAGGCACGGGAGGCCGGGACAAGGCGTCCATCCTCGCCGACACCCTTGAAGCGGTGATCGGTGCGGTCTATCTCGACCAGGGTCTGGACGCGGCGGGCGAGCTCGTCCACCGGCTCTTCGACCCGCTGATCGAGAAGTCATCGAATCTCGGTGCCGGCCTGGACTGGAAGACCAGTCTCCAGGAGCTCACCGCGACCGAGGGGCTCGGGGTTCCCGAGTACCTGGTCTCGGAGACCGGCCCGGACCACGAGAAGACCTTTACTGCTGCCGCCCGCGTCGGAGGCGTCTCGTACGGCACCGGCACCGGCCGCAGCAAGAAGGAAGCGGAGCAGCAGGCCGCGGAGTCCGCGTGGCGTGCGATTCGCGCCGCCGCGGACGAACGCGCGAAGTCGGCCCAGGCCGCCGAGCAGGTGGCTCAGGCCGCTGAAAAGGCGGCCCAGGCCAAGGTCGCCGAGGGGTCCGCCGACACCCCCTCGGCACCGACGAGCGACCCGGCCACGGCCTGATTCCTTCGTCACCGAGGTATCGAGGTACTGAAGCAGCAGCGAGGTACCGAGGTACTGAAGTAGCACCAGCGAAGTACCGGACCCCGCCGCAGCGCACCCGCGCCGCGGCGGGGTCCGTGCGTGAACGCGCCGCTTGAAGGGCGCTCGTGGAGGCTGAAGCCGGTGCCGTCCCGGTCCGCGGTCAGACCCTCCGAAGGCGGGCCGACCGGGCTCTGTCGACGGCGAGGCGGGCCCTGTCGACCGCGCGGTACGCTGCGGGCGTCGCCCCCTGAAGCCCGCCCCTACGGAGGAGTCCCGTGCCCGAGTTGCCCGAGGTCGAAGTCGTGCGGCGGGGCCTGGAGCGCTGGGTCAGCGGGCGAGTGGTCAAGACGGTCGAGGTGCGGCATCCGCGGGCCGTGCGGCGGCATCTGGCGGGGCCCGAGGGCTTCGCGAAGGCGCTCGCCGGCCAGCGGGTCGGACCGGCCATGCGCCGGGGCAAGTACCTCTGGCTGCCGCTCGAAGACTCGCCGTACTCCGTGCTGGCGCACCTCGGAATGAGCGGTCAGCTCCTGGTGCGGCCGGAGGACGCCCCGGACGAGAAGCACCTGCGCATCCGCGTCCGCTTCGAGGACGACCAGGCGACCGAGCTGCGCTTTGTCGACCAGCGCACCTTCGGCGGACTCTCCCTGCACGAGAACACCCCGGACGGCCTGCCGGACGTCATCGCACACATCGCCCGCGACCCGCTGGACCCCCTGTTCGACGACGCCGCGTTCCACACGGCCCTGCGCGCCCGCCGTACGACGATCAAGCGCGCCCTGCTCGACCAGTCACTGATCAGCGGAGTCGGCAACATCTACGCCGACGAGGCGCTCTGGCGCTCCAAGCTGCACTACGAGCGCCCCACGGGCACCTTCACCAGGCCGCGCACCGCCGAGCTGCTCGGCCACATCCGCGACGTCATGAACGACGCCCTCGCCGCCGGCGGCACCAGCTTCGACAGCCTGTACGTCAACGTCAACGGGGAGTCCGGCTACTTCGACCGCTCGCTCGACGCTTACGGGCGCGAAGGCGAGCCCTGCCGTCGGTGCGGGACGCCGATGCGGCGGCGTGCCTGGATGAACCGGTCCAGCTACTTCTGCCCGAACTGTCAGAGGGCGCCGCGCGTCTCGTCGTAGCACCGGCGCGCTGTCAGCACGTCGTCCATGCGGCCCTCCACGAACTGGATGAGCGTCATCAGACGCTCGGCGACGTCGCGGCCGAGCGGGGTCAGTTCATAGTCCACGCGGGGCGGGTTCGTCGGCTGTGCCTCGCGATGCACGAGCCCGTCGCGCTCCAGCGCGTGCAGGGTCTGCGACAGCATCTTCTCGCTCACACCGTCGACGCGGCGGCGCAGCTCATTGAAGCGGAGAGAGCCCTCGTGCAGTGCGCCGAGGGTCAGTGCGCCCCAGCGCCCCGTCACGTGCTCCAGCGTGCCGCGCGAGGGGCAGGCCTTGGAGAACACGTCGTACGGGAGGTTCTGCTCCTCCGCGCACTCCTGCGTGATGGTCATGGGTCAAGCGTACGCGAACGCAGCGCTAACCGGGAGGTTGCACTAACTAGAAGTTAGTGCTTTCCTTTGGTCACCACCCCAGTCACAGGAGTCCATCGTGAGCACCCCCGTCATCTCCATCGCCTACCACTCCGGCTACGGCCACACCGCCGTCCTCGCCGAGGCCGTCCGCTCCGGCGCCGTCGAGGCCGGAGCCCAGGTCAACCTGGTGAAGGTCGACGAGATCACCGACGCGCAGTGGGAACTGCTCGACGCCTCGGACGCGATCGTCTTCGGTTCGCCCACCTACATGGGCACCGCGTCGGGCGCCTTCCATGTCTTCGCCGAGGCGACCTCGAAGCGCTGGTTCGGGCAGGACTGGAAGGACAAGCTCGCCGCCGGGTTCACCAACTCCGGTTCCAAGAGCGGCGACAAACTGCACACCCTGCAGTTCTTCCAGATCCTCGCCGCCCAGCACGGCATGAACTGGATCAACCTCGGCCTGCACCCCGGCTGGAACAGCAGCACCGCCTCCGAGCACGATCTCAACCGCCTCGGCGTCTTCGCCGGCGCCGCCGCCCAGACCAACGTCGACGAGGGCCCGGAGACCGTCCACAAGGCCGACATCGCCACCGCCGAGCACCTCGGCCGCCGGATCGCCGAGACGGCTCGGGTGTTCACGCTGGGGCGGGCGGCGGCCGAGGTGGCTGCGTAAGCGTTACGTCGGGGACCGGGTGAGCGGGTACCCCTGCGCTGCGTAAACGCTTACGCAAAGGCTTGCGTAAGCGTTTACGCAAACGCTTACGCGGCTGAGGTCAGGCCGGGCCGCCCGGGCCGGGCCTGGGCCTGGGCGTCGGCCGGCCCGGGCGGGCCTGGGCGTCTGGGGCGCTCGTGCGCCTGTCTGGGCTCTGCGCGTCACGGCGCCTGCGACCCTGCTGCGCGCCCGCGCCTCTGCCGGCGCGCCGGCGCCTCTGCCCGCGCGCCGGCGCCTACTGGTGCGCGCCCCCCTCCGCGTCCACGCCTGCCCACTGCCCACTGCCTACTGCCCACGCACCCGCGTTCGTGCCCAAGCCCTGCCGACTCGGCCTGCACGCCCGCGGCTGTGTCTGCGTGCCCGCGGCCCGGCCGCTAAGCCCGCGGCCGTCTCCGCGCGCGCCTGCCTACGGGCCGCGCCTACGCGCCTGCCGCGTCTGTGCCCGCGCGCCTACGCGCCTGCCGCGTCCGTGCGCACGGACGCGGCCCCGCCTCCGTGCCGGCGGACGCACCCCCGCCCCCGCGCCCGCGGACGCACCCCCGCCCCCGCGCGTCCACGAACAGGAAAAGGCCGCGTCCACCATTCCCGGTGGGCGCGGCCTTTTCTGGCTGTCGAGGGGGCGCGGCTGTCGCCTAGTAGCCGAAGTCCTGTGTCCACCAAGGGCCGCCCGAGCCGAAGTGCGCTCCGACGCCGAGGGTCTTGAAGTCGCAGTTCAGGATGTTGGCGCGGTGGCCGGGGCTGTTCATCCAGGCTTCCATGACCGCCGCGGCGGTGGCCTGGCCGCGGGCTATGTTCTCGCCGCCCAGGTTGGTGATCCCGGCCTTCGCCGCACGGTCCCAGGGGCTGAGGCCGCTCGGGTCGGTGTGGTCGAAGAAGCCGAGTGCGTCCATGTCCTCGCTGAAGGACTGGGCCAGGTCCGACAGGGCGCTGTTCGCCGCGACGGGGCTGCAACCCACCTTGGTCCGCTCCTGGTTGACCAGCTTGAGCACCTCGGCCTCGGCCGCGGCCTCGGCGGAGACCGTCACCGGGGCGCTGGTCTTCGGCGCCTTCGTGGCGGGCTTGGAGGGCTTCGGGTTCGGCTTCGTCCTGGTGGGCTCGGCGGTGGGCGTCTTCGACGCCGGCGCCGATGCCGACGGCTGTGTCGTCGGCGCGGCGGCGGAGGACGTCGCGGGGGCGGCCGAGGGCGAGGCCGAGCGGTCCGCGCCCCGGCTCGTCGACGTGTCGTCGCGCGAGTCCGCGCTGCCGGACGTGCCGCCCTGCTGGGTCTCGAGACTGGACGGAGAGCTCGCGGCCTGCACGTTGTCGGAGTTGTTGCTGCCGCCGCCGAGCGAGTAATTGTCGCTGCCGGGCAGCACGCCGGTCGCGACGGCGACCGTGCCGAGCGCCACGGCGGCGGAGACGCCGAGCAGACCCGTGCGTACGGGCGTCGCGCCCTTCCGCTTGCGGTGCGAGCGGGCAGCGGCGGTGGACGGCAGGTCGGCGACTGCGGCGTAGCCGTACAGATTCTCCGGACCGTAGCTGTCCGTCTGTGTCCCGTGCGTGTCCGTGACCCCGGTGGCGCGGCCAGTGGCGGCGCGGCCGGCGGCGGAGCGTCGGTGGCGTCCCATTTCCTGGGCCTTCCTCGATCTTGCGGTCAGCGATCCTCAGTCGAACCTCACTCGAAAGAGTGAGTTTCATATGAGACTCATTGGGTCGGGACGGTACCCCATGGCGCAAGGGGAGGATGTGCTCCGAGAGACATTGTCCGGTTAGCGTGCACCCATGAACGAGGTTGCACGGCTGGTCGTCTGGGTCCGCGGAAGGGTCCAGGGCGTGGGTTTCCGCTGGTTCACGCGGGCCAAGGCGCTGGAGATCGGCGGCCTGAGTGGTTTTGCTCTCAATTTGGACGACGGACGGGTCCAAGTGGTCGCGGAGGGCTCCCGCGACGGATGCCAGAGCCTGCTCGACTGGCTTCAGGGGGCCGACACACCCGGGCGGGTAGACGGAGTCACTGAGATCTGGGACACGCCCCGGGGGATCTACGACGACTTCGCCATCCGCTGACGGAGACCCGTGCGACGGCCCTGCTGGGAGGGTCAGGGCATGCCACCGGCACCTGCCGGAGGCAGAAATGACCTGGTGGTTGCCAAGAACGGCTCGTCATGGCAGGCTCCGCAGTTAAGGATGATCTCCACCGCCCTGAGGGCCCCGCAGGAGTCGCAGCGCAGCCGTTCCAGGGCCGCGCGACAGTGGGTTGCCCGCCAATACGGGGCGTGATCGTGTTGACCGTCAAACTTTTTGGTGAGACGCTGAAAGCCCCGCGCACCTTAGCTGTTTGGCATGTGGAACGGCAGCAGGACATCAGCAGTGTCAAGCATCGCGGGTGCGATTCCCTCACGACCCACACCGCTTCGGTCGGTCACTCAGTGTGGAGGACCATCCATCATGGCAAAGGCGCTTCTCGGTTACGTCGGCGGTTCCGACCCGCGACTCATCGCCGAGATGCGACGGCTCCAGCAGCGCGTACAGGACCTTGAATCCGAGCTTGTACGGATCCAGGCCGAGAACGACGCGCTCGCGGCTGCCGCTTCTCACGACTCGCTTCTCGAGAGCATCGACGTACCCCAGGCGGAGCCTGCGCTCACCTGATCACTGCACGCACAACGGCAGCAGTGGTTGGGCAGCCCCTATCAACCGCTAAGTTGTCAGATTTGCAAGGGACGCCTCTTCGGCGTCCCTTCTTTCTTTCCCCCGCGCATTGTTCGAGTCTCTTTAACGTGTGGTGTGCCCTGCACGTTCATGGGTGAAACCGCGCGTTCATGGAGTGAGACCGGCACGAAAGGTAGAGTCCGGCGGCGTGCACCTCAAGGCCCTGACCCTGCGCGGGTTCAAATCGTTCGCCTCGGCGACCACGCTGCGGTTCGAGCCGGGCATCACCTGTGTCGTGGGCCCCAACGGTTCGGGCAAGTCCAATGTCGTGGACGCGCTGAGCTGGGTCATGGGCGAGCAGGGGGCCAAGTCGCTGCGCGGCGGCAAGATGGAGGACGTCATCTTCGCCGGCACCACCGGGCGTCCGCCGCTCGGCCGGGCCGAGGTGTCCCTGACCATCGACAACTCCGACGGCGCGCTGCCCATCGAGTACGCCGAGGTCACCATCACGCGGATCATGTTCCGCAACGGCGGCAGCGAGTACCAGATCAACGGTGACACCTGCCGTCTCCTCGACATCCAGGAGCTGTTGTCGGACTCCGGCATCGGCCGCGAGATGCACGTCATCGTCGGCCAGGGCCAGCTCGACTCCGTCCTGCACGCCGATCCGATGGGCCGCCGCGCGTTCATCGAGGAGGCGGCGGGCGTCCTCAAACACCGCAAGCGCAAGGAGAAGGCGCTGCGGAAGCTGGACGCGATGCAGGCGAACCTCGCCCGCGTCCAGGACCTCACCGACGAACTGCGCCGCCAGCTCAAGCCACTGGGCCGGCAGGCCGCCGTCGCGCGCCGCGCAGCCGTCATCCAGGCCGACCTGCGCGACGCGCGCCTGCGTCTCCTCGCCGACGATCTCGTACGGCTCCGGGGGGCGCTCCAGGCCGAGATCGCCGACGAGGCCGCGCTCAAGGAACGCAAGGAAGCCGCCGAGTCCCAGCTGAAGAGGGCGCTGCAGCGGGAGGCTCTCCTGGAGGACGAGGTACGGCAACTGACGCCGCGTCTCCAGCGCGCCCAGCAGACCTGGTACGAGCTCTCGCAGCTCGCCGAGCGGGTGCGCGGCACGATCTCGCTGGCCGACGCGCGCGTGAAGAGCGCCACGTCGGTGCCCGCCGAGGAGCGGCGCGGACGCGACCCCGAGGACATGGAGCGCGAGGCCGCGCGGATCCGGGAGCAGGAGGCCGAGCTCGAAGCGGCCCTGGAAGCGGCCGAGCGCGCTTTGGAGGACACGGTCGCGCACCGCGCCGAGCTGGAGCGCGAGCTGACCGTCGAGGAGCGCCGACTCAAGGACGTGGCCCGCGCCATCGCCGACCGCCGCGAGGGCCTCGCCCGGCTCAGTGGCCAGGTCAACGCCGCCCGTTCCCGCGCCGCCTCCGCGCAGGCCGAGATCGACCGGCTCGCCTCCGCCCGTGACGAGGCCCAGGAACGCGCGGTCGTGGCCCAGGAGGAGTACGAGCAGCTGAAGGCCGAGGTCGACGGCCTGGACGCGGGCGACGCGGAACTGACCGAGCGGCACGAGGCGGCCAAGCGGGGGCTGGCCGAGGCGGAGGCCGTGCTGACGGCGGCCCGCGAGGCGACCACGGCGGCGGAACGCAAGCGTGCCGCGACCCAGGCCCGCCACGAGGCCCTCGCCCTCGGCCTGCGCCGCAAGGACGGGACGGGAGCGCTGCTCGGAGCGAAGGACCGGCTGACCGGACTGCTGGGGCCGGCGGCCGAACTGCTGTCGGTGACCCCCGGCTTCGAAGTTCCCCTGGCCGCCGCCTTCGGCGCGGCGGCGGACGCCATCGCGGTGACGACTCCGGCCTCGGCGGCCGAGGCCATCCGCCTGCTCCGCAAGCAGGACGCGGGACGGGCGGCGCTGCTGCTGGCGGGGGCACCGGAGGAGCGCGTGGCCGGCGCACCCGGCGACCGCACGGGCGGTGCGGCGGCCGGTGACGACCGCACGGGAGGTACGCCGGCCGCCGGTGGCGGTCGTGCGGACGGCTGGGCGGCAGACACCCAGGCCGGCCGAGCCGCCGGCGCCGGGGCGGCGGACGATGCCTACGGCGACGTACCCCGTCAAGCGCGCCAGGACGGCCCCCCGTACGCCGCCGAGCTCGTCCGGGGTCCCGCCGAGCTCATGCCCGCCGTGCGGCGGCTGCTGCGGGGGATCGTCGTCGTGGGGACGCTCGAAGACGCCGAGGATCTTGTCTACGCGCGGCCGGAGCTGACCGCTGTCACCGCTGAAGGGGACCTGCTGGGGGCGCACTTCGCGCACGGTGGGTCCGCCGGGGCGCCCAGTCTGCTGGAGGTGCAGGCGTCGGTCGACGAGGCGGCGGCCGAGCTCGCGGAACTCGCCGTACGGTGCGAGGAGCTGACCGAGGCGCAACGGCTCGCCTCCGAAGGCCGCAAGGAGCGGGCCGCGTCCGTCGAGGAGCTGGGGGAGCGGCGGCGGGCGGCGGAGCGGGAGAAGTCGGCCGTGGCGCAGCAGCTCGGGCGGCTGGCCGGACAGGCGCGCGGCGCCGCCGGGGAGGCCGAGCGGAGTACCGCCGCCGCCGCGCGGGCCCAGGAGGCACTCGACCGGGCCGTCGAAGAGGCCGAGGAACTGGCCGAACGGCTGGCCGTGGCCGAGGAGATGCCCGTCGAGGAGGAGCCCGACACCTCGGTGCGCGACCGGCTCGCCGCCGACGGCGCCAACGCGCGGCAGACCGAGATGGAGGCCCGTCTCCAGGTCCGTACGCACGAGGAGCGGGTCAAGGGGCTCGCGGGGCGGGCCGACGGACTCGACCGGGCCGCCCGTGCCGAACGCGAGGCACGCGCGCGTGCCGAGCAGCGCCGCGCCCGGCTGCGGCACGAGGCCGCGGTCGCCGAGGCCGTCGCCTCCGGTGCCCGGCAGTTGCTCGCGCACGTCGAGGTCTCGCTGGCGCGGGCCGACGAGGAGCGGGGCGCCGCCGAGAACGCCAAGACCCACCGGGAGCAGGCGCTCGGCGTCGCCCGGGGCGAGGGCCGCGACCTCAAGGCGGAGCTCGACAAGCTCACGGATTCGGTGCACCGCGGCGAGGTGCTCGGCGCCGAGAAGCGGCTGCGCATAGAGCAGCTGGAGTCGAAGGCGCTGGAGGAACTCGGTGTCGAACCGGCCGGGCTGGTGGCGGACTACGGTCCCGACCAGCTCGTGCCGCCCTCGCTCCCCGCCGAGGGCGAGGAACTGCCCGAGGACCCGGAGCACCCGCGCAACCAGCCCAGGCAGTTCCACCGTGCCGAGCAGGAGAAGCGGCTCAAGTCAGCCGAACGGGCGTACCAGCAGCTGGGCAAGGTCAACCCGCTCGCCCTGGAGGAGTTCGCCGCGCTGGAGGAGCGCCACAAATTCCTCAGCGAACAGCTCGAAGACCTCAAGAAGACGCGTGCCGATCTGCTTCAGGTGGTGAAGGAGGTCGACGAGCGCGTCGAGCAGGTCTTCACCGAGGCGTACCGGGACACGGCCCGGGAATTCGAGGGTGTCTTCAGCAGACTGTTCCCGGGAGGGGACGGGCGGCTGATCCTGACCGATCCCGACAACATGCTCACCACGGGTGTGGATGTGGAGGCCCGGCCTCCGGGCAAGAAGGTCAAGCGGCTGTCCCTGCTGTCCGGTGGGGAGAGGTCGCTCACCGCCGTCGCGCTCCTCGTGTCGATCTTCAAGGCGCGACCCAGTCCGTTCTATGTGATGGACGAGGTCGAGGCGGCGCTCGACGACACCAACCTGCAGCGGCTGATCCGGATCATGCAGGAGCTCCAGGAGGCCTCGCAGCTGATCGTGATCACGCACCAGAAGCGCACGATGGAGGTCGCCGACGCGTTGTACGGCGTCTCCATGCAGGGCGACGGTGTGTCGAAGGTCATCAGCCAGCGGTTGCGCTGAGGGTGGCAGCCCAGCGGTTGAGCTGAGGGGCGTCAGACGGGGGCGCCGCTGACATGGGTCGGTCGGGGTGCCGCTGACATGCGTCGGCTTGTCCCCCAGTTCTCGGGGTAGACGGACCAAGTCAGCTGAATGTCTTCAAGGCTTGAACGCAATCAAGCTACGGAGACCGCCAAAACTCACAGCAACCCGATATTGACTTCGAAACTTGAAGGCATAGGCTCTGCAACGTTGCTTTAACCTTCAGGTGGTGGGCGGCGAGAAGTTGTGCGCCACTGGAATCACCACCGAAGGGCTTGCCCCCACACCCCCGGCAGCGAGGCCGGGTGGCCCGAGGAGTTACACGTGACCAGCACCGCGCAGGCACCCCCACCAGGAGCCAGGACGGCTCATCCCGAACATCTCGGGCATGTCATCTTCATCGCGGCGGCGGCCGCGATGGGCGGCTTCCTCTTCGGTTACGACAGTGCCGTCATCAACGGAGCCGTCGAGGCCATCCGAAGCCGCTACGAAATCGGCTCCGGGACTCTGGCCCAGGTCATCGCCATCGCGCTGATCGGCTGCGCCATCGGCGCCGCGACCGCGGGTCGCATAGCCGACCGCATCGGGCGTATCCGCTGCATGCAGATCTCCGCCGTCCTCTTCACGGTCAGCGCCGTCGGTTCCGCGCTGCCCTTCGCGCTGTGGGACCTCGCCTTCTGGCGCATCATCGGCGGTTTCGCCATCGGTATGGCCTCCGTCATCGGCCCGGCCTACATCGCCGAGGTCTCGCCGGCCGCGTACCGCGGGCGCCTCGGCTCCTTCCAGCAGGCCGCGATCGTCATCGGCATCGCCGTCTCGCAGCTGGTCAACTGGGGCATCCTGAACGCCGCCGGCGGCGACCAGCGCGGCAAGCTCATCGGCCTGGAAGCCTGGCAGGTCATGCTCGGCGTCATGGTCGTCCCGGCCGTCCTCTACGGTCTGCTCTCCTTCGCGATCCCCGAGTCGCCGCGCTTCCTGATCTCCGCGGGCAAGCACGAGCGCGCCCGTACGGTGCTCAAGGAGGTCGAGGGCGACAAGATCGACCTGGACGCCCGCGTCGCCGAGATCGAGCTGGCCATGAAGCGCGAGCACAAGTCCACCTTCAAGGACCTGCTGGGCGGCAGCTTCTTCTTCAAGCCGATCGTCTGGGTCGGCATCGGGCTCTCGGTCTTCCAGCAGTTCGTCGGCATCAACGTCGCGTTCTACTACTCCTCGACGCTGTGGCAGTCGGTCGGCGTCGACCCCTCGGAGTCGTTCTTCTACTCGTTCACGACGTCGATCATCAACATCATCGGCACCGTGATCGCCATGATCTTCGTGGACCGGATCGGCCGTAGGCCGCTGGCCCTCATCGGTTCAGCCGGTATGGTCATCGGTCTCGGGCTCGAAGCGTGGGCGTTCTCGTTCAACCTCGTCGACGGCAAGCTGCCGGCGACCCAGGGCTGGGTCGCGCTGGTCGCCGCCCATGTCTTCGTCCTCTTCTTCGCCCTCTCCTGGGGTGTCGTGGTCTGGGTCTTCCTCGGCGAGATGTTCCCGAACCGGATCCGCGCCGCCGCGCTGGGCGTCGCCGCCTCCGCCCAGTGGATCGCCAACTGGGCCATCACCGCGAGCTTCCCGTCGCTGGCCGACTGGAACCTCTCCGGGACGTACATCATCTACACGGTGTTCGCCGCGCTCTCCATCCCCTTCGTGCTCAAGTTCGTGAAGGAGACCAAGGGCAAGACACTGGAGGAGATGGGCTGACCCCACCCCCTCCCCGAAGCTCGGGGAGAAGGGCCAAGTCCCCGCTGCCCCTCTCCTCGTACTCGTAAGAGGCGTACTGCCCCGGTTCAGCCCTCGGTTCCTTCGAGGGCCTTGAGCCGGGGCAGTACGTTTTCGCAGAAGAGATGCAGACTGCGCCAGCCCTCGTCGATCGGCATCCCGCCGGACAGCGGATGCAGCACGAAGTTGTCCAGCCCCTGTTCCACACACCCGTCGGGCGTGAGGATCCGGTAGACCCCCTCGGCGCGCAGCTCGTCGACCGTCGTGGCCGCCGACTTCACCGCCGAGCGGATGTCGCCGGACTGCCAGGAGGCGTACGTCCGCGCCTCGTGCAGGAAGTGACCGCCGTACTCGGCCCACGCCCGGTCCGGGTCCTCGGCGATGTGCAGCAGCGGGGTCTCGGCGGACGGCATCATGGTCCAGCCCTCGGTGCCGTACTCGGTGAGCCGCTCCTTGTAGTACGCCTCCAGCTCCGGCAGATGCGCGCTCGGGAAGAACGGCAGCCCGAGCCGGGCGGCGCGCCGGGCCGCCGCCCGGGACGAACCGCCGACCAGCAGCAGCGGGTGCGGATCCGAGAAGGGGCGCGGGGTGACCCGTACCGTACGGCCCCGGTAGGTGAACTCCTCGCCGGTCCACGCCTTCAGCACCGTCTCGAGGAGCTCGTCCTGGAGCTTGCCGCGCCGCTTCCAGTCGACGTCGAAGAGGGCGTACTCCTCCGGCCGGTAGCCGATTCCGGCCACCGTGACGAGCCGTCCGCCGCTGAGCAGATCGAGTACGGCGATGTCCTCGGCGAGGCGCAGCGGGTCGTGCAGCGGG
Organism: Streptomyces sp. NPDC058246; assembly: GCF_042881985.1. NCBI lineage: Bacteria > Bacillati > Actinomycetota > Actinomycetes > Kitasatosporales > Streptomycetaceae > Streptomyces > Streptomyces sp. NPDC058246. The sequence continues at coordinate 173,288 of NZ_JBHVWZ010000013.1, read as the reverse complement.
CCGATGACCGCCGAGACGGTGACCGCGATGTGCCGGGTCGCGCCGAAGACAGCCCCCGCGAAGGCGAACGGCGACGGCAGCCAGTTGTTGGCGACGCCGTGGTGCTCCTCGGTCTGCACGGTGGTGAGGCCGCGGTCGTCGGCGTACGCGGCCATCTCGACCGCTGCCTTGTAGCGGGCACTGAGCGACGCGGGGGTGGCGTCGGGGTCAACGAGGTTGAAGCGTACGACGGTTACGGGCATGGGAGGGTCCCCCTTCGGGTTTGAAGGGGGACGGTAGCTGACGGTGCGTCAGACAGCCAGAGTGGCGGGCTCTTTGGCGGATTCGGGCTGCTCGGTCGCGGCCACCGCGGGCTTCGGCAGAACCACGTACAGCAGGAAGGAGACCACGATCGTCGCCACCCAGCCGAGGCCGTACTCCCCGACGGGGTTGTTCTTCGCCAGCGGGCCCGTGAACCAGTCGGACGTCGTGAACATCAGACCGCCGGCCAGACCCACCGCCCAGGCCACGACGGCGGCCGGGCTGAAGCCGCCCCGGTACCAATAGGCGCTGGTGCGCGTGGTGTCGAGCAGGGCCTTCGCGTCGTACTCCGTGCGGCGCAGCATGTCCGCGCCGAAGACGCCGGCCCATGCCGAAAAGGCGACCGCGAGCAGCGACAGGAAGGCGATGAACGAGCCCATGAAGCTCGTCGCGAGCAGCATCAGGACACCGCCGAGGACCAGCGAGATCGCGGCGTTGACGGAAACCGCCCAGTGGCGCGGCACCTTGAAGCCGAGTGTCTGCGCGGTGAAGCCCGCCGAGTACATCGACATCGAGTTGATCAGCAGCATGCCCACCAGGGCGATGAGCAGATACGGCACCGCGATCCACAGCGGCAGGATCTTGCCGAGGAAGGAGACCGGGTCGGCGGCCGAGGCCAGGTCCGGCGTGGAGACCGCCATGACCGCGCCCATCAGGACCATGGGCAGTACGACGATGCCGGCGCCGCCGATCGAATTGCGCACGATCGCCGCGGACGACGCCGTACGCGGCAGATAGCGCGTGAAGTCGGGGGAGGAGGGAACCCAGCTGATGCCGCCCGCGGCGATCAGCCCGGCGCCCGTGATCATCAGGGAGGTCGGACCAGCCGACTGGCCGAAGACCTTGCCCCAGTCCGTGTCCACGATCAGATAGCCGAGGACGAGGACCGAGAAGGCGCCGAAGAGGTACGCCGCCCACTTGTTGCACTTCTGGACGGCGTTGATGCCGAGGCCCGAGATCGCGAACGTCGTGACGACGAAGAGCAGCAGCGTCACGATCACCAGGAGCGTGTTGCTCTTGATGCCGAAGAGGATGTCCAGGACGGTGAGCAGCGCGTAGGCGCCGGTCACGGCGTTGATCGTCTCCCAGCCCCAGCGGGCGATCCAGATCAGCGAGCCGGGCAGCAGGTTCCCGCGCTGGCCGAAGACCGCCCGCGACAGGGCCATACCGGGGGCGCCACCGCGCTTGCCCGCGATGCCTGTCAGGCCGACCAGGCCGTACGACACGATCGGCGCCGCGACACCGACGACGAGGGCCTGCCAGAAGTTGAGGCCGAACGACACGGCCAGGGTCGCGCCCATGGTCAGCAGCAGGACACTGATGTTGGCGGCGACCCAGGTGGGGAAGAGGTCGCGGGTTCTCGCGGTGCGTTCGGAGTGGGGGACGGGCTCTATGCCGCGGGTTTCGAGAGGGCTGTCGGCAGGGGCCTGGAGGGCGCCATCGGAGGGCTCGGTGGTGCTCATGACGAAACATCGTACTTTATGACGATAGGTGACCTCCAGGCGTTTATGTCCCTTGGAGGAAGCTACGGAATGCGCGCCGCGGGAAGGATTCTGCCTGCCGGGGCGGGGATGGCTGATACTGGGGGACGTTATGGAAACCGTCATCCTTGCTGTAGTCATCGCCGTGGTCGTGATCGGCGCGCTCGGCGGGCTCGTCATCGGCAGTCGCAAGCGGAAGCAGCTGCCGCCGCCGCCCCCCGCCGCCCCCGACATCACCGCCCCTCCGGCCGAGCCGCACGTCGGGGACGAGGCCGAGGCCCCGCACGACGAACCGCGCCGCGCGATCGAGGAGGTGGATCTCCCGCCCGCCTCGGCGACCGCTCCGGTCGTCGTCGAGGAGCCCACGCCGGCCGTCGAGGCCCCCGGGATCGAGGTCCCCGAGCCGACCGCCGGGCGCCTCGTGCGCCTGCGCGCCCGGCTCTCCCGCTCACAGAACGCGCTCGGAAAGGGCCTGCTCACGCTGCTCTCGCGCGAGCACCTCGACGAGGACACCTGGGAGGAGATCGAGGACACGCTGCTCACCGCCGACGTCGGCGTGCAGCCCACCCAGGAGCTGGTCGAGCGGCTGCGTGAGCGCGTGAAGGTGCTCGGCACGCGCACGCCGGAGGAGCTGCGCGGCCTGCTGCGCGAGGAGCTGCTCACGCTCCTCGTCCCCGAGTTCGACCGCGAGGTCAAGACCGACTCGAACCTCGACACCCCGGGCATCGTGATGGTCGTCGGAGTCAACGGCACCGGCAAGACCACCACCACCGGCAAGCTCGCGCGCGTGCTCGTCGCCGACGGCAAGCACGTCGTCCTGGGTGCCGCCGACACCTTCCGCGCCGCCGCCGCCGACCAGCTGCAGACCTGGGGCGAGCGCGTGGGCGCCCGCACCGTGCGCGGTCCCGAGGGCGGCGACCCCGCCTCGATCGCCTTCGACGCGGTCAAGGAGGGCATCGAGGAGGGTGCCGACGCCGTCCTCATCGACACCGCGGGCCGTCTCCACACCAAGACCGGCCTCATGGACGAGCTCGGCAAGGTCAAGCGCGTCGTCGAGAAGCACGCGCCGCTGGACGAGGTGCTGCTCGTGCTCGACGCGACCACCGGCCAGAACGGCCTGGTCCAGGCGCGCGTCTTCGCCGAGGTCGTCGACATCACCGGCATCGTGCTGACCAAGCTCGACGGCACCGCCAAGGGCGGCATCGTCATCGCCGTGCAGCGCGAGCTGGGCGTGCCGGTCAAGCTGGTGGGCCTCGGTGAGGGCGCGGACGATCTGGCCCCGTTCGAGCCGGAGGCGTTCGTTGACGCCCTTATCGGAGAGTGATCACCTACGCATATCCGTAGGTGCCCGGACGAGCCCGCTCCCGCCTGACATCAGAGGTGCTCGAAGAAGCTCCCGTCCGGCATCGGAAGTGCTCGAAGAAGCGCCCGCCCCCAAGGTGCAGTTGGGGAGCGGGCGCTTCGCCATGTGGGCCCATGGCGGTGACGGCTAGGCGCGCGACCGGTGCGCCACGTACGCCAGCGTGCCCAGCAGCAGCCGCGCCTGCGGCGGCTTCGTCGCGGTGTCGAGGGCGGGGGAGCGCAGCCAGCGGACCGGGCCGAGGCCGCCTCGGTCGGAGGGCGGGGCCGTGACATACGTGCCGGGCCCCAGGCCGTGCAGGTCGAGGGACGCGTCGTCCCAGCCCATCCGGTAGAGCAGCTGGGGGAGCTCGGCCGCGGAGCCGGGGGCGACGAAGAAGTGGGCGCGGCCGTCCGGGGTGGCCGTGACCGGCCCGAGCGGGAGCCCCATGCGTTCGAGGCGGACGAGTGCGCGGCGCCCGGCGGCCTCGGCGACCTCGATCACGTCGAACGCGCGGCCGACCGGCAGCATCACCGCGGCCCCCGGGAACTCGCCCCAGGTCTCGGTCACTTCGTCGAGCGTGGCACCGGCCGGGATCGCCGGAGCGAAGTCCAGCGGGTGCGCACCCGGCGTGGGACAGCCGGCCTCGCCGCAGGAGCAGGCCCCGGCGGCGGCCCGGGCGCCCGGGACCACGTCCCAGCCCCACAGTCCGGTGAACTCGGCCACGGCGGTGCACTCCGAGGAGCGGCCGCGGCGTCGTGAGCCGGGCCGGATTTCGCGCATCCCCCGACTGCTGCCGATCGTGAAGCCCATGCCCCCTCCAACGGGTCCGACGCACCGGTGGTTACGTGGCGGAATCGGAATGTGACCCTCTGCTCCCGACTTCCCCGTGTCGCCCGGTCCAGACGGCGCTCTGTGGTGCCCCGAGTGGTGCGCTCGGCTGCGCGCGCCCCGGTGCACACCGCTCCGCCCACTTCCGGCCGACATGTGTCAAGTGAATCGCGCGCAGGCGACACGGAGTTCATTCGAAGGGGTGGCGAATGGTGGCGTTTCCGGGATCGCCATGGCTGGACGGGTGATCGTAGGATTACTTTGAGTGCACGAGTCCTGAGGATGTGTGCACTCGTGGGTATGCCAAGGGCAAGTCGGCTTCCCGTTCGAAGGGTGAGAACTGCCGGACGCGCAGCCGTATTTACCGGCATTCTGATAGGGCTTGGGCGCACGCAGCGTGCAAGTGGTCTCAGGGATGGGGGCGTTCCAGTGGGCGGCAACGGCGGAAGCGGGATCAACGCTGACAAGCGCCCCAACGAGCTGCTCGGCTCGTGGTTCGTGCGCAGCGGCTGGTCCAAGGGTGAGCTCGCACGGCAAGTGAACCGCAGGGCCCGTCAGTTGGGGGCCAACCACATCTCCACCGACACCTCGCGGGTTCGCCGCTGGCTGGACGGGGAGAACCCGCGCGAGCCGATCCCGCGGATCCTGTCCGAGCTGTTCTCCGAGCGTTTCGGCTGCGTCGTCGCCGTCGAGGACCTCGGTCTGCGCGCCGCCCATCAGTCACCGTCCGTGTCCGGCGTCGACCTGCCCTGGACGGGCCCGGGAACCGTCGCGCTGATCAGCGAGTACTCGCGCAGCGACCTGATGCTCGCGCGCCGCGGCTTCCTCGGCAGCTCACTGGCCCTGTCCGCGGGACCTGCCCTCATCGAGCCCATGCAGCGCTGGCTCGTTCCGTCGCCCACCCCGCCCCGCGAGGAGCCCGAGCCGGCCGCCTCCGCGCGCCGCGGCCACCGGCTCTCCACACCGGAGCTGGACCTCCTGGAGTCCACCACCGTCATGTTCCGGCAGTGGGACGCCCAGTGCGGCGGCGGTCTGCGCCGCAAGGCGGTGGTCGGCCAGCTGCACGAGGTGACGGATCTGCTCCAGGAACCGCAGCCCGCCGCGACCAACAAGCGCCTGTTCAAGGTCGCCGCCGAACTCGCCGAGCTGGCGGGCTGGATGAGCTACGACGTGGGGCTCCAGCCCACCGCGCAGAAGTACTTCGTGCTCGCTCTGCACGCGGCCAAGGAAGCGGGCGACAAGCCGCTCGGTTCGTACATCCTCTCCAGCATGAGCCGCCAGATGATCCACCTCGGCCGGCCCGACGACGCGCTCGAACTCATCCACCTCGCGCAGTACGGAAGCCGCGACTGCGCGAGCCCGCGCACCCAGTCCATGCTGTATGCGATGGAGGCCCGCGCCTACGCCAACATGGGCCAGCCCGGAAAGTGCAAGCGGGCCGTCCGGATGGCCGAGGACACCTTCGCCGACGTCCACGAGTGGGACGACCCGGACCCCGACTGGATCCGCTTCTTCTCGAAGGCCGAGCTGTACGGCGAGAACTCGCACTCCTACCGTGACCTCGCCTATGTCGCCGGACGCAGTCCCACGTACGCCTCCCTGGCCGAGCCCGTGATGCAGCAGGCCGTCGACCTCTTCGGCAAGGACCCCGAGCACCAGCGTTCGTACGCACTGAACCTCATCGGCATGGCCACGGTGCATCTTCTCCAGCGCGAGCCCGAGCGGTGCGCCGAGCTGGCCAAGGACGCCATGACGTACGCCAAGAAGGTGCGCTCCGAGCGAGTGAACACTCGTATTCGAAAGACGGTCGACACGGCGGTCCGTGAATTCGGGGACCTCGCCGAGGTCGTCGACCTCACCGACCAGCTCGCCGTCCACCTGCCCGAGACCGCCGAGGCGGTCTGACCCGGCCGCGAAGCGGCCCCCGCCCAGTACGCCGGCCGCGGCCGGTCGTCCCGAACTGCCCGACTCGGCTCCCCCATGCCAGGTCATCGGACGACCAGCCGTGGCCGGTTTGGTTACCTTCGAAGAAGGTTGCGCCACCATAACGATCGCTCGGCCCGGTATCAGGCAGTTCATGGACGCGTAACACGCAGGACCTCTTCGTCACTACGGCGAAACATCGAGGGGCGTCGACGGAAACCGCGCTGCGCCAATCTCATGGCGCATAACCGGCCCACCCCTCACGCCCACTCAGGCTTCGCCCGCACGGGGCCGTACCAACGACGAGGAGACGCCGATGGCACCAGCCATCACCCTTGCCGCAGAGGCACCCAAGCTGTCTGCCGCCAACACAGGGTTCATGCTCATCTGTTCCGCCCTGGTGCTGATCATGACGCCCGGCCTGGCCTTCTTCTACGGAGGCATGGTCCGCGTCAAGAGCACCCTGAACATGCTCATGATGAGCTTCATCAGCATGGGCATCGTCACCATCCTGTGGGTGCTGTACGGCTTCTCCCTCGCCTTCGGCACCGACAGGGGCTCGCTCATCGGCTGGACCTCCGACTTCGTCGGATTCAGCGGCATCGGCAAGGTGGAGCTGTGGAGCGGGTACACCATCCCGATCTACGTCTTCGCCGTCTTCCAGCTGATGTTCGCGATCATCACGCCCGCCCTGATAAGCGGCGCGCTCGCGGACCGCGTGAAGTTCACGGCGTGGTCCCTGTTCATCGCGCTGTGGGCCACGGTCGTGTACTTCCCCGTCGCGCACTGGGTGTGGGGCACCGGCGGCTGGGCGTTCGACCTCGGCGTGATCGACTTCGCGGGCGGTACGGCGGTCCACATCAACGCGGGTGCCGCGGCGCTCGGCGTGATCCTCGTCATCGGTAAGCGTGTGGGCTTCAAGAAGGACCCGATGCGGCCGCACAGCCTCCCGCTGGTCATGCTCGGCTGCGGTCTGCTGTGGTTCGGCTGGTTCGGCTTCAACGCCGGCTCGTGGCTCGGCAACGACGACGGTGTCGGCGCGCTGATGTTCCTCAACACGCAGATCGCCACCGCCGCTGCGATGCTTGCCTGGCTGGCCTACGAGAAGATCCGGCACGGCGCGTTCACCACGCTCGGCGCCGCCTCCGGCGCGGTCGCGGGCCTCGTCGCGATCACCCCGTCCGGTGGTGCGGTCTCCCCGCTCGGCGCGATCGCCGTCGGCGTCATCGCCGGTGTCCTGTGCGCCATGGCCGTCGGCCTGAAGTACCGCTTCAACTACGACGACTCCCTCGACGTCGTCGGTGTCCACCTCGTCGGCGGTGTCGTGGGCTCCCTGCTCATCGGCTTCTTCGCCAGCGGCGGCGGCCAGTCCGACGTCCAGGGCCTCTTCTACGGAGGCGGTCTGACCCAGTTCTGGAAGCAGTGCGCCGGTGTCTTCGCCGTCCTCGCCTACTCGCTCATCGCCTCCGCGATCCTCGCCTTCCTGATCGACAAGACGATCGGGATGCGGGTCAGCGAGGACGAGGAGATCGCGGGCATCGACCAGGCCGAGCACGCCGAGACCGCATACGACTTCAGCGGCGCGGGTGGCGGCGTCGTCGGGGCCGCCGTTTCCGCCCTCGCGGGCACGGAGAGCAAGAAGGTGGACGCATGAAGCTCATCACCGCCGTCGTGAAGCCCCACCGGCTCGACGAGATCAAGGAGGCCCTCCAGGCCTTCGGGGTGCACGGTCTGACGGTCACCGAGGCCAGCGGCTACGGTCGGCAGAGGGGACACACCGAGGTCTACCGTGGTGCCGAGTACACGGTCGACCTGGTCCCCAAGATCCGCATCGAGGTGCTGGCCGAGGACGACGACGCCGAACAGCTGATCGACGTCGTCGTGAAGGCGGCCCGCACCGGCAAGATCGGTGACGGCAAGGTGTGGTCCATCCCGGTCGAGACCGCCGTTCGGGTCCGGACCGGCGAGCGCGGCCCGGACGCGCTCTAACCGGACCCGCTCGAAAGAAGAAGAAAGACGGGAGTCGCTGGGTGACGAGTACGGACACGCGTACGGAAGCAGAGGACTCGGGACCCAGCGGCTACGCGGCGGCCCGGCTGCGCCTCCTCCAGGAGGGGGCGCGGCCCGGGCCGCCGCGCCGTGCCGCCCTGTCGGATCTCACCGACGACTGGCTGACCGGCCTGTTCACCGCGGGCTCCGAGGCGCTGCGCGGGGTGTCGCTGGTGGCCGTCGGCGGCTACGGACGCGGCGAACTCTCCCCCCGCAGCGACCTCGACCTGCTCCTCCTGCACGACGGCAGCGACTCCGGTGCGGTCGCCGCGCTCGCCGACCGCATCTGGTACCCCGTCTGGGACCTGGGCCTCGCCCTCGACCACTCCGTGCGCACGCCCACCGAGGCCCGCAAGACCGCGGCCGAGGACCTCAAGGCGCAGCTCGGCCTGCTCGACGCCCGCCATCTCGCGGGCGACCTCGGCCTCACCGCCGGATTGCGTACGGCCATCCTCGCCGACTGGCGGAACCAGGCGCCGAAACGTCTCCCCGAGCTCCAGGAGCTGTGCGCCGAACGCGCAGAGCGCCAGGGTGAGCTGCAGTACCTCCTGGAGCCGGACCTGAAGGAGGCGCGTGGCGGGTTGCGCGACGCCACTGCCCTGCGCGCCGTCGCCGCCTCCTGGCTCGCGGACGCGCCCCGCGAAGGCCTCACAGACGCGCGCCGCCGTCTCCTGGACGTCCGCGACGCGCTGCATCTCACCACCGGGCGCGCCACCGACCGCCTCGCGCTCCAGGAGCAGGACCAGGTGGCCGCCGAGCTCGGCCTGCTGGACGCCGACACACTCCTGCGCCAGGTCTACGAGGCGGCACGCGTCGTCTCGTACGCCAGTGATGTGACATGGCGCGAGGTGGGGCGCGTGTTGCGATCGCGCGCCGTGCGTCCGCGTCTGCGCGCCATGCTGGGCGGCGGTCCGAAGCCCGCCGCCGAGCGCTCGCCGCTCGCCGAGGGCGTGGTCGAGCAGGACGGCGAGGTGGTGCTCGCGCGCGCCGCACGCCCCGAGCGCGACCCCGTGCTCCCGTTGCGCGCGGCGGCCGCGGCCGCGCAGTCCGGGCTGCCGCTCTCCCTGCACGCCGTGCGGCGCATGGCCGCCGCCGCGCGCCCCCTGCCCACGCCCTGGCCCGCCGAGGCGCGCGAACAGCTCGTCACGCTCCTCGGCTCCGGCCGCCCGACCATCGATGTCTGGGAGGCACTGGAGGCTGAGGGGCTGATCACCCGGCTGCTTCCCGACTGGGAGCGGGTGCGCTGCCGCCCGCAGCGCAACGCCGTGCACATCTGGACCGTCGACCGGCACCTCATCGAGACGGCGGTCAGCGCCTCCGAGCTGACCCGCCGGGTGGGCCGGCCCGACCTGCTCCTCGTCGCCTCCCTGCTGCACGACATCGGCAAGGGCTGGCCGGGCGACCACTCCGTGGCCGGCGAGATCATCGCGCGGGACGTCGCCGCCCGGATCGGCTTCGACCGCGCCGACGTGGCCGTGCTCGCCACCCTCGTACGCCACCATCTGCTGCTCATCGACACCGCGACCCGGCGCGATCTGGAGGATCCGGCGACGGTCCGTTCGGTCGCCGAGGCGGTCGGCTCGCAGGGCACCCTCGAACTGCTGCACGCGCTCACCGAGGCGGACGCGCTGGCCACCGGGCCCGCCGCCTGGTCCTCCTGGCGCGGCTCGCTCGTCGCCGACCTGGTCAAGCGGGTCTCGGCCGTGCTCGCGGGAGACGCTCCCGAAGAGCCCGAGGCCGCGGCACCGACGGCCGAGCAGGAGCGGCTCGCGATCGAGGCGTTCCGGACCGGCGGCCCTGTGCTGGCGCTGCGCGCGCAGACCGAGCCGCCCGCCGAGGAGAGCAGCGGCGATCCGGAACCGCTCGGTGTGGAGCTCCTCATCGCCGTACCCGACCAGCCCGGAGTGCTCCCCGTGGTCGCGGGCGTCCTCGCCATGCACCGGCTGACCGTCCGCACGGCCGAGCTGCGCGCCCTCGACCTGCCCGACGGCGTCGAGGGCTCGGTGCTGCTGCTCAACTGGCGGGTCGCCGCCGAGTACGGCTCCCTGCCGCAGGCCGCACGGCTGCGCGCCGACCTCGTCCGTGCCCTGGACGGGTCGCTGGACATCACGGCCCGGCTCGCCGAGCGGGACGCCGCCTACCCCCGGCGCCGGGGCACGATCGCGCCTCCGGCCCGCGTGACGGTCGCCCCGGCGGCCTCCCGGCACGCGACGGTCATCGAGGTCCGCGCCCACGACGCCCCCGGCCTGCTGCACCGCATCGGGCGGGCCCTGGAGGACGCGAAGGTCCGGGTACGCAGCATGCACGTCTCCACCCTCGGCGCCAACGCCGTGGACGCCTTCTACGTGACCGGTACGAAGGGCGCGCCCCTGCCGGGGGAGGAGGCGGCTTCGATGGCGCGTTCCCTGGAGGAGATGTTGCGGGACTGAGCGCCCGATCGAGGGGGGCCACTTCGCGCACGCGTACGGGTACGGGTACGGGGGTGCCCTGCCTACGGCGGCGTACGGGGTGGGGGTGCTCCGCGTACGCCCGCGTACGGGGATCGGGGGTGCTCCGCGTACGGGAACCGGTACCGGATCCGAGGGGCCCCAGCCCTTTTCCGGGGCCGTTCCCGGTCTCGTACGAACGCGGTGGAGACCCCACCGCGCCCGGCCAGATACCCTGGAGGGCGATTCCCTTCGCCCCCGACCCCTGAGGACAGACGAGCGCCGTGTTCGATACTCTCTCCGATCGCCTCTCAGCGACGTTCAAGAACCTGCGGGGCAAGGGCCGGCTGTCCGAAGCTGACATCGACGCCACCGCCCGCGAGATCCGTATCGCGCTCCTCGAAGCCGACGTGGCCCTGCCGGTCGTGCGGACCTTCATCAAGAACGTCAAGGAGCGCGCGCTCGGTGCCGAGGTCTCCAAGGCGCTGAACCCGGCCCAGCAGGTTCTGAAGATCGTGAACGAGGAACTCGTCACGATTCTCGGCGGTGAGACCCGCCGCCTCCGGTTCGCCAAGAACCCGCCCACCGTGATCATGCTCGCGGGTCTGCAGGGTGCCGGTAAGACCACGCTCGCCGGAAAGCTCGGCAAGCACCTCAAGGACCAGGGCCACTCCCCGATCCTCGTCGCCGCCGACCTCCAGCGTCCGAACGCCGTCAACCAGCTCAGCGTCGTCGCCGAGCGCGCGGGCGTCGCGGTCTACGCGCCCGAGCCGGGCAACGGCGTCGGCGACCCGGTCAAGGTCGCCAAGGACTCCATCGAGTTCGCGAAGACGAAGGTCCACGACATCGTGATCGTGGACACCGCCGGCCGTCTCGGCATCGACCAGGAGCTGATGCAGCAGGCCGCGGACATCCGCGACGCGGTCAGCCCCGACGAGATCCTCTTCGTCGTCGACGCGATGATCGGTCAGGACGCGGTCAACACCGCCGAGGCCTTCCGCGACGGCGTCGGCTTCGACGGTGTGGTGCTCTCCAAGCTCGACGGTGACGCCCGCGGTGGTGCGGCCCTGTCGATCGCCTCGGTCACCGGCAAGCCGATCATGTTCGCGTCGAACGGCGAGAAGCTCGACGACTTCGACGCCTTCCACCCGGACCGGATGGCCTCCCGCATCCTCGACATGGGTGACCTGCTCACCCTGATCGAGCAGGCGGAGAAGACGTTCAGCCAAGAAGAGGCCGAGAAGATGGCCTCCAAGCTGGCGTCCAAGAAGGGCCAGGACTTCACCCTGGACGACTTCCTGGCCCAGATGGAGCAGGTCCGGAAGATGGGCAGCATCAGCAAGCTGCTCGGCCTGCTTCCGGGCATGGGCCAGATCAAGGACCAGATCAACAACATCGACGAGCGTGACGTCGACCGCACGGCCGCCATCATCAAGTCGATGACCCCGGCCGAGCGCCAGGAGCCGACGATCATCAACGGCTCGCGCCGGGCCCGGATCGCCAAGGGCTCCGGTGTCGACGTCAGCGCGGTCAAGGGCCTGGTCGAGCGTTTCTTCGAGGCCCGGAAGATGATGTCCCGCATGGCCCAGGGTGGCGGTATGCCGGGAATGCCCGGGATTCCGGGCATGGGCGGCGGCCCCGGCCGCACCAAGAAGAAGCAGAAGCAGGCCAAGGGCAAGCAGCGCTCCGGCAACCCGATGAAGCGCAAGCAGCAGGAGCTGGAGGACGCTCAGCGCCGCGAGGCGGGAGCCCAGCCGGGTGGTGCCCTCGGCCTGCCGCAGCAGGGCGCCCAGGACTTCGAGCTGCCGGACGAGTTCAAGAAGTTCATGGGCTGACGGTTCTCTTCGTACGGGCGACCGCGCCGGTACGACACTGGGGCGCCCCTCGTCGGAGGGGCGCCCCGGTGCGTTGTGTGCGGGTGCTGGCCCGCATTTCGTGTCGTAACGTCCGAATATGAGCAACCCTGTGCCGCCGCGCAAGGCACCTGACCAGCCGTGGCGTACCGAGGGCACTCCGCCCGAGCCGACGCCGCCGCCCTCCGGCAGGAAGCGGATGCCCGGCGGCTGGTGGAGTCTGATCCTCGCCGCTCTGGTCGTGTTCCTGATCACCAACCTGGTGCTGTCCTTCTTCAACGAGGGCAACGAGCCGACCATCTCGTACACGGAGTTCAGCAAGCAGGTCAACGACGGCAACGTCACCACGATCTACTCCAAGGGCGACGCGATCCAGGGACAGCTCAAGAACGCCCAGGCCAACCCGGCGGGCGACGGGAAGTACACCAAGTTCAAGACCCAGCGCCCGGCCTTCGCCGACGACAAGCTCTGGGAGAACCTGGAGAAGCACAACGTCACGGTGACCGCCTCGCCGGTGGTCCAGCAGCGCAGCACCCTCTACAACGTGCTGCTCTCGCTCGCGCCGATGCTGCTCCTCGTCGTGCTGTGGGTCTTCATCGCCCGGCGGATGAGCGCGGGCATGGGCGGCGCGGGCGGCATGCTCGGCCGCAAGGCGCCCCCGAAGCCGGTCGAACTCCAGCCCGGTGCCCAGCGCACGACCTTCGCGGACGTGGCCGGGATCGACGAGGTCGAGGGCGAGCTGAACGATGTCGTGGACTTCCTCAAGAACCCCGACGCGTACCGCAGGATGGGCGCGAAGATGCCGCGTGGCGTGCTGCTCGCGGGCGCGCCCGGCACCGGAAAGACCCTGCTCGCCCGGGCGGTGGCGGGGGAGGCGGGGGTTCCGTTCTTCTCGGCCTCCGCGTCGGAGTTCATCGAGATGATCGTGGGTGTGGGCGCCTCACGGGTCCGTGAGCTCTTCGCCGAGGCCCGCAAGGTGGCCCCCTCCATCATCTTCATCGACGAGATCGACACCATCGGGCGGGCGCGGGCCGGCGGCTCCGGCATGGGCGGCCACGACGAGCGCGAACAGACGCTGAACCAGATCCTCACCGAGATGGACGGCTTCTCGGGCTCCGAGGGCGTCATCGTCATCGCCGCGACCAACCGCGCGGACGTCCTGGACCCCGCGCTCACCCGTCCCGGACGCTTCGACCGCGTCGTCAACGTCTCACCCCCCGACCGCGGCGGGCGCGAGGCGATCCTGGAGATCCACACCCGCGACATTCCGCTGTCCCCCGAGGTGGACCTCTCCCAGGTGGCCCGTACGACGCCGGGCATGACCGGTGCGGAACTGGCCAACCTCGCCAACGAGGCGGCGCTGCTGGCCGTCAAGCGCAAGCAGCGGAACGTCACGCAGACGGACCTCTCCGAGGCGCTGGAAAAGGTGCAGCTCGGCGCGGAACGCCCCTTGGTCATGCCGGACGAGGAACGCCGCCGCACGGCCTACCACGAGAGCGGCCACGCCCTCCTCGGCATGCTGCAACCCGGCGCCGACCCGGTCCGCAAGATCACCATCGTCCCGCGCGGCCGCGCCCTCGGCGTCACGCTCTCGACCCCGGATGCGGACAGGTACTCCTACACGGAGGAGTACCTCCGTGGCCGCATCATCGGCGCCCTGGGCGGCATGGCCGCCGAACACGTCGTCTACGGAGTCGTCACGACCGGCTCCGAGAACGACCTCGAACAGGTCACCGGCATCGTCCGTGGCATGGTCGCCCGCTGGGGCATGAGCGACCGGGTCGGCCGCCTCTCCGCCCTCCCGAGCGACGCCCAACAGGCCTACGGCCTGTCCGCCGCCCCGGCGACCCTCGACTCCATCGACCACGAGATGCGCCGCATCGTCGACGAGTGCTACGAGGAGGCCTGCGAGAAGCTCCGCGACCACCGCGCCCAGCTGGACGCCCTGGCCGAGGCCCTCCTGGCGAACGAGACCCTGGAGGAGGCGGAGGCGTACCGGATCGCCGGGGTCGCGCGCCTGACCAAGGAGGGCTGAAGCCTTTCAGCCCGTCCGGCGTCGGAGGACGAGGCCGTCCAGGCCGATGGCGGGGCCTGAGGGCGGCAGCCTCCAGGGACGATGAGGGGACGATGAGGGTCCCCCTGCGCGAGCGAAGCCGAGTGCTTGGGGGAGGGCAGGGGAGGAGCGGGCGAAAGCGCCCGTGGCCTCACCCCGTACGAGCGATCAGGTACCGGAAGACGTTCGGCATCCACACGGTCCCGTCGCGGCGCAGATGGGGATGGAGCGCCTCCCGGAGCTCCTTGTCGACCTGCACCTCGTCCGTGGCACCCACCGCTCCGTCGAACAGCCCCGTGGACAACAACCCCCGCACCGCGCTGTCCACACCCGCGTACCCGAAGGGGCAAGCGACCCGCCCCGACCCGTCCGGCCGCAGCCCCGCCTCCCGAGCGACCTCCTCCAGGTCGTCCCGGCAGGCGGCCCGCCAACTCGCCGCCCCCCGCAGGGGATCCGCCAGCTTGGTGGCGACCCGCAGCACGGCGGACGTGGTGCAGCGCTCCGGCGGCCCCCACCCGACCAGCACGACGGCCGCCCCCCGCTCGGACAGCGGAGTGGCCGAGCCGAGCAGCGAACCGAGCCCTTCGGAGTCCCCGGCCACCCACCCGATCGGCTCGAACGCCGTCACGAGGTTGTACGCGGACGCCCCCGCGTCGGACACGTCGGCGGGGGAGCCGTCCACGATCCGGATGTCCGCACGCGCGCGCGTGCCCCACGCCTGGGGCAGCAACCGCTGCCGCGCGAGGGCCACCCGCTCGGGCGAGGAGGAGTCGACACCGGCGACGGCGGCTCCGCGCGAGGCGGCCATCAGGAGGGCGAGCCCCGCCCCGCAGCCGAGGCCGAGCAGCCGTGTCCGGCCGTCCACTTCGAGCCGCTCGTAGACGGCCTCGTAGAGCGGTACCAGCATCCGCTCCTGGATCTCGGCCCAGTCACGCGCGCGTGCAGACTTGTCCACCCGGGGCACAGCCCCGGCGTGAGGTAGCTGCTGCCGCACGAGCGTAGGTGTCATCGAAAGCGCCCCAATCCGCCGAGAGTTGCCGCTGTGCCCCGTTTCCCTGGCCCCCGTGCAGTGCGCCGGCACACCCCCCGTATGCCAGGTAACTCCGCGCTCGACGTCGCGTCCAGGGGTTGCGGCGCCCGGTTTGTGCGCTCCCCGCGCGCGCGGCGAAAATTCACATCCCGGCAACGTGGGCCCGTACCATCGCCGCATGGCAAAGGCACCCGTTCTCACGCCCCAGGCGGACGATTTCCCGCGCTGGTACCAGGACCTGATCAACAAGGCCGAGCTGGCGGACAACGGGCCGGTGCGCGGCACCATGGTCATCCGACCGTACGGGTACGGGCTGTGGGAGCGGATGCAGCAGGAGATGGACGCGCGCATCAAGGAAGCGGGCGCCCAGAACGCGTACTTCCCGCTCTTCATCCCGCAGTCGTATCTGACGAAGGAGGCCGAGCACGTCGAGGGTTTCGCTCCCGAGCTCGCGGTCGTCACGCACGGCGGCGGCAAGGAGTTGGAGGAGCCGGTCGTCGTCCGCCCCACCTCCGAGACGATCATCAACGACTACTTCTCCAAGTGGGTGCAGAGCTACCGGGACCTGCCGCTGCTGATCAACCAGTGGGCGAACGTGGTCCGTTGGGAGATGCGCCCGCGCGTGTTCCTCCGTACGACGGAATTCCTCTGGCAGGAGGGCCACACCGCCCACGCCACCTACGAGGAGGCGCGTGACTATGCCGCGTACATCCACGAGAAGGTGTACGCGGACTTCATGGTGAACGTCCTCGGGATCGACGTCGTACTCGGCCGGAAGACGGCGAGTGAGCGGTTCGCGGGCGCCATCAACACCCTCACGCTCGAGGCCATGATGGGCGACGGCAAGGCCCTCCAGATGGGCACCAGCCACGAACTCGGCCAGAACTTCGCCAAGGCCTTCCACACCCAGTACCTGTCCAAGGAGGGCAAGCAGGAGCTCGTCTGGCAGACGTCCTGGGGGTCGTCGACCCGCATGGTGGGTGGCCTGATCATGTCGCACGGCGATGACAACGGGTTGCGGGTGCCGCCCCGGCTCGCCGCCGTACAGGCCGTAGTCCTCGCGATCAAGGGCGACGATGCAGTTCTGGCCAAGGTCCGCGAAATCGGTGACCGGCTGAAGGCGGCGGGCGTACGCGTCCACGTGGACGACCGCACGGACACCCCCTTCGGGCGCCGCGCCGTCGACTGGGAGCTCAAGGGCGTGCCCGTACGCATCGAGGTCGGCCCCCGTGACCTGGAGAACGGCACCGCGATGCTGGCCCGCAGGATCCCGGGCGGCAAGGAGCCGGTGGCGATCGACGCGCTCGTGGGCCTGCTCCCCGCGGTCTTCGAAGAGGACCAGGCGCTGCTGCTGAGGCAGTCGCGCGAGCGTCGCGAGTCCCGTACGTCGGACGTGTCGACGATCGAGGAGGCCGTCGAGGCGGCCACCGCCGGCGGCTGGGCCCGCATTCCATGGGCTGACCTCGGCGAAGAGGGCGAGGTCAAGCTGGCCGAGCACTCCGTGACCGTACGGTGTCTGGTCGCCGAGGACGGGTCGGTACCCGCCGCCGACGACGCACCCGGTAACGTCGCCGTCGTCGCGCGCGCTTACTGAGTAGTCCCCGAGGGCGACCGAAACGCCTCTTGCGCATCTGATGACGACAGCTGCCCCGGCGCGAGGACATCGTCTACGCGCCGGGGCGTACGGGCCCCTACGTACCGCCTTGGTATGAGCTGTGAGGCTTCTCCGCAGATCAGCGCACCCGCCCTCGTCAGGACGCATCAGCGGCAACTGACGGGTACGTGCAAATTATTTGGGATGCCCCGGAATAGGAACACAGAGGCCCCCCGGCTCGTTGTCACGACGTGAGCACGACACCACCTGTTCTCGCCGCAGAGCTGGCAGGGGCGTGGGCCGACATTCAGCGGCACCACCCCGAGCTGCCGGATCTTGCCGCGCCAGAGTCCCTGATCGGAGAGTCGTCGTCCGCCTGCGGGCACGAGCTCTCTTTCGAGCGACTGCTTCATGAGGCAGTCCACGGCATCGCCGCCGCCCGCGGAGTCCGCGACACCTCGCGCGCCGGCCGCTATCACAACCGCAGATTCCTCGCGATCGCCGAGGAGCTGGGCCTCGACCACCCCGAGGAGCCACATCCCAGCAGCGGCTTCTCCCTGGTCACGCTCAACCCCGAGGCGAAGCGGCGCTACCGCCCGACCATCGAGCGGCTCCAGCGCGCGCTGAAGGCCCACACGGCCGCCACCGCCGCTGACAGCGTCCGCTCCTTCCGCGGCCCGGCGGCCCGGCACGGCTCCTCCGGGGGAGGGGTGCGCGTCAAGGCGGTCTGCGACTGCGGCCGCAATGTCCGCGTCGTCCCGTCGGTCCTGGCGCAGGCACCGATCGTGTGCGGGGGGTGCGGAAAGCCGTTCCGAATCCCGGAGGTCGTCGGCGCGGCAGCCTCGTAGCCCGCGCGCAGGCGTGCCGCAAGGGACGGCGCCCGTCCCGAAGCCAGGCGGCACCCCGTAAGCGCCGGGTTGCGCATTCGTCGTTCGCGGTGAGCAGCGGCATCTCGTGGATGCCGGTCCCCGTGGCCGACGCAGGACACACCCCGGCGCCGGGTGCCGGTCTGACGTGGGCGGCCGCAGCCTGCCCGGTTAAGGCGGCCCGCCGGCGTATGGCACAATGGCTAGCTGTACTCGACAGCCGCACAGGACCCCTCTCTCCTCCGGCTGACGCGTCCATCGGGCACTCGGGTACCGCAACCCCACGCGGCCATCTCGCCGTGCCCAACCACGTCAAGACCAGGAGACACCACTTCCGTGGCAGTCAAGATCAAGCTGAAGCGTCTGGGCAAGATCCGTTCGCCTCACTACCGCATCGTCGTCGCCGACTCCCGTACCCGCCGTGACGGCCGGGCCATCGAGGAGATCGGTCTGTACCACCCGGTGCAGAACCCCTCGCGCATCGAGGTCGACTCGGACCGTGCGCAGTACTGGCTGGGTGTCGGCGCGCAGCCGACCGAGCCCGTTCTCGCCATCCTGAAGCTGACCGGCGACTGGCAGAAGTTCAAGGGCGAGCCCGCCCCGGCTCCGCTGCTCGTGGCCGAGCCGAAGGCCGCGCGCCCGTCGTTCGACGCCCTGGGCGGCGACGACGAGGGCAAGGGTGAGGCCATCACCCAGAAGAAGAAGGCTGAGAAGAAGGACGAGGCCCCGGCCGAGTCCGAGTCGACCGAGGCCTGAGCATGCTCGAGGAGGCTCTCGAGCACCTCGTGAAGGGCATCGTCGACAACCCCGACGACGTGCAGGTCGCCTCGCGCGACCTGCGCCGCGGGCGCGTGCTCGAGGTCCGGGTCCACCCCGACGACCTCGGCAAGGTGATCGGCCGCAACGGCCGCACCGCGCGCGCTCTGCGCACCGTCGTGGGCGCCATCGGCGGCCGCGGTGTCCGCGTCGACCTCGTCGACGTGGATCACGTCCGCTGACGTAACAGGCAGCACCGGCTCGGGCCGGGGAGGGCTTTCGAGCCGTCCCCGGCCCGTAGTCGTCTACCGTCTACGACGGCCCGTAGTCGCCTGCGAAGTGAAGTCGTAGGCACACGACAGGAGATCAAGCACAGTGCAGCTGGTAGTCGCTCGCGTCGGCCGCGCCCACGGCATCAAGGGCGAGGTCACCGTGGAGGTACGTACGGACGAGCCGGAACTCAGGCTCGGGCCCGGCGCCGTCCTGCTCACCGACCCGGCCTCCGCCGGACCGCTGACCATCGAGACGGGCCGCGTCCACAGTGGCCGTCTCCTGCTGCGCTTCGCGGGCGTACGCGACCGGAACGCCGCCGAAGCGCTGCGCAACACCCTGCTGATCGCCGAGGTCGACCCGGACGAGAAGCCCGAGGACCCGGACGAGTTCTACGACCACCAGCTGATGGACCTGGACGTCGTCACCGTCGACGGCATCGAGGTCGGGCGGATCACCGAGATCTCGCACCTGCCCTCCCAGGATCTGTTCGTGGTGGAGCGCCCCGACGGCACCGAGGTGCTGATCCCGTTCGTCGAGGAGATCGTCACCGAGATCGACCTGACGGAGCAGCGTGCGGTCGTCGACCCGCCGCCGGGCCTGATCGACGACCGGGCCGAGATCGCCTCCTCCCGGGACGAGGACGAGGCGTAATGCGGCTCGATGTCGTCACGATCTTCCCCGAGTACCTGGAACCCCTGAACGTCTCGCTCGTCGGCAAGGCACGCGCGCGTGGACAGCTGAATGTGCACGTGCATGATCTTCGGGAGTGGGCGTACGACCGTCACAACACGGTCGACGACACCCCCTACGGCGGCGGCCCCGGCATGGTGATGAAGACCGAGCCCTGGGGCGACGCCCTGGACTCGGTCCTGGCCGACGGTTACGAGACGGGCTCCCACGGGGCCGTCCTGGTGGTCCCCACGCCCAGCGGGCGCCCCTTCACCCAGGAACTCGCCGTCGAGCTCTCCGAGCGCCCCTGGCTGGTCTTCACACCCGCCCGCTACGAGGGCATCGACCGCCGCGTCATCGACGAGTACGCGACCCGGATGCCCGTCTACGAGGTGTCCATCGGCGACTACGTCCTCGCCGGCGGTGAGGCCGCCGTACTCGTCGTCACGGAGGCCGTGGCGCGGCTGCTGCCGGGTGTCCTCGGCAACGCCGAGTCCCACCGGGACGACTCCTTCGCTCCCGGGGCCATGGCCAACCTCCTGGAGGGGCCGATCTACACCAAGCCCCCGGCGTGGCGCGGCCGCGCGATCCCCGACGTACTGCTCAGCGGTCATCACGGGAAGATCGCCCGCTGGCGCCGCGACGAGGCGCTGCGCCGTACGACGGCGAACCGGCCCGATCTCATCGAGCGCTGCGATCCTTCCGCGTTCGACAAGAAGGACCGCGAAATGCTCTCGATCCTGGGGTGGGCCCCGGATCCCGAAGGGGCACCCCACGGCCGATTTTGGCGCAGGCCACAGGCCGTGGAAGAATAGGCCGCTGCTCTACGTCGTCCGGCGTGCGCCCCTGCCACGGGGGGACACGACGCCCGCCTCGACGCGGCAGCATCATCTTGAAAATCTATCTCCCGTTGATGACCTGTGGCATCAACGAAGAAAGCAGACGAAATGTCTCACCTGCTCGACTCCGTCGACAGCGCGTCGCTGCGCAGCGACATCCCGGCCTTCCGCCCGGGTGACACCGTCAACGTCCACGTCCGCGTCATCGAGGGCAACCGCTCCCGTGTGCAGCAGTTCAAGGGCGTAGTCATCCGTCGCCAGGGCGCCGGTGTCCGCGAGACCTTCACGGTCCGCAAGGTCTCCTTCTCGGTCGGCGTCGAGCGCACCTTCCCGGTGCACACCCCGATCGTCGAGAAGATCGAGCTCGTCACCCGTGGTGACGTGCGTCGCGCGAAGCTGTACTACCTGCGTGACCTCCGCGGCAAGGCCGCGAAGATCAAGGAGAAGCGCGAGAGCTGAGCTCACCTCGGGGTCCAAAGCGGGTCCGGATAACATCTGGCCCCGATGGACACCGAAGCACAGCCTGTGGAGCGCGACCGCTCCTCCCGCCCGTCCGTGTCCGAGGAGACCTCGGACACAGAGGGTCCGGAGGGACGGTCGCGTTTTGCGTGGGTGGACCGGGCCGCCGACTGGCTCCCGGGTGGCCGGATCACCCTGACCGTGCTGGTCTGCCTGGTTTTCGTGCTGCTCGTCAGCCGGTTCGTGATGCAGCCGTTCCAGATTCCCAGTGGCTCCATGGAGCAGGGATTGAGGATCGGGGACCGCGTTCTCGTAAATAGGTTGGCGTACCGTTTCGGTGCCGAGCCGCAGCGGGGCGACGTCGTCGTGTTCGACGGCACCGGGTATTTCGGGAACGCGGACTACATCAAGCGCGTCGTCGGTGTGGGGGGAGACCATGTGGTCTGCTGCGACAAGGAAGGGAGGCTCGAAGTGAACGGCCGGTCGGTCGACGAGTCGACGCTTCTGTATCCCGGGGACAGCCCGTCCGGCGTGCGCTTCGACGTCGTCGTGCCCGACGGCTCCCTCTTCCTCCTCGGCGACCACCGCAGCGACTCCAGCGACTCCCGCGACCACCTGGGCTCGCCCGGCGGCGGCATGATCCCCGTCCCCGACGTCATCGGCAGAGCCGACTGGATCGCCTGGCCCGCCGGCCACTGGACCCGGCTGACGCGTCCCGACGTCTACGCGCGCGTGCCCGCCGCGGACGGTGCCCATGGGTAACCGTGGCAAACCGCGCGGAGTCTCCACCAGCGCCGCCGACAACCTGCTGCCCACCGGTACCCGGCGCGCCTCCGGCGGTGCTGCCCGGCCCAGCCGTGTCGAGCGGCGCAAGCTCGCACGCAAGATCAAGCGGCGCCGCCGACGCTCGGCGATCAAGGAGATACCTCTCCTGGTCGGCGTCGCGGTGCTGATAGCGCTGGTCCTCAAGACCTTCCTCGTGCAGGCCTTCGTGATCCCGTCGGGCTCCATGGAGAACACGATCCAGATCGGCGACCGCGTCCTCGTCGACAAGTTCACGCCCTGGTTCGGCTCCAAGCCGCAGCGCGGCGACGTCGTCGTCTTCAAGGACCCCGGCGGCTGGCTCACGGCCGAGGAGACCAAGAAGAAGAACGACCCCGTGGTCGTCAAGCAGTTCAAGGAGGGGCTCACCTTCATCGGCCTGCTGCCGTCCGACAACGAGAAGGACCTCATCAAACGGGTCGTCGGCGTCGGTGGCGACACGGTCAAGTGCTGCGACACGCAAGGCCGGGTGACCGTCAACGGCACGCCGCTGACCGAGCCCTACATCCAGCCGGGCAACAAACCGTCGGACTTCCCCTTCGAGGTGAAGGTGCCGCAGGGCCGTCTGTTCGTCATGGGCGACCACCGGGCCAACTCCGCCGACTCCCGCTACCACCGCACCGACAAGTACAGCGGCACCGTCTCCGAGAAGTCGGTCGTCGGCCGGGCCATGCTCATCGGCTGGCCCATCGGTCACTGGACCCGCCTGAAGGAGCCGGGCACGTTCTCCACTGTCGCCGACGCGCCTGGAGGGTCGACGTCCGCTCTCGCTCAGTCGCATAGGGTGGCCCCTGCGGATCCAGACGGATTGATCCCCCTCCCGAGCCCTGCGGAACTCCCGCTCGTTATGGGAGTGGTGGGCCTGCGTCGAATTCGACGACGCGGGCGGCGGCACGGAGTGAGGAGTGGATGTGGGGGATGTGGCGGTCGGCGCACGGTCCGGACACGATGGTCCCGAAGGGCAGCCGGAGCGGCCCGACGATTCGGCTGCCCCTGCCGTAGAGGGCGCGTCGAGTTCCGGGAGTGAGTCCGAGGACGGCAGCGCTGCGGCCGAGCGCGCCGAGCGGGACGCGAAGTCGTCGAAGCAGCGCTCCTTCTGGAAGGAGCTGCCGATCCTGATCGGCATCGCCCTGGTCCTCGCGCTGCTGATCAAGACCTTCCTGGTGCAGGCGTTCTCGATCCCCTCGGACTCGATGCAGAACACCCTCCAGCAGGGCGACCGTGTCCTGGTCGACAAGCTGACCCCGTGGTTCGGCTCCGAGCCGGAGCGCGGCGAGGTCGTCGTCTTCCACGACCCCGACAACTGGCTGGCGGGCGAGCCCACGGCCAACCCGAACGCCCTGCAGACGGTCCTCAGCTGGATCGGTCTGATGCCGTCCGCCGAGGAGAAGGACCTCATCAAGCGGGTCGTCGGCGTCGGCGGCGACACCGTCGAGTGCAAGGGCACGGGCCCGCTGACCGTCAACGGCAAGGCCCTGAACGAGCCGTACGTGTACCCGGGGAACACCCCGTGCAGCGTCGACGAAGAGGGCGGCCAGTTCAAGGTCAAGGTGCCCAAGGGCATGATCTGGGTGATGGGTGACCACCGCCAGAACTCGCGGGACTCGCGCTACAACCAGACGGACAAGCACCACGGCATGGTCCCGGTGGGCGAGGTCGTCGGGCGCGCCATCGTGAAGGCGTGGCCCATCAACCGCTGGGGCACCCTCCCGGTCCCGGACACCTTCGACCAGCCCGGCCTGAACAACCAGGCGCTGGCCGCGGTCACGTCGCCGGGCGCCGCGGCGCTCGTGGGTGCCGTACCGCTGGTGCTGGTGCGGCGCCGTCGGAAGGCGTCCAAGTAACGGACTGAAGCGTCCCGTTGGGGCCGGCCTGCTCGGATGCGTCCGAGCAGGCCGGCCCTTCGGCCGTCCGGGGCCTGGTGGCCATCGGACCGCTGGGGAGCCCGGAGCCGGATCTGTGATCCAGACCATGGGCTGACGTGGCCCGTACCCCCGGGTAGGGTGCGGATCCATGGGTGGCGAGAGCACGATACGTACGGCCCCGCGCAGGGGTGGCACCAGCACGGCCCCGGCGGGCAGCCGGTGGGGACAGAGACTGTCCGGGATCGCCGTGGCGCTGGGCATTGTGCTGTTCCTCGGAGGGTTCGCCTGGGGAGCGGTGGTCTACCGGCCCTACACCGTGCCCACCAGCTCGATGACGCCGACGATCGACGCCGGTGACCGGGTGCTGGCACAGCGCATCGACGGCACCGACGTACACCGCGGTGACGTCGTCGTCTTCCGCGACAAGACCTGGGTCACCAACGCGGCCGTGGTCAAGCGCGTGGTCGCCGTCGGCGGCGACACGGTCTCCTGCTGCACCAAGGGCAAGCTGACCGTCAACGGCAAGCAGATCGACGAACCGTATCTGCCCAAGGGCAGCCTGGCCGAGGTCACGAAGATCCCGACCGTGAAGGTGCCCGAGGGACGTCTGTTCCTGCTCGGCGACGAACGTCAGGGCTCCCTGGACTCCAGCGCCCACCTCACGGATGCGGCCAGCGGAACGGTGTCGCGCACGGCCGTGTCGGCCAGGGTCGATGCCGTCGTATGGCCCATGAACGGCATGCTCAAGCGGCCGACCGGCTTCGAGGCGCTGGGCAGTCTCTCCCAGCCGGGGCCGCTGCGCCTGATGGTCGGCGCGGTGATCGCCGGCGCGGTGCTCGTCCTGGGCGGCGGGGCGTACGGTCCGGTCGCCAAGCTGGCGGGCCGCCGCGGCCGGGCCCGCACGGAGCTCGCCGGTGCCCGCTGAGGTGTCGTACGACGAGCACGCGCACGACGGCGGGGCGAGGGCCCCGGACGCGTACGCGGGCGGGCTGCGGAAGGTCGCCCGGGTGATCCTGCTCGACCCCGAGGACCGCATTCTGCTGCTGCACGGGCACGAGCCGGACGATGTCGCGGGCGACTGGTGGTTCACGCCCGGCGGCGGCCTGGAGGGCGACGAGAGCCGCGAGCAGGCCGCGCTGCGGGAACTCGCGGAGGAGACCGGCATCACCGAGGTCGAGCTGGGCCCGGTGCTGTGGCGGCGGATGTGCTCCTTCCCGTTCGCGGGGCGTCGCTGGGACCAGGACGAGTGGTACTACCTGGCCCGTACGACCCAGACAGCGACGAGGGCCGCGGCGCTGACGGAGCTGGAACGGCGCAGTGTCGCCGGAGCGCGTTGGTGGACGTGCCAGGAACTGACCGAGGCACATGAGACGGTGTATCCGACCAGACTCGCCGAGCTGCTGCGCAGGCTGCTCGACGAGGGTCCCCCGGCCACGCCCGAGGTCCTGGACACCGAAATCGTCTAGGGGCTAGCGGGGCTGGCGCACAATAGGGGGACGCACGGCTGAAGGGGAACATGCCATGAGCGCCGAGGACCTCGAGAAGTACGAGACCGAGATGGAGCTGAAGCTCTATCGGGAGTACCGCGACGTCGTCGGTCTGTTCAAATATGTGATCGAGACCGAACGGCGCTTCTACCTCACCAATGACTACGAGATGCAGGTGCACTCGGTCCAGGGCGAGGTGTTTTTCGAGGTGTCCATGGCGGACGCCTGGGTGTGGGACATGTACCGGCCCGCTCGCTTCGTGAAGCAGGTACGCGTACTCACATTCAAGGATGTGAATATCGAGGAGCTGAACAAGAGCGACCTGGAGCTGCCGGGCGGCTGATGAGCCGCGACCGTGACGGCCCCTGTGACCTGCGGTAACCGCTCGTGTGGGTGAGGGAGTTCTCCACAACCGCCCCCTCATCCACCAAGATCCAATAGCGGGCCGAAGTGCCCTCATCGTTGGCGCCGGAGGTGGTGCCGACATGAACACACCCAAGGCACGCAGGGCACTCGGCCAGTACGGCGAGGATCTGGCCGCACGACGGCTGACAGAGACCGGGATGACGGTCCTGGCGCGCAACTGGCGATGCGGCAGGACCGGCGAGATCGACATCGTGGCGCGCGACGGCGACGCGCTGGTCGTCTGCGAGGTCAAGACCCGCAAGGCGGGCGCTTTCCAGCACCCGATGGCGGCCGTCACGCCCGCCAAGGCGCAACGCCTGCGCGGCCTGGCCGAACGCTGGCTCCAGGAACACGGCGGGGCGCCACCCGGCGGCGTCCGCATCGACCTCATCGGCGTCGTCCTCCCCGACCGCGGCGGGCCCGTGGTCGAGCACGCGCGGGGGGTGGCCTGATGGGATTCGCGCGTACGTGTTCGGTGGCCCTGGTCGGCGTCGAGGGCGTCGTCGTCGAGGTCCAGGCCGGACTGGAGCCGGGCGTCGCGGCCTTCACTCTGGTCGGCCTCCCCGACAAGAGCCTGACGGAGAGCAAGGACCGGGTTCGGGCGGCGGTGGTGAACTCCGGTGCCGACTGGCCCCAGAAGAAGCTGACGGTCGGCTTGAGCCCGGCTTCCGTCCCGAAGGGCGGGTCGGGTTTCGACGTCGCCGTGGCCTGCGCCGTGCTGGGCGCCGCCGAGCGGATCGACCCCCGGGTGCTCGCCGACATCGTGATGATCGGCGAGCTGGGGCTGGACGGCCGGGTCCGACCGGTCCGGGGCGTCCTGCCGGCGGTCCTGGCCGCCGCGGACGCGGGCTACGAACAGGTTGTCGTACCGGAGTGCGCGGCCGCCGAGGCCACGCTGGTGCCGGGGATCTCGGTGCTCGGAGTCCGCAGCCTGCGCCAGCTGATCGCCGTGCTCACCGACGAGCCGGTGCCCGAGGAGGACCCCGACGAGCAGGGCCGCCCCGATCCGCTGCTGGCGGGCCTGCGCGTGCCCGGCACGGGGGAGGCCACCGGACTGTGCGGCATCGCCGTGCCCGAGCACGACCAGGGACATGACCTCGCCGACGTGGTCGGCCAGGTCTCGGCGCGGACCGCGATGGAGGTCGCGGCGGCCGGTGGACACCATGTCTTCCTGCAGGGGCCACCCGGCGCGGGCAAGACCATGCTCGCCGAGCGGATGCCGTCGCTCATGCCGCGCCTGACCCGACAGGAATCCCTGGAGGTGACGGCGATCCACTCGGTCGCGGGCCTGCTGCCGCCGGGCAAGCCGATGGTGGACGTCGCGCCGTACTGCGCGCCCCACCACTCGGCGACGATGCAGTCGCTCGTGGGCGGCGGCAAGGGGCTCGCCCGGCCGGGCGCGGTGTCCTTGTCGCACCGAGGCGTGCTCTTCCTCGACGAGGCACCGGAGTTCAGCACCTTCGCGCTCGATGCCCTGCGGCAACCCCTGGAAGCGGGGCATGTCGTGATCGCGCGCAGCGCCGGAGTCGTGCGGTTCCCGGCGAAATTCCTGATGGTGCTCGCCGCCAACCCCTGTCCCTGTGGGCGCTTCAGCGTGGCGAACGACTTCTGCGAGTGCCCGCCCTCCTCCATCCGCCGCTACCAGGCCAGGCTCTCCGGGCCGCTGCTCGACCGGGTCGATCTCCGGGTGGAGGTCGAGCCGGTCACCCGGTCCGAACTGACGGCACGCGGTGCCCGGGGCGAGTCGACGCGGACCGTGGCCGACCGGGTGAGCGCCGCCCGCGAGCGCGCCGCGGCGCGACTGACCGGCACGCCCTGGCACACCAACAGTGAGGTGCCCGGACGGGAACTGCGCAGCCGCTGGCAGGCGCTGCCGGGAGCGATGGACGAGGCGGAGCGTGGCCTGGAGCGTGGTGTGCTGACAGCTCGCGGCCTGGACCGGGTGCTCCGGGTGGCCTGGACGGTGGCGGACCTCTCGGGGCACGACCGACCCGACGCCGGGGATGTCGCCCTGGCGCTGCAACTGCGCACCGGAGTCCCGCGAGGGGTCCCGATGATGATCGGTTCGCCGGCATGACGGACGAGGAGCGCCTCGCCCGCGTCGCCCTCACCCGAGTCGTCGAACCCGGTGACGAGATCGGTGGGCGATGGCTGCGGGAGTTCGGCGCCGTGGAGGTGGTGCGACGGCTGGCGGACGGAGGCCGGCCGCTGCCGGGGGCGAGTGAGAAGCGCTGGGAGGGGATGCTGGGGCGGGCCGGCCGGGTACCGCCGGAGCGGGATCTGGCTCAGGCAAAGGAGGCCGGGGTGAGGTTCCTGTGTCCCGGTGAGCCCGAGTGGCCCGCGCAGCTCGACGATCTGGGGGACGCCCGGCCCACGGGGCTGTGGGTACGAGGGCGGCCCAGCCTGCGGATATGGGCGCTGCGGTCCGTGGCCGTCGTCGGAGCCCGCGCCTGCACCGAGTACGGCGCCCATATGGCCGCCACCCTCGGCGCGGGGCTCGCGGAGCGCGGGTGGGTGGTGGTGTCCGGCGGGGCTTACGGGGTGGACGGCGCCGCGCACCGGGGCGCCCTCGGAGCGGGCGGCGCCACCGTCGCCGTGCTGGCCTGCGGCGTCGACCGGCCCTACCCGCGCGGGCACACCCAGCTGATCACCAGAATCGCGGAACAGGGTCTGGTGGTGGGGGAGTTGCCGCCGGGTGACCATCCGACGCCGAGCAGATTCATCCTCAGGAACCGGGTCATCGCGGCGCTCACCCGCGGGACCGTGGTCGTCGAGGCGGCGTATCGGAGCGGTGCGCTGGTCACCGCCCGAGCGGCCCAGCGGCTGGGGCGGTTCACGATAGGGGTGCCGGGGCCCGCCACGAGCGGGTTGTCGGCGGGCGTGCACGAGCTGCTGCGGGGTGACGCGGTCCTGGTCTCCGACGCCGCGGAGGTCACCGAACTGGTGGGGGACATCGGCGAGCTCGCCCCCGACCGGCGCGGACCCGTGCTGCCCCGCGACCTGCTGGACCCGGGAGCCGGACGTGTGCTGGCCGCCCTGCCGGCGCGAGGCCTGGCGGGGGTGGCGGAGATCGCCCGGGGCGCGGGGACCACCGAGGACGACACGGTCGGGAGACTGTACGAACTCCGAGCACTTGGTTTCGTCGAACGACACGGCGATGGCTGGAAGTTGACACGCCAGGCGATGATCTCCGTCCGCGGTGATCACGAGCGGTGCTGACCGAGCGTGTTCGGCCGTCCGGGCGAACGCCGACACCCTTGGGAATTCCCGCAGTTGGCGTCCCCCGACCGTCACACAGCGCGATCGCTGTGACGCCGGGGGGCGCCCGGGGGAGCGACTCTGCGTGCGGGTGATCCCCAACTCTTCGCGCACTGCGACAGCCCAGTCACGCTACGCTCACGGGGATTCCGACTCAGACCGGCAATCTCGACATCAGACCGACAGGTCACCCAGGCAGTCCCAGTTCACGGCAGAACGGCACAAGGCGACGAATGCCCCAGCACACCTCCGGGTCCGACCGGGCGGCGATCCCGCCAGCCGCCCGCGACGGCGGTAGCGTGCGCCCGCCCGCTCCCTCGACGCTCGACGAGCTGTGGCGGTCGTACAAGGCGACGGGCGACGAGCGGCTGCGGGAACAGCTGATCCTGCACTACTCGCCCTTGGTGAAGTACGTCGCCGGGCGGGTGAGTGTGGGACTGCCGGCCAATGTGGAGCAGGCAGATTTCGTCTCTTCGGGGGTGTTCGGGCTGATCGACGCGATCGAGAAGTTCGACATCGAGCGGGAGATCAAGTTCGAGACGTATGCGATCACGCGGATCCGGGGCGCGATGATCGACGAACTGCGCGCACTGGACTGGATCCCGCGGTCGGTGCGGCAGAAGGCGCGCAATGTGGAGCGGGCCTACGCCACGCTGGAGGCGCGGTTGCGGCGGACTCCCTCGGAGTGCGAGGTGGCCTCCGAGATGGGCATCGCGGTGGAGGAACTCCACGCGGTGTTCAGCCAGTTGTCGCTGGCCAATGTGGTGGCTCTGGAGGAGTTGCTGCATGTCGGCGGCGAGGGCGGCGATCGGCTGAGCCTGATGGACACGCTGGAGGACACCGCCGCCGACAATCCGGTCGAGGTCGTGGAGGACCGGGAGCTGCGGCGGTTCCTCGCGCGGGCGATCAACACGCTGCCCGACCGGGAGAAGACCGTGGTCACCCTCTACTACTACGAGGGGCTCACACTCGCGGAGATCGGCAATGTGCTCGGGGTGACCGAGAGCCGGGTGAGTCAGATCCACACCAAGTCGGTGCTTCAGCTGCGGGCCAAACTGGCGAGTTTCGGTCGCTGAGCTCGACGGTGGCGTGGCGCTGAATCGTCCCTGCCCGGCCGGGGCGCGCCGCAGGGCCCACCGCCGTCCTCTCCGGATCGGTCTCCGGTGGGGTGTGAGGAGTGGCTGCCTTCCGGGGTGGTGCGTCCGTAGAGTGGTTGACGTGCCAAGGATTCGAGCGGCCTCCGTGGCCGAGCACCGGTCGATGCAGCGAGCCGCCCTGCTGGACGCGGCGCGGTCCCTGCTGTCCGAGGGCGGGACGGAGGCGCTGACCTTTCCGGCGCTCGCCGAGCGCACGGGGCTCGCGCGGTCCTCCGTGTACGAGTACTTCCGGTCGCGGGCGGCCGTCGTGGAGGAGCTGTGCGCGGTCGACTTTCCCCTCTGGGCGGCGGAGGTCTCGGCGGCGATGGAGCGGGCCTCCACCGCGGAGGGGAAGGTCGAGGCGTACGTCCGGCAGCAGCTGGCACTGGTCGGGGACCGGCGGCACCGGGCCGTGGTCGCCATCTCCGCGAGCGAGCTCGACGCCGGGGCGCGGGAGAAGATCCGTGCGGCTCACGGTGGGCTCGTCGCGATGATCGCCGAGGCGCTGGGGGAGATGGGGCACGCGGAGCCGCGGCTTGCCGCGATGCTGCTCCAGGGTGTGGTGGATGCCGCTGTGCGGCGGATTGAACTGGGGGCGGCGGAGGATCCGGACGCCATTACTGATGCGGCCGTTTCGATGGCCTTGCGGGGCGTTCGGGGCTGAGCCTTCTCTCCTGGGTGCCTGGTGTCGGGCTGAGCCTTCCCTCCCGGGTACCCGGTGTCGGGCTGCGCCTCCCCCTCTGAGTGCCCGGCATCAGGGCTGAGCTCGGGGTGGGTCGCGCAGCCCGGCGTCTGCGGGGTGTCGCTGTGCCTACCCGTGCCGGCCCAGGCGGCACGCATGCCCACAGTTGCGACGGCTGTGGGTCGCGCAGTCCCGGCGTCTACGGGGTGTCGCTGTGCCTACCCGTGCCGGCCCAGGCGGCACGCATGCCCACAGTTACGTACGCGGAGAGGCGGGAGGCGTGCGTGCGGGTGCGATCGATGTATCTGCGCAGCTATGACGGGCTCCTCGGTACCGGTAGCAGGCGGGATGGGCCTCTGCGCAGTAGCCATGGGGGGAGCAGGGAGAGCGGGTTGAGGTAGGTGTGGTCTCTCAGCAGGCCCCAGTGGAGGCAGGAGGTCGGGCAGTGGGAGTCGGGGGGTTCCACGGTGCCCAGGGTCTCGCCTGTTGTCACCTCGTCGCCCTTCCGCACCGACGGCCGCACCGGTCCGTACGTCGTGCGCAGAGGCGGGGTGCCCGTGCCCGCCAGTTCCACGGAGACGACCCCGCGGCCGGCGACCCGGCCCGAGAAGGACACCCGGCCCGGTGCCACCGCCCGTACCGGCGTGCCCGGCGCTGCCGCCAGATCCACGCCCCGGTGACCCCGGGCGTAGGGCGTCGCCGGTGGTGCCCAGCCCCGTAGGACCACGGGACGCATGCCCACGGGCCAGGCACGGGCGACGGTCGGGACGGAGGGATCGGGGCCCGGTGGATCCGGGGCCGGGGTTCCAGGGGTTCCCGGCGGGCCGGGTGCCGCCGCCGCGGTCGTCCGGGCCAGCGCCGACGGTGTCAGTGACCCGAGGACGGTCACCGTCATTCCCAGCACCAACCCCAGCCACGTACGCACGCATCGCTTCGCTCGCATGCGAGAACCGTCCCGCATCGGGCGGATCATGGCCGGGATCTGTGGAGTACCGGCCGGTTGTGGACAGCGGCGTCACCCGGTGCCTGTCGGGTCCCGTACACTTCTGGTGGCGATCCGGGTCACCGGGTCGACTTCGCACGCCCCGACATCTGGTCATCAAAAGCCGGTGTCAGCGCCCCTCGGTCCCTCGTGGCAAGGCGCATCGCGGGCGTCAGGCGCGGGTGCCGTCCGGCACACGCGGCACAACCGAGAACACCAAGGAGAACGGCCATGGCCGTCGTCACGATGCGGGAGCTGCTGGAAAGCGGCGTCCACTTCGGTCACCAGACCCGTCGTTGGAACCCGAAGATGAAGCGCTTCATCTTCACGGAGCGCAACGGCATCTACATCATCGACCTGCTCCAGTCGCTGTCGTACATCGACCGCGCCTACGAGTTCGTCAAGGAGACCGTCGCCCACGGCGGCACGGTCATGTTCGTCGGCACGAAGAAGCAGGCGCAGGAGGCCATCGCCGAGCAGGCCACCCGCGTCGGCATGCCCTACGTCAACCAGCGCTGGCTGGGCGGCATGCTCACCAACTTCTCCACCGTCTACAAGCGTCTGCAGCGCCTCAAGGAGCTCGAGCAGATCGACTTCGAGGACGTCGCCGCTTCCGGTCTGACCAAGAAGGAGCTTCTCGTGCTCTCGCGCGAGAAGGCCAAGCTGGAGAAGACCCTCGGTGGTATCCGCGAGATGCAGAAGGTGCCCAGCGCCGTCTGGATCGTGGACACCAAGAAGGAGCACATCGCGGTCGGCGAGGCCCGGAAGCTCAACATCCCGGTCGTCGCCATCCTCGACACCAACTGCGACCCCGACGAGGTCGACTACAAGATCCCGGGCAACGACGACGCGATCCGCTCCGTCACCCTGCTCACCCGCGTGATCGCCGACGCCGTCGCCGAGGGCCTCATCGCCCGCTCCGGTGCCGGCAAGGCCGAGGGTGAGAAGGCCGCGGGCGAGCCGCTCGCCGAGTGGGAGCGCGACCTGCTCGAGGGCGAGAAGAAGGCCGACGAGGCCGAGGTCCAGACCTCCGCCGAGACCGAGAAGGTCGCCGACGCCGAGCAGGCCGAGGCTCCCGCCGAGGCAGCTGCTGCTGCTGAGGCTCCCGCTGCCGAGGCCCCGGCCGCGGACGCCGAGCAGGCCTGACCCCTCACCCCTTCGGGTTGTGAACGGCGGGGGCTCACGAAGCCCCCGCCGTTCGGCCCGTAGATCTTCAGACTCCGAGAGAGATTCCAGGAATCATGGCGAACTACACCGCCGCTGACGTCAAGAAGCTCCGTGAGCTCACCGGCGCCGGCATGATGGACTGCAAGAAGGCGCTGGACGAGGCCGAGGGCAACGTCGACAAGGCCGTCGAGGCGCTGCGCATCAAGGGCCAGAAGGGCGTCGCCAAGCGCGAGGGCCGCTCCGCCGAGAACGGCGCTGTGGTTTCCATCATCGCCGACGACAACACCTCCGGTGTCCTGGTCGAGCTGAAGTGCGAGACGGACTTCGTCGCCAAGGGTGAGAAGTTCCAGGCCGTCGCCAACCAGATCGCCGAGCACGTCGTCAAGACCTCCCCGGCCGACATCGAGACGCTCCTCGGCTCCGAGATCGAGCCCGGCAAGACGGTTCAGGCGTTCGTCGACGAGGCCAACGCCAACCTGGGCGAGAAGATCGTCCTGGACCGCTTCGCTCAGTTCTCCGGCGCCTACGTCACGGCGTACATGCACCGCACCATGCCCGACCTGCCCCCGCAGATCGGTGTCCTGGTCGAGCTGGACAAGGCCGACGCCGACCTCGCCAAGGGTGTCGCGCAGCACATCGCCGCCTTCGCGCCGAAGTACCTCTCCAAGGAGGACGTCCCGGCCGAGGTCGTCGAGTCCGAGCGCCGCGTCGCCGAGGAGACCACCCGCGCCGAGGGCAAGCCCGAGGCCGCCCTCCCGAAGATCGTCGAGGGTCGGGTCAACGGCTTCTTCAAGGAGGCCACCCTCCTCGGCCAGCCCTACGCGCTGGACCAGAAGAAGTCCGTCCAGAAGGTCCTGGACGAGGCCGGTGTCACCCTGAAGCGCTTCGTGCGCATCAAGGTCGGCATCTGAGTCCGTACCGCGATCGACGCGCGACCCCTATAGGGTCGACAGCAGTCGTCCGCGTACGTCGGCACGCGCGCGTGCGTGTCGGACGACAGCAGATCTGACGAGGAGGCCATTGCCGCGTATGGGAGCCAACACCCACCGGCAGTGGCCTTCTTCGTATGTGCGACACGTAAAAGAGGCGAGAGCTCGATGACCACCACCCAGGCCGACAAGGGCGAGAAGACCGACGACGGCAAAGGCACGGGACGCTTTCTGCTGAAGCTTTCCGGTGAGGCGTTCGCCGGTGGCGGCGGACTGGGCGTCGACCCCGACGTGGTGCACAAGATCGCCCGCGAGATCGCGGCCGTCGTGCGCGGCGGTGCCCAGATCGCCGTCGTCATCGGCGGCGGCAACTTCTTCCGCGGCGCCGAGCTCCAGCAGCGCGGCATGGACCGGGCGCGCTCCGACTACATGGGCATGCTCGGCACGGTCATGAACTGCCTCGCTCTCCAGGACTTCCTGGAGAAGGAGGGCATCGACAGTCGTGTCCAGACCGCCATCACGATGGGTCAGGTCGCCGAGCCGTACATCCCGCTGCGCGCCGTGCGCCACCTGGAGAAGGGCCGTGTGGTCATCTTCGGCGCCGGTATGGGCATGCCGTACTTCTCCACCGACACCACCGCCGCCCAGCGCGCCCTGGAGATCGACGCCGAGGCGCTGCTGATGGGCAAGAACGGCGTGGACGGGGTCTACGACTCCGACCCGAAGACCAACCCCGAGGCCGTCAAGTTCGACTCGCTCAGCTACGGCGAGGTCATCACCCGCGACCTCAAGGTCGCCGACATGACCGCCATCACGCTCTGCCGCGACAACAAGCTGCCGATCCTGGTCTTCGAGCTCCTGGCGGAGGGCAATATCGCGCGGGCCGTCAAGGGTGAGAAGATCGGCACACTCGTGGGCGACCAGAGCAGCCGGGCCTGACGGGGACCGCCCCCGACCGGGGAGGAGCCCCGGCCGAGGACGGACCCTGACCGGGGGATGGACAATGTCCTGCCGGTCCGGAACCGTGCAGGAATAAGACGCGACGCAGCCGGCCGCCGACCCGACGAGGAAACAGCTGCCGGGCCTACTCAAGACACGCAGGAGCAAGTGGTGATCGAAGAGACCCTCCTCGAGGCCGAGGAGAAGATGGAGAAGGCCGTCGTGGTCGCCAAGGAGGACTTCGCCGCGATCCGCACCGGCCGTGCGCACCCGGCGATGTTCAACAAGATCGTGGCCGACTACTACGGCGCGCTGACGCCGATCAACCAGCTGGCCTCGTTCTCCGTGCCGGAGCCGCGTATGGCCGTGGTGACCCCGTTCGACAAGAGCGCGCTGCGCAACATCGAGCAGGCGATCCGGGACTCGGACCTGGGCGTCAACCCGAGCAACGACGGCAACATCATCCGAGTGGTGTTCCCCGAGCTGACCGAGGAGCGCCGCAAGGACTACATCAAGGTCGCCCGGACCAAGGCCGAGGACTCCAAGGTGTCCATCCGCTCCGTGCGCCGCAAGGCCAAGGACGCCATCGACAAGCTCGTCAAGGACGGCGACGTCGGTGAGGACGAGGGCCGCCGTGCGGAGAAGGAACTCGACGACACCACCCACAAGTACGTGGCCCAGGTGGACGAGATCCTCAAGCACAAGGAAGCGGAGCTGCTCGAGGTCTGATGAACGACTCTTCCTGGGGGGCGCCGCCACAAGCCGGGTACTGGGGGCCGTCCGAGCAGGGGCCTGTCCAGGGGGCAGGCCCGGCGGGTCCCGCATACGATGCGCATGACGCGCAGCAGACTCGCCCCATGCCCATCGTGCCCGACGTACCCGCACATGGCGGTGACCAGGATGACGATCGGGGGGCCGCTCGGCTGAGTGGCCCCCTGTTCCGCGACGACACACCTGTGGCGGCACCCTATGGGGATCCGTCGCACAACCAGCAGAGCCCGCAGGAGCCCATGCCCAGCCCCGCCCCCGAGCCCGCCCCCGCACCTCAGAAGAAGAGTGCGGGACGCGACTTGGGCGCGGCCATAGGGGTGGGTGTCGGGCTCGGTGCGGTCATCGTCGCGTCGTTGTTCATCGTCAAGGCCGTGTTCGTCGGAGTGATCGCGGTCGCCGTGGTGGTGGGGCTGTGGGAGCTCACCTCACGGCTCGAGGAGCGCAAGGGCATCAAGGCGCCCCTCGTGCCGCTGGCGCTCGGCGGGGCCGCGATGGTCGTCGCCGGGTACGTCCGGGGTGCCGAGGGTGCGTGGGTGGCCATGGCGCTCACCGCGCTCGCCGTCCTGGTCTGGCGGATGACGGAACCGCCCGAGGGCTACCTCAGGGATGTCACGGCGGGGGTCTTCGCGACCTTCTACGTGCCGTTCCTGGCCACGTTCGTCGCCATGATGCTCACCGCCGAGGACGGCCCGCGCCGCGTCCTGACGTTCCTGCTCCTCACGGTCGTCAGCGACACCGGTGCGTACGCGGTCGGCTGGCGCTTCGGGAAGCACAAGCTGGCGCCGCGCATCAGCCCCGGGAAGACCCGCGAGGGCCTGTTCGGAGCGGTCACCTTCGCGATGGCGGCAGGTGCGCTGTGCATGCAGTTCCTGATCAACGACGGCACCTGGTGGCAGGGCCTGCTCCTCGGCCTCGCGGTCGCGGCCAGCGCCACGCTCGGCGACCTCGGCGAGTCCATGATCAAGCGGGACCTGGGCATCAAGGACATGGGCACGCTGCTGCCGGGGCACGGCGGCATCATGGACCGGCTGGACTCGCTGCTGCCCACGGCTCCGGTGGTGTGGCTGCTGTTGGTGATCTTCGTGGGGTCCAGCTGACCTTCCTGATCTTCATAAAGCTCTGCTGACCTGCGTAAATGTGGGTGAGGGGCTCGTTGTCCACGGACGGCGAGCCCCTCACCGTATGTCTGCGTCAGTGCGTCAGTGCGTCGGCCAGTGCGCCAGCGACAGTGCGTCTGCAACACGGATGGAGCCCCACGCGTCGCGACCTGGTCGTACGTGTGCGACGACGCGGAAGTCGTACGTGTGCGACGACGCGGAAGTCGTACGTGTGCGACGGCGCGGAAGTCGTACGTGTGCGACGGCTTGTGCGACGGCTGGGAAGCCGCGCAGCGCCTGAGGGCGGCAGATCACCCAGGCGCCGTCCACACTTCAGGCCCGCCGTCGCGCCACTCGATCAGTTCGGGGTCGTCAAGCGTCGTATCCGCTTCGGGCAGGCCTGCACGGCGAAGGAACTCCACCACGTCCAGCAGGTGGTAAGCCGTGCCGACCGGCTCGCCGTGAATCGTCACCCGCCTGCCGCCGTCCGGCTGCGGCGGGTGCACGACCACAGGCACACTCTCAGGCACAATCCCAGCCTCTCACTCGGCGAGCCCAGTTACACGTCTGTGCTGGTCACTTCAGTTGGAACCGGGAGGGCAACCTCTTCCGCGGCACGCCATTCGATCACGCATTCGAATATAGCGGGGCGCGTGGGGCGATACGAGACCCCATAGGAGTGATGGCGCGACGGAGCCCCGCCGCAACCGCGAGGCGCCTGTGCCCGCCCGTACTAGTCCGCCGGGTCCTCCTCTGCCCGTCGTACAGCCTTCTTCACGGCCTGCTCGACCTCGTGGCGGTCCTGCCCGGCCGCCCGCGCGTACTTCGTGATGGCCGCCTGTGCCACCTCGGACGCCTCGCGCCACCGGCGGCACTGTGCCTCGTACTCCTCGCCGGCGAGGCCCGCGCACTTTGCGCGCTCCTCTTCGGTGGAATGTTCCAGCTTGATCAATTCGTCGGGGATGTCTGCCACGCTTCGGATCCTAAGCTCGTGTGCTCAGCGCACCGGCTGTGCGACTTGCCTTCCGCAAGGGTGCGGCGCGGTGGAATCCCCGGCCGGGCGCCGTGGCGGCCAAGAACGGGAACCTGCGTGACAGATGGTGAGGGCACAATCACGTTACAGAGTTCCAAGGTGGGGATGCGTGCCCCGGCCAGGTGAAAAACTTGCGCTTCATACGCTGATCGGGGGGTCATGACGTTTCCTGCTCCACCCTCATCTCCTCCTCCGCTTCCGGGCGAATCGCGCACCAGGAAGTCGCCCGAGCACTGGACGGCGGTCGCTGCCCTCATCACTGCCGGGACGGGTGCTCTCACCTTTCTTGTGGGCTTCATCGGGCTGCCGGCGGCCGGAATCCACTCGCCGACTGCCGGTTCCGCCACGGTCACAGCCACCGCCACGGTGACGACCACAGCACCCGCTCCGTCCGTCGCCTCCGGCGCGGGCCCCTCGGCGTCCAACGGTTCGCCTTCGGTCCGCTGGTCGGGGCCACTGCTGATCTCGGGGGACTTTGACCTGGACTCCGTTCCTCCGCATGTCCCCCTCCCGACGGAAGGTGACATCATCCTCAACCAGATCAAGGACGGGCACGAGGCCGAGTTCACGGGGCGCGCCGGCATGGCAGTCGTCCCGGAGGGAGAGAGCCCGGACCCTGCGGAGTGCATCCTTCTTGTGCAGACGCAGCCTCAGGCCCACATCGCTGTTCCCGCCGGACGCAGGCTCTGCCTGATCACGAATGAAGGGCGTGCCGCACTCGTCACCGCGACTGCCCTGCACCCGGACGCCGGCACCGTGGGCCTGAACGTCCTGGTCTGGGAGCAAGCCTGAGTGACACCGTAGTCCCGCCCCGCGCCGCCCCGTCTCGTAGGCGTCCGGCGCCAACCCGTCGCCGCCGGTTCCAGAGGGGCTGTCTCTGGGCCGTGTGAGATCAGTCAACGCCGGCCGCGTGCCCATGGCCAGCGATCATGGCGCCTGTCGAATACGTGTCTAGGCAGTCGGTCACTGCCGCCCATCACGTGAGCAGGGGAAAGGCCCCGCCGGCTGGGCCTTCCCTGGGTTGTCCGAGGGGGATCAGCGGCGACGGATGGCGACCAGCAACGGCAGGTGTCCCGACTCGCAGCCCCAGGTCACACGAGTGGATCTGCGACACTGGTACAGCCATGCCTAAGCCCGGAGAACTCACTTTCGTCGCGCCGCGCGGAGCCCAGAAGCCGCCGCGGCATCTTGCCGATCTCACGCCCGCCGAGCGCAAAGAGGCCGTTGCCGCGATCGGTGAGAAGCCGTTTCGCGCCAAGCAGCTCTCGCAGCACTACTTCGCGCGGTACGCGCACGACCCCGCGGAGTGGACGGACATCCCGGCCGCCTCGCGCGGCAAGCTCCAGGAGGCGCTGCTCCCCGAGCTGATGACGGTCGTGCGGCATCTGTCCACCGACCAGGACACCACCCGCAAGACCCTGTGGCGGCTCTTCGACGGCACGCTCGTCGAGTCCGTGCTGATGCGTTACCCGGACCGGGTGACCATGTGCATCAGCTCGCAGGCCGGATGCGGGATGAACTGCCCCTTCTGCGCCACCGGACAGGCGGGGCTCGACCGGAACCTGTCCACCGGTGAGATCGTGCACCAGATCGTGGACGGGATGCGGGCGCTCAGGGACGGCGAGATCCCCGGTGGTGCGGCCCGGCTGAGCAACATCGTCTTCATGGGCATGGGCGAGCCGCTCGCCAACTACAAGCGCGTGGTCGGGGCGATCCGGGCGCTCACCGACCCCGAGCCCGACGGGCTGGGGCTGTCCCAGCGCGGGATCACCGTCTCCACCGTGGGGCTCGTCCCCGCGATCCACCGGTTCTCCGACGAGGGCTTCAAGTGCCGCCTCGCCATCTCGCTGCACGCGCCGGACGACGAACTGCGCGACACCCTCGTACCGGTCAACACACGGTGGAAGGTGCGGGAAGTGCTGGACGCCGGCTGGGAGTACGCCGCCAAGTCCGGCCGTCGGCTCTCCATCGAGTACGCCCTGATCCGGGACATCAACGACCAGGCGTGGCGCGGTGACCGGCTCGGGCGACTGCTCAAGGGCAAGCCGGTGCACGTCAATCTCATCCCGTTGAACCCGACCCCGGGTTCGAAGTGGACCGCGTCGCGGCCCGAGGACGAGAAGGCGTTCGTCGAGGCGATCGCCGCGCACGGGGTGCCGGTGACCGTCCGGGACACCCGCGGTCAGGAGATCGACGGGGCGTGCGGTCAGCTCGCGGCCACCGAGCGGTAACCTGTCCTGCGTACGTACATCTTCATATTCCGACAGGGGAGCGCCACAGCGCTGAGAGTGCGGGAGAGACCGCAGACCCTCTGAACCTTGCCCAGGTCATTCTGGGTAGGAAGTTCGGTCGCCACTCAAGCTGTTGCGCCCTGCCCGGGAACTGTCAGAGGTCCCGGGCAGGGCCGCGTCTCTTCCTGGTCATCCAGGAGGAAAATCAGTGAGCATCACCCATAAGCGGTTCGCGGCCGTGGGCGTCGGCCTGGGCCTGGTCGCGCTGCCAGTACTGTCCGCGTGCGGGTCGTCCGAGAGCAACGGCTCCGGGGACTCCAAGACCATCACGCTCGTCAGCCACGACTCGTGGGCCGTGTCGAAGAGCGTCCTCAAGGACTTCGAGAAGCAGTCCGGCTACAAGGTCAAGGTCCTCAAGGACGGCGACGCAGGGCAGGCCGTCAACAAGGCGATCCTCACCAAGGACAACCCGCAGGGCGACGTCTTCTTCGGCGTCGACAACACCCTGCTGTCCCGCGCCCTCGACAACGGCCTCTTCCAGTCGTACGAGGCCAAGGGTGTCGACCGGATCCTGCCCGAGTACCAGGTCGACCAGGACAAGCACCGCGTCACGCCCATCGACTCCGGCGACATCTGCGTCAACTACGACAAGGCCTACTTCAGCAAGCACAAGCTGACGCCGCCGCAGTCCTTCGACGACCTCACCAAGCCCGCCTACAAGAACCTCCTCGTCACGGAGAACGCCTCCACGTCCTCGCCCGGCCTCGGCTTCCTGCTCGGCACCGCCGCGAAGTACGGCGACGGGGGCGCCTCCGGCTCGAGCGAAGCCGGGAGCGGGGGAGGCTGGCAGGACTACTGGAAGAAGCTCAAGGCCAACGGCGTGAAGGTCGTGGACGGCTGGGAGCAGGCGTACAACGAGGAGTTCTCGGGATCCGCCGGCGGCAAGAAGGCCAAGGCCGACCGGCCGCTCGTCGTCTCGTACGCCTCCTCGCCGCCCGCCGAGGTCATCTACGCCGACCCGAAGCCGGCCACCGCGCCCACCGGTGTCGCGGACGGCACCTGCTTCCGGCAGATCGAGTACGCCGGGCTGCTGAGCAACGCCAAGAACACCAAGGGCGGCAAGGCGCTCCTCGACTTCCTGGTCACCAAGGAGTTCCAGGAGGACATGCCGCTGAACATGTTCGTGTACCCGGTGGTCAAGGGCGCAGCGGTGCCCGCCGAGTTCACCAAGTACGGGCCGCAGGCCAAGGACCCCGAGACCATGGCCCCCGCCGAGATCGCCGACCACCGTGACCAGTGGGTCAAGTCGTGGACCTCGCTCGTACTGAAGTAGCGCCGCGCGGGAGCCGGCGCAGGAGCGCGGCGCGGCTCGGTCTCATGGCCGTGCCCGTCGCGTTCTTCGCCGTCTTCTTCGCCTATCCGGTGGCGGCGATCGTCGGCCGCGGGCTCAAGGTCGACGGGGCCTGGCGGTTCGGGCGGATCGGTGACGTGCTCGCGCAGTCCGACATCCGGCACGTGCTGTGGTTCACCACCTGGCAGGCGCTCGCCTCCACGGCGCTCACGCTGCTGATCGCGCTCCCCGGCGCGTATGTCTTCGCGCGCTTCGATTTCAGGGGCAAGCAGATCCTCCGGGCCCTCGTGACCGTGCCCTTCGTGCTGCCCACCGTCGTCGTCGGTACGGCCTTTCTGGCTCTCGTCGGCCGTGGCGGACTCCTGGACCAGCTGTGGGGCGTACGGCTCGACACAACCGTCTGGGCCATCCTGCTGGCGCATGTCTTCTTCAACTACGCCGTCGTCGTACGGACCGTCGGCGGCCTCTGGTCGCAACTCGACCCGCGGCAGGAGGAGGCCGCGCGGATGCTCGGCGCCTCCCGGTTCGCGGCCTGGCGCAAGGTGACGCTGCCGGCGCTGAGTCCGGCCGTGGCCGCGGCCGCGCTGATGGTCTTCCTCTTCACCTTCACCTCTTTCGGTGTGGTGCAGATCCTCGGCGGCCCGACCTTCTCGACCCTTGAGGTCGAGATCTACCGGCAGACCTCGGAGATCTTCGACCTGGCGACGGCGGCGGTGCTGACGATCATCCAGTTCGTGGCGGTGGGCGCGATCCTCGCCGTGCACGCCCGGACGGTACGCCGCCGGGAGACAGCCCTGCGTCTGGTGGCCCCGGAGACGACCGCGCGCCGACCGCGCGGGGCCGGGCAGCGGACGCTGCTGGCAGGAGTGCTGGCGAGCATCCTCATCCTCCTCGTGCTCCCGCTCGGCGTACTGGTCCAGCGCTCCTTCGTCACCCCCGGCGGCTACGGATTCGCCTACTACAAGGCGCTGACCTCCGCCGACGGCGGGATCTTCCTCGTCGCGCCGATCGAGGCGATCGGCAACTCGCTGGAGTACGCGTTCGCGGCCACCGCCATCGCCGTCCTCATCGGCGGTCTGGCGGCCGCGGCCCTCACCCGCCGCGATACGGGCCGTCTGGTACGAGGATTCGACGCGCTGCTGATGCTGCCGCTCGGCGTCTCCGCGGTGACCGTCGGCTTCGGTTTCCTGATCGCGCTCGACAAGCCCCCGCTGGACCTGCGGGCGTCCTGGATCCTGGTGCCGCTCGCGCAGGCGCTGGTGGGCGCCCCCTTCGTCGTACGGACGATGCTGCCCGTGCTGCGGGCGGTGGACGGCCGGCTGCGGGAGGCG
Organism: Streptomyces sp. NPDC058246; assembly: GCF_042881985.1. NCBI lineage: Bacteria > Bacillati > Actinomycetota > Actinomycetes > Kitasatosporales > Streptomycetaceae > Streptomyces > Streptomyces sp. NPDC058246. The sequence continues at coordinate 131,061 of NZ_JBHVWZ010000013.1, read as the reverse complement.
GCGGCCGTGCTCGGGGCGTCGCCGTGGCGGGTGTGGCGCGAGGTCGATCTGCCCATGGTGCGGCGGGCGTTGCTGATCGCGGCCGGGTTCGCCTTCGCCGTGTCGCTGGGCGAGTTCGGGGCGACCGTCTTCATCGCGCGGCCCGACAACCCGACGCTGCCGGTCGCCGTGGCCCGGCTCCTCGGGCGGGCGGGTGACCTCAACTACGGCCAGGCGATGGCCCTTTCGACGATCCTGATGGTGGTGTGCGCGGTGGCGCTGCTGCTCTTGGAGCGGGTACGCACCGACCGGACCGGGGAGTTCTAGATGCTGCTGAGCCTGGAGGGCGCGACCGTACGCTTCGGCGGGCGGCCGGTGCTCGACGCCGTCGACCTCGATGTCGCCGAGCACGAGATCGTCTGCGTGCTCGGGCCGAGCGGCAGCGGCAAGTCGACGCTGCTGCGGGCGGTCGCCGGATTGCAGTCGCTCGACGCGGGCCGTGTGGTACTGGACGGACACGACCAGTCGGGGGTGCCCGCGCACAAGCGGGGCGTCGGACTGATGTTCCAGGACCATCAGCTCTTCCCGCAGCGCGACGTGGGCGGCAATGTCGCCTTCGGGTTGCGGATGCACGGCGCGCCGAAGGCTCAACAGGCCTTGGATGTAAGGGAGTTGCTGGAGCTCGTCGGACTGCCGGGCGCCGAGCGGAGGGCGGTCGCGGAACTCTCCGGCGGCGAGCAGCAGCGGGTCGCGCTGGCCCGCGCGCTGGCGCCCCGTCCGCGCCTGCTGATGCTCGACGAGCCGCTGGGCCAGCTGGACCGCTCGCTGCGCGAACGCCTTGTCGTCGAACTACGCGAGCTCTTCGGCGAGTTGGGCACGACCGTGCTCGCCGTCACGCACGACCAGGGTGAGGCCTTCGCGCTCGCCGACCGGGTCGTGGTGATGCGCGACGGGCGGATCGCTCAGTCCGGTACGCCACTTGAGGTCTGGCAGCGCCCCGCCGACGCGTTCGTGGCCCGCTTCCTCGGCTTCGACAACGTGGTCGAGGCGACGGTGAGCGGCGAGGCAGCGGACACCCCGTGGGGGAAGGTCCCGGTGCCGGAGAACGCCGTCCAGGGGCCGGGCACCCTCCTCGTACGACCCGCCGGCGTACGGCTCGTGGCCCCGGCGGACGGGCTGCGCTGCACCGTCGCCGCACGCACCTTCCGGGGCACCCACGTCGCCGTACAGCTGCAGCCCGAGGACGCGCCCCGGCTCGAAGCGGCGTGCGCGCTGCGGGACGCGCCGGAGCCCGGGGACGAGGTCGGCGTGGAGTTCGACGCAGCCGAAATTGTTGTACTCGGGGAGTCCTCTCCCGCATAAGGTGTGGATCATGACGCTTCTCGGACATGACCGCTACTGCGACGCGATCGAGTTCCAGGTAGGGCAGTTGAGGGATGTGGTGACCTCGGACGCCGCCGATCTGTCCGCCACCGTGCCGACCTGCCCCGACTGGTCCCTCCAGCAGCTCGTGCGGCACACCGGCGGGGCGCTGCGCTGGGCCGAACTCCTCGTCCGGACGCGGGCGAAGGAGAGCATCCCCGAGAAGGAGGTCCCGCTCGGCGAGGGACCACAGGACGAAAGCGACCCGGCCGCCCTGGGCGCCTGGCTCGTGGAGACCGGCGAGATGCTCGTCGGCACGCTGCGCGAGGCCGGCCCCGACGCACAGGTGTGGGGGTGGGCGGGGACCCTCACCTCCGGTTTCTGGGCGCGCCGGATGACGCACGAACTGGCGATCCATCGCGCCGACGCGACGCTGGCCGCCGGGCTGCCGTACGAGGTCGCGCCCGATGTGGCGGCCGACGCGATCGACGAGTGGCTGCAGATCGTCGAGTACGTGCAGCGGACGCGGCCGAACGACGCGGCGGACGAACTGCGCGGACCCGGACGCAGCATCCACCTCCACGCCACCGACACCACCCCCGAGCTGAACGCCGAGTGGGTCGTCGAACTCACCGAGCAGGGCGTCTCCTGGCGCCGCGGCCACGAGAAGGCGACCGTCGCACTGCGCGGCCCGCTCACGGACGTACTCCTCGCCTTCTACCGCCGACTGCCGCTGGACGGCGGCAAGTTGGAGGTCCTGGGGGAGCGGGAGCTGCTGGATTTCTGGCTGGAGCGGGCGTCGTTCGGATAGTCACACGCGATCGGACCGTGCCGGGAGATCGGGCGGCCACAGGCCATCGGGCGGCCACAGGCCATCGGACGGCCGCAAGCCATCGGACGGCCAAGCCGTCTGGCGGCGCAAGCCATCGGAGCGCGACTGGCGGCCGGTCACCGGCAAGCGAATGGCCCGCCCCCTCACTGAGGGGGCGGGCCACACGTTTCGTACGGGGGGGGGTGGGCGTCAGTTGGCCTTCGACGCGCCACGGCGGCGCATGCCGAAGAACACGGCTCCGCCACCGACCACGACGAGCGCACCGGCGATGCCGGCGATCATCGGGGTGTTGGAGTTGGCGCCGGTCTCGGCGAGGTTGGAGTCACCGGCCGCGGGGGACGGAGCGTTCTCGCCCGGCGTCGCGGGAGCGGTGGACGTGCTCTCGGAGGCCGACGGGGTCGGCGTGTCCGAAGGCGTCTGGGAGGGGGTCTCCGACGGCTTCGGGGTCTCCGAAGGCGACGGCGACTCGGTGGACTTGCACGCCTCGGACGGCGCGGTCACGGCCGGCGAGATGTCCTCGTCGACGATGTTCCCGGCCTTGATGTGCACGCGGTACTGGGCCTTCGGGGCCCAGTCCTCCGAGAACGTGACGGTGGCGCCCTCGCGGGTGCCGGTCACCGTCTGCTCGCCGATCTTCTTGGCGTCGGCGCCGTTGGACTCGAGGAAGATCGAGACGACCGCTTCCTTGCCCGAGGAGTCCGTGTCGGTCACGGTGATGATGCCCTTCCCGTTGTCGTCGCAGGAGGCGACGGCCGAGAAGTCACGAATGTTGCAAGCAAGTGCGTTGCCGGCGACGCCGAGCGCGAGCGCGGCCGAGGCGGAGGCAACACCGAGGATTCGCACGGAACGTGCGGTACGGCGAGATATGGACACGATTGCCCTTCACAGGTTGCGCAACTGCGGGGGGTGATGGCGGCTCTGCCGGGAAAAACGCTTGGACAACAGGGCCACCAGGAGTCTCACAGGTTTATAAGCGCCACCTAAGGGCTGTCAATGCATATGCCCTGCCCGGCCGTTGGCTTTGCCTTGTCATTAACCACCGAGGCGTTTGAGCGCCTCCGGAGCCTCCTCGATCCGGTCGACCAGCGCGATGCGCGACGCCATCGCACGCTCCCGGGCCAGCGACTGGAGGAGGGGCCAAGTCGGGTGCTTTTCGGTCCAATGCGCCCGGTTCACCAGGACCATGGGGGTGGGCTCGCCACGGGACTCGTAGTAGTTCGGGGTCGCGTTGTCGAAGATCTCCTGTACGGTCCCCGCGGCGCCCGGCAGGAAGACGACGCCCGCGTTCGAGCGGGCCAGCAGACCATCCTCGCGGGTCGCGTTGGCGAAGTACTTGGCGATGTGCGCGGCGAAGGCGTTCGGCGGCTCGTGACCGTAGAACCAGGTGGGGATGCCGACCGAGGGGCCTCCGGAGGGCCAGAGCTCGCGTATCTCGAAGGCGGCGCGCGCCCAGTCGGTCACCGAGGGCGCGAACGACGGCGCCTTGGCCAGGATCTGGAGGGACTCGGTGAGCATCCCGTCGTCGAAGGGCGCCGCGTACGCGCCGAGATTAGCCGCCTCCATGGCGCCCGGACCGCCGCCTGTGGCGACCGTGAAACCGGTGCGCGCCAGCTCACGGCCCAGGCGCGCCGCGCCCTCGTACGCCTCCGTGCCGCGCGCCATCGCGTGGCCGCCCATCACGCCCACCACCCGTGCGCCCACCAGGAGTTCGTCCAGGGCGTCCGAGACGGAGTCGTCGTGGATCGCGCGCAGCATCGACGCGAAGACGTCCCCGTCGGCCTTGGTCCGCTGGAACCAGGTGTACGCGCGGGCGTCCTGGGTGGTCTCATAGCCCGCGTCGAGCGAGTCGAAGAGCTCGTCGGGGGAGTAGAGCCGACCGCGGTACGGGTCGAAGGGCAGCCCGGGCACGGGCGGGAAGACGAGCGCACCCGAGGTCCGCACTTTCGCCGCCGCCTCCGGGTCCATCGGGCAGCCCAGGAAGACGGCGCTCGCGGTGTCCACCGACAGCAGCACCGCCGTACGGTCCGTCAGGTCGACGGCCTGGACACGGAAATGGGCGAGCGAGCCGCCCGCCGAGACCACCTCGTCGAACTCGGCGAGGGACTCGATCTCACGGTCATGGGATGCGTGAAGGGGGGTCGGCTGCACGCGGCCATGCTATGCGCCACGCCGACGCCGGGAGCGGGTGCCCCACAACCGGCGCCTCGATGCCGGGCGTGCGGACGCCTCCGACGGGGCCCTTGATGCCGGGCGTGCGGACGCCTCCGACGGGGCCCTTGATACCGGACGTTCGGCCGCCTCAAACGGGGCGCCCTTGATGCCGGACGTGCGGACGCCCGTGACCGAGCGCCGATGCCAGGCGTACCGACCCTCGCGCTCCCTCGAACCGGGCCTCGATCCCGGGCGTGCGGACCCCTGTACCGCGCGCCCGGACCGGTGCCGAGCGCGGAGGTCAGCCCTGGACCGCCGCCGGGTCCATCCACATGACCTCCCAGGTGTGGCCGTCCGGGTCGTCGAAGGCCCGCCCGTACATGAAGCCGTGGTCCTGGGTCTCGCCGGTCGCCGTGCCACCCGCCGCGATCGCGCCGTCGACCAGTTCGTCGACCTTCTCGCGGCTCTCGGCGCTCAGACACAGCAGCACCTCGCTGGTCTTCGTCGAGTCCGCGATCTGCTTCTTCGTGAAGTCCGCGTAGCGCTGCTTGCTCAGCATCATCGCGATGATCGTGTCGCTGATCACCACGCAGGCGCAGTCGTCCGTCGTGAACTGCGGGTTGATCGTGTAGCCGAGCTCCGTGAAGAACTTCTTCGAGGTGTCGACGTCGGCCACGGGCAGGTTCACGAAGATCATCTGCTGGTACATGAGGGGTCTCCCGTCGGTGATGTGCCGTTCGGAGGGGTAGACCGGGGATCCGCGCGGAACTCATCGCCCGGCGCCGACTTGCCACGGACCCTTTTCGCACGAGGTTCCGTGGCCGGGTTCGAATGAGGTTTCCCGTGGCCGGATTCGTACGAAGTGCAGCCGATGAGGTCGTACGAGGGTCAGTGGAGCAGGGGAAGCGCGGCCAGCTCGGCGACCGCCCAGGTCAGCGGCGCGAACACGGCGAGCAGCGCGGCGACGCGCAGGGCCGCGGCACCGCGCAGCATGGCGGCCGGCGCGCCGAGCCGCAGCAGCGCCGCCGTGGTGTCCGCGCGCGCCTGCTTCGCCTCGACGGCGGCCGTCGCCAGGGTCAGCAGCGTGCACCCCGCGACCAGCAGTGCGCCGAGGGTGGTCAGCGGGCCGAAGTCCGGGCGGGCGCCCGTGTACAGCGTCGCCATGGCGTAGCCGCCCGACGCCACCGCGCACACCACGCCGAGCGGCTGCCCGATGCGCCGCGACTCCCCCTGGAGCACCCGCCCGGCGAGCAGCCGCAGCGCGCCGGGCCGTACGGCCTGGAGCAGCCGCCCGCACAGGTACGTGATCGCCGGCCCCGCCAGCGCCAGGCCGACCGCCGTCAGCACCCAGCCGATCAGCACCCCGGCCGGACCGCCCACGAAACCGCCGGGCAGCGCGAGCCCGGGTGCCGGGCGGCTCGAACGGCTCGCGTAGGTCTCCACGGCGAGGCCGGCCGCGAGCGCGGCGGCGCCCCAGGGGAGGCCGCTGGGCGTGGACTCCGGGGGCGGGAGTCGGCGCGGGTCGAGCTCGGGGCTCGGGCCGCGTCCACGGCGATCGCTGTGGGCGGAGCCGTCCCGTGCGTCGGGCCCGTCGTACGGGGCTCCGGGGTCGTCGTGGGAGGCCGTGTGACGGCGGCTGCCGGGCCGCTCCTGGCCCATGGCGTCCTGGTGGACGGCGGAGGCGGCCTTGTGCACTCCACCACTGGCGTACGCCCGCGCGGTCCAGTGGAAGTCGGCGTCGTCGAGGGCGGCCGGGTCCGCGATGACGCCGGAGGTGTCGTGCGCGCCTCTGCGCGCGCCGGAGTGCGCCGTCGCGTTTCCCTCGACGCCCGAGCCGTCGCGCGCGCCGGGGCCCGCGAGGGCGCCTGCGCCGTCGTACCGGTCCGCCTGCTCGCGCCCGTCGGCGACCCCGGGCGCACCGGTGGTGTCGGTGGTACCGGCCGTGTCGCGGCCGTTGGCGTGCCGTCCGCCGCGCCGGCCCGGGCGACCGGTGGCGTGCCGCGTCGCGCTCTGTCGCGCGGCCATCCAGGTGCGGCCGTACGACCGCACGGCGCTCCGCGGCTTCCCGCCCCGGGGCCGCAGGGCCGTCGCGACCGCAGCGGAGGCCGCGATCGGGACCAGGGCCAGCAGCGTGAGGGCCGCGGGCAGGGGGAGGGACTCGTCGACCGCGAGGAACTCCGCCGCCGCGCCGTCGAAGGGGATGCCCGTCAGGTCGCCGCGCAGGTGGAGGAAGAGCAGCAGGGCGAGCAGGGAGCCGAGGGTGGTGGAGAGGGCCGTGGTGGCGGCGGAGATGGCCATCAGGCGACCGTTGCCCAGACCGATGGCCGACAGGCCGGGGCGGGGGCGGGTGCCGGGGTCGGTGCGGGCGACCGCGAGCGCGAAGTAGACCGTGGCGGCGAGCGGGACGACGCACCAGGCCAGGCGCAGGACGCTGGCGGCCGAGGCGTCCGGATGCGACATCGCGTACCCCAGCGTGCACAGCAGCAGGAACCCGGTGCCCCCGGAGGCGGTGGCGACCAGGAGCCGGCGGAGCTGGACGAGGGGCTGGGCCCCGCGGGCTAGGCGGAGAGCGAGCACGCGGCCCGGCCTTCCGTCTCGACGACCGGGGGCAGGTGGACGGTGTTCACGCGCCGTCCGTCGAGCAGCGACACCGTGCGGTCGGCGAGCGCCGCGGTGTCGGCGTCGTGGGTGGCCAGGACGACCGTGATGCTGTGCGAGCGGGCCGCCGTGGTGAGCGTGCGCAGGACATGGGCGCGGTCGGCGCGGTGCAGCGGGGCGGTCGGCTCGTCGGCGAAGAGCACGGTCGGGGCGGGGACCAGCGCGCGGGCGATGGCGACGCGCTGCCGCTCGGCCTGGAGCAGGGCGTGCGGGCGTTTGCGGGCGCAGCCGCCGATGTCGAGGCGTTCCAGCCATTCCAGGGCGGCGGTCTTGGCGGCCCGGCGGGCGCAGCCGCGCAGCATCAGGGGCAGCGCGGCGTTCTCCCAGGCGTTCAGCTCGGGGACCAGGATGGGCGCCGGGTCGATCCAGCCGAAGCGGTCGCGGCGCAGCCGTTCGCGGGTGAGCGGGCCCATGGTGTGCACGGGCGTGCTGTTGAACCACACCTCGCCCTGCTGCGGCAGCAGCTGGCCCGACAGGCACCGCAGGAGGGTCGTCTTGCCGCTGCCGCGCGGGCCGCCGACGGCCAGGATCTCGCCCTCGCGGATGCCGAGCGAGACACCGCTGAGCGCGGGCGAGCCGTTGTGCGTGACGTGCAGGGCGCGTGCCCAGAGCACGTCGTTGTCCGGCGGGGCCACCATCGCGTACACCTCGTTCAGATCTGATTTGCCGAGCCGAGTCCCCCGGTCGGGGGAACGAAGGCAGGGCCGATCGGTCACTGGGCACGCTAGGGAGTCGGGGGCGGGAGGCCGGACAGCACGCGGCCCCGGGCCGCCCATTCTCACTCGAACGGGCGGCCCGGGGCCGGTGTCGATCACAGGTTCAGCTCATCGGAGCGTTGCCGGAGCCGCTGTGTACGGAGCCGCTGTGTACGGAGCCGCTATGTACGGAGCCGCTATGTACGGAGCCGCCGTGTACGGATCCGCTGCGCACGGCGCCGTGACTCAGAGCTTGGTCCACGCCTCCGTCAGCACCTGACGGACGATCCCCTCGATCTCGTCGAAGGTCGACTGGTCGGAGATCAGCGGCGGCGACAGCTGGATGACCGGGTCACCGCGGTCGTCGGCGCGGCAGTAGAGGCCGTACTCGAAGAGCTTTTTGGAGACGAAGCCGTAGAGCACGCGCTCCGACTCCTCGTCCGTGAAGGTCTCCTTGGTGGCCTTGTCCTTCACCAGCTCGATGCCGTAGAAGAAGCCGTTGCCGCGGACGTCGCCGACGATCGGCAGGTCGTGCAGCTTCTGCAGCGTCGAGAGGAAGTTGGCCTCGTTGTCCAGCACGTGCTGGTTGAGGTTCTCGCGCTCGAACAGGTCGAGGTTGGCCAGACCCACCGCGGCCGACACGGGGTGGCCGCCGAAGGTGTAGCCGTGCAGGAAGGTGTTGTCGCCCTTGTAGAACGGCTCGGCGACCTTGTCGGAGACGATGCACGCGCCGATCGGGGAGTAGCCCGAGGTCATGCCCTTGGCGCAGGTGATCATGTCCGGGACGTAGCCGAACTTGTCGCAGGCGAACATCGTGCCGAGGCGGCCGAAGGCGCAGATGACCTCGTCCGAGACGAGCAGTACGTCGTACTGGTCGCAGATCTCGCGCACGCGCTGGAAGTAGCCGGGCGGCGGCGGGAAGCAGCCACCGGCGTTCTGCACCGGCTCCAGGAAGACGGCCGCGATCGTCTCCGGACCCTCGAAGAGGATCTGCTGCTCGATCTGGTCGGCGGCCCAGCGGCCGAAGGCCTCCGGGTCGTCGCCGAAGATCGGGGCGCGGTAGATGTTGGTGTTCGGGACCTTGTGGGCGCCCGGGACCAGCGGCTCGAAGGGGGCCTTCAGGGCCGGCAGGCCGGTGATGGACAGGGCGCCCTGCGGGGTGCCGTGGTAGGCGACCGCGCGCGAGATGACCTTGTACTTGGTGTGGTGGCCGCGCAGCTTCCAGTACTGCTTGGCGAGCTTCCAGGCGGTCTCCACGGCCTCGCCGCCACCGGTGGTGAAGAAGACCTTGTTCAGGTCACCCGGCGCGTAGTTCGCGAGGCGCTCGGCGAGCTCCACCGCCTTCGGGTGGGCGTAGGACCAGATCGGGAAGAAGGCCAGCTCCTGCGCCTGCTTGAAGGCGGTCTCGGCCAGCTCGGTGCGGCCGTGGCCGGCCTGGACCACGAACAGGCCCGCGAGACCGTCGAGGTAGCGCTTGCCCTTGTCGTCGTAGATGTAGGTGCCCTCACCACGGACGATGGTGGGAACGGGCGCGTTCTCGTACGAGGACATGCGGGTGAAGTGCATCCACAAGTGGTCGTACGCGGTCTTGCTGAGGTCCTGGGTGCTCACGGCTATCGGGTTCCCCACATGTAGGTCTGCTTCTTGAGCTTCAGGTAGACGAAACTCTCGGTGGAGCGCACCCCGGGCAGGGCCCGGATGCGTTTGTTGATGACGTCCAGCAGGTGGTCGTCGTCCTCGCAGACGATCTCGGCGAGGATGTCGAACGAGCCCGCGGTCATCACCACGTACTCGACTTCCGACATGGCCGTCAGCGTGTCCGCCACCGGGTCGAGGTCGCCCTCGACATTGATGCCCACCATCGCCTGCCTGCGGAAACCCACGGTGAGCGGGTCCGTCACGGCGACGATCTGCATCACGCCCTGGTCGAGCAGCTTCTGGACGCGCTGGCGCACGGCCGCCTCGGAGAGGCCGACGGCCTTGCCGATCGCGGCGTACGGGCGGCGTCCGTCCTGCTGCAGCTGCTCGATGATGGCGAGGGAGACGGCATCCAACTGGGGACTGCCGTTCCTGGACTCGCGGGAGTCCCTGGGGTCTGCGCTTCGACTGGCCACGACCTCACTGTGCACGACGTCTCGACAGTTCCGCAAGGCCATGGCGATGAAATTCGTTGTTTACGGGTACGCGTCTTGCGGATTTCGCAGATCTGGGGCGTGCGGGGGTGTTGAAAACGTGGGAGCACGGATTAGGGTGGGTGTCTCAGCGATTGGACATCTCTACTTGGAGGGCCGGCAGTGAGCACCGAGCTGCGTCGTCTGCGCAACTACATCGATGGCGAGTTCCGGGACGCCGCCGACGGGCGGAGCACCGAGGTCGTCAACCCCGCGACCGGTGAGGCGTACGCGACCGCGCCGCTCTCCGGCCAGGCGGACGTCGACGCCGCGATGGCGGCCGCCGCCGCGGCCTTCCCCGCCTGGCGCGACCAGACCCCGGCCGAGCGCCAGAAGGCCCTCCTGAAGATCGCGGACGCGTTCGAGGAGCGGGCCGAGGAACTCATCGCGGCCGAGGTGGAGAACACCGGCAAGCCGATCGGGCTGACCCGGTCCGAGGAAATCCCGCCGATGGTCGACCAGATCCGCTTCTTCGCGGGCGCCGCCCGCATGCTCGAGGGCCGCTCGGCCGGCGAGTACATGGAGGGCATGACCTCGATCGTCCGCCGCGAGCCGATCGGCGTCTGCGCGCAGGTCGCGCCATGGAACTACCCGATGATGATGGCGGTGTGGAAGTTCGCCCCGGCGCTCGCCGCGGGCAACACGGTCGTCCTGAAGCCGTCGGACACCACTCCGGCCTCCACCGTCCTGATCGCCGACATCATCGGCGGCATCCTTCCCAAGGGTGTCTTCAACGTCATCTGCGGCGACCGTGACACCGGTCGCGCGATGGTCGAGCACCACACCCCGGCGATGGCCTCCATCACCGGCTCCGTGCGCGCGGGCATGTCGGTCGCCGAGTCGGCGTCCAAGGACCTCAAGCGCGTCCACCTGGAGCTGGGCGGCAAGGCCCCGGTCGTCGTCTTCGAGGACACCGACATCGCCAAGGCCGTCGAGGACATCTCGGTCGCGGGCTTCTTCAACGCCGGCCAGGACTGTACGGCCGCCACCCGCGTCCTGGTCCAGGAGTCCATCCACGACGAGTTCGTCGCCGCCCTCGCCAAGGCCGCCGCCGAGACGAAGACCGGCCAGCCGGACGACGAGGACGTGCTCTACGGCCCGCTGAACAACCCCAACCAGCTCAAGCAGGTCGCCGGCTTCATCGAGCGCCTGCCCGCGCACGCCAAGGTCGAGGCGGGCGGCCAGCAGGTCGGCGACAAGGGCTACTTCTACGCCCCGACCGTCGTCTCCGGCCTCAAGCAGGACGACGAGATCATCCAGAACGAGGTGTTCGGGCCGGTCATCACCGTCCAGTCCTTCACGGACGAGGCCCAGGCCATCGAGTGGGCCAACGGCGTCGACTACGCCCTCGCCTCCTCCGTATGGACCAAGGACCACGGGCGTGCGATGCGTCTGTCGAAGTCCCTCGACTTCGGCTGCGTGTGGATCAACACCCACATCCCGCTGGTCGCCGAGATGCCGCACGGAGGCTTCAAGAAGTCCGGCTACGGCAAGGACCTTTCGGCGTACGGCTTCGACGACTACACGCGCATCAAGCACGTGATGACGTCGCTGGACGGCTGATCGCCGAGGCGTGAACCGCGCGGCCCCGGACGGAATCACCTCCCGTCCGGGGCCGCGGTGTTCCCCCCTCCGTGGTGGTGTCTCCTCCCTCCTTGGTGGTCATCCCTCCGTGGTGGTCGGGCGTGGGTGGGCGGATGCTCTCGATGGCGTGTGCCGGACGCCGGCGGCGGCCAGGTGCTGATGCCCACCGCGCCCTGGGCGGTGGTCGGTCCGGTGGTGGGGCGGTGGTCGGTCCGGTCGTGAGGCGGTGGCCGGTCCGGTGGCGGGGCGGTGGTCGGTCCGGTCGCGGGGCTCGGGCTCGGTGCCGACGACTGTCTCTCGGAGGCGTTCGCGTTCGCCGAACTGGTCGCGCGGTTACGGGCGTTGGCGCGGCGTGCGCGGCTCGCACTGCCTCCTGCGCCGGTCCGCGGCCAGCTGCGCCTCGACCCGGCGCGGTGGCAGGCGACCCGGTTCGGCGGCGGACTCGCCCTGAGCCCCAGGGAGTTCGCCGTACTCGGGCTCCCGCCGCCCGCGCTGGGTGCCGTCGTCTTCATCGGGCAACTCCTGGAACGGGCCTGGGGCGAGGCGGCCCAACCCCTTCGGGCAGACCGTGAACGTGACCGTGAGCCGCCTGCTGCGCAAGCCGGGGGGAGCCGCCACTGATCGTGACGGTGGACCGGGCGCGCTCGGCCGTGAGGCCCCGCACCAACCGCTCGGCCGACTGGTCTACAGGCCGATCGTGAGGCCTTGTGCCCGCTGCTCGGCGGACTGGTCGGCAGGCCGGCCGTGAGGCCTCGTGCCCACCGCGCGACCGACCTGGTCGACAGGGTGTCGGGTCGCGGCGGCACCGCTCGACGCAGCGTCCATTGCCCGTCCGTGGGCAGGGGCGGCAAGCTGCCCGCGTGCCAGTGATTCGGAACGCCTCGCCTCTGTCCCGCCGGTCCCTGCTGCGCGCTCTCGGCGGTGGTGCCGCGCTCGGCGCGCTGGCCGGATGCGGGGTGCCCGCCGCGTATGTGTCGCCCGGCGACCGGGCCGGGGCCGACCTGTCCGCCCGCGACAAGCGGCTGACCTGGGCGAACTGGCCCCTCTACATCGACACCGACGACAAGGACCACACCAAGCGGCCCACGCTGGAGGCCTTCGAGAAGCGCACCGGGATCTCCGTCGACTACATCGAGGAGATCAACGACAACGACGAGTTCTTCGGCAAGATCAGCCCGTCCCTGATGAACCACCAGCAGACGGGCCGCGATCTGATCGTCATCAGCGACTGGATGTGCGCGCGCTTCGTCCGCCTCGGCTGGGTCCAGGAGATGGACCGGGCCAATCAGCCGAACGTCGTCAAGTACCTCGACCCGCTGCTGAGTTCGCCCGCGTTCGACCCGGGGCGCAAGTCCAGCGTGCCGTGGCAGTCGGGGATCACCGGCATCGCGTACAACCGCCGCAGGGTCGGCCGCGAGATCCGGCACGTCTCCGACCTGTGGGCCGACGACCTCAAGGGGCGCGTCACCCTTCTCTCCGGCCTGGACGAGGCGTTCGCGCTGCTCATGCAGGGCAATGGCGTCGACATCACCAAGTGGCAGGCGGACGACTTCCACAAGGTCTGCGACCAGGTCGAGAAGCATGTCCACAGCGGCCAGATCCGTCGCTTCACGGGCAACGACTACATCAAGGACCTCTCCAGCGGCGACGTCCTGGCCTGCCAGGCGTACTCCGGTGACGTGATCCAGCTCCAGGCCGACGACCCCGACATCCGCTTCGTCGTCCCCGAGGAGGGCGCCGAACTGTGGGCCGAGTCGCTGATGATCCCCAACCTGGCCCGCCACAAGGCCAACGCGGAGAAGCTCATCGACTACTACTACGAGCCCGAGGTCGCCGCGGAGCTGGCCGCCTGGGTCAACTACGTCTGCCCCGTCCCCGCCGCCCAGGACGTCCTCGCCTCCTCCAAGGACAAGGACACCGCCGCCCTCGCCGAGGACCCGCTGATCTTCCCCGACGCCACCATGCGGGGGCGCCTCGCCATCGCCCGCGACATCACGTCCACGGAACGCACCGAGTTCGCGAAGCGCTGGAACGCGATCGCGGGGCTCTGACCTCTCATGCCTGGTTCGTCCGCGCCGGTGGTGATCGCGTCGATGTCGATCTCCCATGGGTTCTGTTGGTCGCAGGCCTGGGACAGTGCGGCAGCGCGGCGTTCCAGTAACTCCTTTGCCCGGGCTCAGGGTTACCGCGCGAAGTGCGTGGGAGTCGTGAAAAGTTCTCGCATGGTTCTGGGGATTCGGTCACGGGAGCGGAAAGATCGGGGGCTCACTCGGCGCTTGCGAACAGGTCGGGCGCCGCTCCATGCGATGGGAGACCGATCAACGATGTTCACTCCGGTGCGGAGCAGAGTACGGACGGCCGCGCTCGCGCTCTCGGCCCTTACGGCCCTCGCCTTCGGCGCGACCGCCACGACCGGCGCGGCAGCGGCCCCCGCTTCCGTAAAACAAGGACCAACCTCGGTGGCGTACGTCGAGGTGAACAACAACAGCATGCTGAACGTCGCTAAGTACACCCTCGCCAACGGCGGCGGCAATGTCTTCGACGTCGCCGTGATCTTCGCGGCGAACATCAACTACGACACGGGCACGAAGGCGGCGACTCTGTACTTCAACGAGAACGTACAACGCGTCCTCGACAACGCCGCCAACCAGATACGGCCGTTACAGCAGAAGGGCATCAAGGTCGTCCTCTCGGTGCTCGGCAACCACCAGGGCGCGGGCTTCGCCAACTTCCCGTCCCAGCAGGCGGCTTCGACGTTCGCGAAACAACTGTCGGACACCGTGGCCAAGTACGGCCTCGACGGCATCGACTTCGACGACGAGTACGCCGAGTACGGAAACAACGGCACCGGCCAGCCCAACGACAGTTCGTTCGTGTACCTGGTGTCGGCACTGCGCGCCAACATGCCGGACAAGATCATCAGCCTCTACAACATCGGCCCGGCCGCGTCGCGCCTGTCCTACGGCGGTGTCGACGTCTCGTCCAAGTTCGACTACGCCTGGAACCCGTACTACGGCACCTGGCAGGTCCCCGGCATCGCACTGCCCAAGTCGAAGCTGTCGCCGGCGGCCGTCGAGATCGGCGGGACCTCGCAAAGCACGGCCGCCGACCTCGCCCGCCGCACGGTCGGTGAGGGGTACGGCGTCTATCTGACGTACAACCTCGACGGCGCCGATCGCAGCGCCGATGTCTCCGCGTTCACCAGGGAGCTGTACGGCAGTGACGCCGACTACGCGCCGTAGGCCGACCACACTCCCCGGTGGCCGGTGCTCCCTCGGGGCTTGCCGCATCCCGTAGGGCCGCGCCTGGGGCGGCCACGCTCTCGACAACGATGTCGAACGCGCGGTCGCCATAGGTACCGTGACCTGCGCTGTACCGAAGTGCCAACCATCTCTCTGATTCCGCGCTTCCGGCCGCTGAAGCAGTTGGCATCAGCGCAGGTCACGAACGAGGCCTGACGCGCGGCTTTACTTGCCGAGCAAGCTACTCGGACGTCTCGGTGCTCTCTCCTTGGTTGACAACCCCGAAGGGAATGTGGACGCTCGGGGTCGTCTGGGAGGTTCCTTCAAGATGGATTTTCTGGTCGTCGAAGAAGATGTGCGGCCTCAGTACATCCATGATCGAACTCTTGTCGATGCCCCCCAGGAAGAACGCGTCATTGACTGTCACTCCCCAGTTTTGCAAACTCATTATGGCGCGCTCATGTGCCGGCGCATTGCGTGCTGTGACGATGGATACGTGAACCCGGATCGTGTAGTCCTCGTTCTCCCTGCGACGTTCTTCCTCTCTTCGCTGCAGCTTGTTGATCTCGCGTAGGAAGTCCCGGAGGGGGCCTGCATCGTGAGGAGTGGCAACGTTCAGGGTCTCGTGAGTGCGGAATTCCTCTATGCCGTTCTGTTGGAAGACGCGCTCCGATTCATCGCCGGCGAGGACGCCGTCGAAGTCAAAGGCAATCCGTAGGTCCCTGTCCTCGGGGTCGTCGGCAACGGCGGAACCGAGGACCCGACCAGCAGGTAGCCCTGAGATCACGGCCTCTCGGACGTCCTTTTCATCTGCGGACAGGAACAGTGACATGTGTAGGGCGCGCATAAACTTGTACGGTGCCCGACCTTGCATGAAGATGGCGCGGCTTATAGGTAGGTCGTGTGATTTTATGGACCGCATGACCCGAAGTCCCGTGTCGGGGTCGTTGCGGGAGAGGATAATTACTTCGACCAAAGGGTCGCCTTCTGGGTTCAAGTCATTCAGCGATAGAATGCGGCGGATAAAAGAAAAAGCCACGCCGGGTCGGAGGGTGTTTTCCAGGTTCTCTCGCTGATAGATGCGATAGCCTTCCTCGCCTTCTTGTCGGAACACACCATCGGACTCTTTAAGGTCGAAGAGTGCGCTGGAGGCTATTCCGATGACCAGCCGGTTTTCGAGGCTATAGGTTGGCATGATGACTTCCCTTGCATGCGTCGGACCAGCTATTCGACGTTGACTCCATAGGCGCGAGCGAGGCCGTCGAGGCCGTCTGCCCAGCCCTGGCCGAGGGCCCGAAGCTTCCACACCGGATGGCCGTCGGCACTGTGCCGGTAGAGCTCGGCGATGACCATGGCCCGGATGGCGGGGTCGGCGGGAGGCTTAAACGTCCAGGCGGTGCCGCTCGTGTAGTCCAGGTCCAGGGCTGCGTGAGTGAGGGATCCGCAGGTCAGGCCGGTTTCGACGTCCATGGTGATGGCGACGGCCACCCGGTCCGCACACCGCGTGTGGACACACGCACACTCAGCCCAGGCACACCGACACGGAAACCGAACCCCATGGCCCACCCCCTTTCCCCGGGGGCACAGTGTGGCACTAACAGACGCTTCGAGAGCAGGTGCGAGGCTCATCCGCCCCTGGGACATTCGTCATCCGGGGCCGGGAGGTAGCGACTGCGGGCGGCTCAGGGTGCAGACCTGGTCTTCTGCAACCACCCAGCCCAAGACGCCGTGTCAGTCGCCGGGTCTGCGGTCACGGCCGGCCTTGGGCGCGTGCCGACCGACGTACACCGGGTGATCGTGGTGGCGAGCGCTGATCCGCTACAGCGGGGTGGAGTCTTCACTCGGGCACCTCTCTTGACGATTACGCAGGCCGTCACCACAGGTCCCGCGCGGCCGCCGGAGCGGGCGCCGCGGCGGCCGCTTGCGCGACACCCATCGTGACCTGCGGTGACACGGCGAGGTAGGGCAATCGCGGCAGCGCGGTCCGCCCGCCTGACGCGCCCACCCCGCGAGCACGGGCCGTTCGCGACCTTCTGCAGGTGCAGTCCTTGGACGGGAGTTTCCGCACCGGCACCGGCACCGGCGAGGTGCCGCGGGACCGTGCCACGCTTGTTTCATCTGAGATTTGCGGATTTTGGCCAGAAAGTTGCATTGATCTGCATGATTCATTCTTTGCTTCGTCAGAATCTAGCGGGGTGGATGTCGGCTCTGTACGGTCGGGGCGCCGGTTTCCCGTACTCCTTGAAGGAGCATCAGATGCTGACGATCCCCAGACCCCGGCGCGGCATCCGCAGCGCCGGGCGCCGACTGGCGGTGGCCGCCGTCGTCGCGGTCGGTGCGATGTGCGTGTCCGTCTTACCGGCCGCCGCCACACAGGGGGCGCCGCCGTCCAAGGCGCTCCGGGCCGGCCCGACGGCCCACGCTCTCCGGCAGGCGCAGGCGCAGGCGCAGGCGCAGGCGGCAGCGAGCGCGGCGGTGGGTGCGACGACGCCGTTCTCGGTCTACGAGGCCGAGGCGGGAACGCCGGGCGGGGGTGCGGCCGTCCGGTCGCTGTCCTCGGCGCCGACGACGCAGTACTCGAGCGCTGCCCTGGAGGCTTCGGGCCATTCCTATGTCCACCTGGGCGGCACGGGTCAGTCGGTGCAGTGGACCAACACGACCGGGCAGCCGATCTCCTTCCTCAACGTCCGCGCGAGCATCCCGGATTCGGCGTCCGGCGGCGGCATCACCGGAACGCTGAACCTGTACGTCAACGGGGTGTTCCGGCAGGCGCTGAACCTCAACTCGAAGCAGACCTGGGTGTACGAGGGCAACGGCAACTACAACACGAGCGACAACCAGAACCCGGCCGACGGCGACCCGAGGGTCTTCTGGGACGAGTCGCACACCTTCGTCACCGGGTCCCCGATCCCGGCGGGCGCCACGTTCTCGCTGCGGAAGGACTCCGACAACAGCGCGTCCTTCTACGACGTGGATTCCATCGATGTGGAGAACCCGCCCGCGCCGCTGACGCAGCCGGCGAACTCGATCTCGATCACGAGTTGCGGTGCGGTGGCGGACGACAATCCGACCAATGGTGGGGCCGACAGCCAGTCGGTGGACAGCCGGGCCGCCATCCAGAACTGCGTCGACCAGGCCCAGCAGCAGGGAAAGACCCTGTGGATCCCTCAGGGCACCTTCTACGTGAAGGGCACCGCGGGACTGAACGCGCGGGGGATCACCATCGCGGGCGCGGGCCTTTGGTACAGCACGATCTACCGTGACGTCCCGGTCCCCAACAGCACGCCGCTGGCGGCCCTGTTCGACCTGACCTCCTGCACCGTGCGGAACTTCCACATCGACGCCAACGCCGTCAGCCGGAGCACCATCGGCGGGGACGGCGGCGCGATGGACACCACCGGCACCGACTGGCTGGCCGACGGCATCTGGACCCAGCACACCATGTCGGGCTTCTGGGCCTCCGGCACCGGCGGGAAGGTGCAGAACAGCCGGCTGACGTCGATATGGGCGGACGGGATCAACGTCAACAACGTGTCCCTGGGCGCGGACACCGGCAACAACCTGACGGTCACGAACAACTTCGTCCGCGGCACCGGAGACGACGCGATCGCCATCAACTCGGTGAACTACAACACCAACAGCGACGGTTCCAAGACGTACTACAACCCGATGAGCGATGTCACCGTCCGCAGCAACACCTCGATCGCACCGTGGGGCGGCAAGGGTGTCGGGATCTACGGGGGCAGCGGCCACCAGGTCAAGGACAACTACATCAGCGACACAGCCCGCTACATCGGTCTGGGAGCCGGGCGCTTCGGTGTCAACGGCAGCGACCTGCTGTCCGCGACCGTGACGGGCAACACCGTGGTCCGCTCCGGCGGCAACGCCTACAGCCAGGGCCAGCCCGCCCTGCACATCGGCAACGGCGGCGACGGACAGAACACCGGGATCGTCGACAAGGTCACGGTGACCGGCAACACCGTCACCGACTCCCTCTACGACGGGATCGCCTTCTCCACCTCGACCGACACCCTGTTGCAGGACAACACGGTCAGCAATCCTGGCCGCAACGGCATCGCGATCTCGCCGTCGTTCTACCCCGCGCCCACCGGTTCCGCGACGATCACCGGCAACACGGTCACCGGGCTCGACCCCGGCGCGTCGGCCTTCGTCAACAACTCCACCGGGTTCGTCGCGACGCTGAGCGACAACCACTGGCCGCCGCCAGCTCCCGAGGGCCCGTACGGCGGCACCCCTGCCGCCGTGCCCGGCACGGTGCAGGCGGAGAACTACGACACCGGCGGCCAGGGGGTCGCGTACAACGTCACCTCCGTCAACGGCAACGCCAACTCCTACCGTGCCGACGGCGTGGACCTGGACAACACCTCGGACACCGGCGGCGGTTACAACCTGGGCTGGACCGGCGCCGGACAGTGGTTCCGCTACACGGTGGACGTCGCCACGGCCGGCACCTACACCGTCAGCCTGCGCGTCGCGGCCCCGGCCGCGGTGACAGGCGCGCTGCACCTGTCGGACGCCTCCGGTGCCAACCTCACCGGAGCCGTCGACCTGCCCGCCACCAGTGACTGGCAGACCTGGGGCACCGCGACCACCCGCGTCACCCTGCCCGCCGGCCGGCAGATTCTGACTCTCCACCAGGACAGCGGCGGCTGGAACATCAACCACCTCGGCTTCGCCGCGGGGAGCGGCTCACCGCAGGCCACCCTGACCGCGTCTCCCGGATCACTCACCTTCGCCGACCAGGCGGTGAACACGACCAGCGCTGCGCAGACCGTCACCGTCACCAACTCCGGCTCCGCCACCGCCTCGATCACCGGGGTCACCGCCGGCGGTGACTTCGCCCAGACCGACACCTGCGGCACCTCCCTGGCCGCCGGAGCGCACTGCACGGTCGCCGTCACCTTCAGACCCACCGCCTCCGGCACCCGCACCGGCACCCTCACCCTGACCGGCAACCAGTCCGACAATCCCACCACGGTGGCCCTGTCGGGCACGGGCACCGACACCATCGGGACCAACCTCGCCGCCGGCAAGCCCACCAGCGAGTCCAGCCACACCGACGTATACCCGTCGTCGAACGTGACGGACGGCAACCAGGGCTCCTACTGGGAGAGCGCCAACAACAGGTTTCCGCAGTGGGTCCAGGTCGATCTCGGCTCGGCCCGCAGCGCCTCGCGCGTGGTCCTGCAACTGCCCGCCACCTGGGGCGCCCGCACCCAGACCCTGACCCTCGGCGGCAGCACGGACGGCACCACCTTCACCACCCTGAAGTCCTCGGCCGCCTACACCTTCGACCCGAGGTCCAAGAACACCGTCACGCTCACCTTCCCCGCCACCACCCAGCGCTACTACCGCGTCACCATCACGGCCAACGACGGTTGGCCCGCGGGCCAGGTGTCCGAATTCCAGATCTGGAACACCTGAGGGCCCCCCCCCCCCCCCCCCCCCCCCGCGGGGGCCCCCCCCCCCCCCCCCCCCCCCCCCCCCCCCCCCCCCGCCCCCCCCCCCCCCCCCCCGCCCCCCCCCCCCCGCCGCGTGCGCGGCCCGCGCAGCCCGGTGCTGGACGCAGCCCCGAGACGGCGCATTAGATCTTGCGGGCTGAATTTTTATTGTTGCAATGTTCTGTCTAGTTCTTGCGTGTTCATGTCGACGATATTACGGTCCACCACGCGTCGTTACCGCCCCCTGTCTCCCCCCTCCCCCTTAGAGCCCGTCCCTCCCATCCTGGCGGCGTCAGCGGCACAGTTCCGGCATTTCGTGATGAAAGGAGTGGTACGTGTTCCATTCCATCCGAGATCTGAGACGCGCCCTCGTCTGGGCCGTCAGCACCGCGATGCTGGCCGCCGTCGGCGTCGTCGCGCTGGCCGTCCAACCCGCCTGGGCGGCGTCCACCGCCACCGGCGGCAGCGGCGCGAGCCTGCCGTACGTCGAGGTGCAGGCGGAGAAGTCCGACACCAACGGCGCACCCATAGGCCCGAGTTACACCCAGGGCCAGCTGGCCGACGAGGCGTCGTACCGCAAGGCGACGACGCTGCAGGGCACCGGCAAGTACGTCACGTTCACCACGCCGGTGGCGACCAACTCGATCAACTTCCGGTACAGCATCCCCGACACCTCGAACGGCTCGGTCTACACCGCCTCGCTGTCTCTGTACATCAACGGCGTCAAGCAGCCCGACTTCACCCTGACCAACGCCTACAGCTGGTACTACGGCAGCTACCCCTTCACCAACACGCCGGGCAGCAACCCGCACCACTTCTACGACGAGGCCCACCGCCTGTTCTCCACCACCTATCCGGCGGGAACGACCTTCAAGCTGCAGGTCGATTCGGGAGACACCGCCTCCTCGTACACGATCGACTTCGCCGACTTCGAGCAGGTCGGCGCCGCGCTGACCGCACCCTCGGGGGCGGTGTCGGTGACCAGCAAGGGCGCCGACTCGACCGGTGTGGCCGACGCGACCAGCGCGTTCAACGCCGCGATCAGCTCGGCCGGACCCGGCGGCACCGTGTGGATCCCGCCGGGCACCTACAACATCCCCGGCCATATCAGCGTCAACAACGTCACGATCGCCGGCGCCGGCATGTGGTACTCGACCGTCACCGGCACGGCACCCGGCTTCTACGGCAACTCCGCGCCCAACGCGAGCACCAGTGTGCGCCTGCAGAACTTCGCGATCTTCGGCAATGTGCAGGAACGCAACGACAGCGCCCAGGTCAACGGCATCGGCGGCGCGATGAGCAACTCGACCGTCTCCAACCTGTGGATCGACCACATGAAGGTCGGCGCCTGGATGGACGGGCCGATGGACGGGCTGACGTTCACCGGCATGCGCATCCGTGACACGACCGCGGACGGCATCAACTTCCACGGAGCCGTCACCAACTCGAAGGTGACCAACAGCGACATCCGCAACACCGGCGACGACGGCATCGCGACCTGGGCGGACTCCGGCATCGGTGCCGACGCCAACGACACGATCTCCAACAACACCGTGTCACTGCAGATCCTCGCCAACGCCATCGCGATCTACGGCGGCCACGACAACACCGTCAGCGGCAACCGCGTGGTGGACACCGGCCTCGCCCAGGGCGGCGGCATCCACGTGGGGCAACGCTTCACGTCGACGCCGGTCGGCCTCACCACGATCTCCGACAACACCATGATCCGGGCCGGCAGTCTCGACCCGAACTGGCAGTTCGGGGTGGGTGCGTTGTGGTTCGACGGCAGCCAGGGCGCGATCACCGGCCCCATCAACGTGACCAACGCGCTGATCCAGCAGAGTCCGTACGAAGCCGTCCAGTGGGTCGAGGGGACCATCAGCGGGGTCAACCTCAACAACGTGACCATCGCCGGCACCGGAACCTTCGCCCTGCAGGAACAGACCGGCGGCGCCGCCAAGTTCACCAACGTCACGGCGACCGGCGTCGGTTACTCGTCCCCGGTGTACAACTGCTCGGGCGGCAACTTCGTCGTCACCGACGGCGGCGGCAACTCCGGCATCAGCGGCACGCCGTACTGCGGGGGCTGGCCGGCTCCGGTCTACCCGCCCTACCCGTCGGAGGGCGTGACGGCCACCCCCGGAGCGCTCAACTTCGGTTCGGTCGCGACCGGTTCGACGAGCGCCGCTCAGACAGTGACGGTCTCCAACCCGACCAACTCCGCCGCGTCCGTCTCGTCGATCTCCACCAGCGGCGACTACTCCCAGACCAACACGTGCGGCTCGTCGATCGCGGCGAACGGCTCGTGCACCGTCAGTGTGAAGTTCGCGCCGACCGCGACCGGCAGCCGTAACGGCACTCTCACCGTCAACGCGGGCGGGGTCACCAACACGGTCAGCCTCTCCGGAACCGGCACCGCGCCGGGCCCGGTGCTGAACACCGACCCGGCGAGCCTCTCCTTCGACGGCACGGTGGTCGGGTCGTCGGCCACCGCGCAGACGGTGAAGGTGACCAACTCGGGCACCGCATCGGCGAACATCTCGGGCGTCGCGGCGACCGGCGACTTCAGCCAGACCAACAACTGCTCCACCCTCGCGGTCGGCGCGTCCTGCACGGTGAGCGTCGGGTTCAAGCCCACCGCGGGCGGATCGCGCACCGGCAACCTGACCGTCACCAGCAACGCCAACAACAGCCCGACCACCGTCTCCCTGTCCGGCAGCGGCATCGACAGCAGTACCGACATCGCCGCCGGACGGCCCGCGACGGCGAGTTCGAGCAGCAGTCCGTACGTCCCCTCGAACCTCACCGACCCGGACGCGTCGACGTACTGGGAGAGCGCGAACGGCTCGTTCCCGCAATGGGCCCAGGTCGACCTCGGCCAGAACTTCAGCGTCGGCAAGGTCGTGCTCAAGCTCCCGCCGGCGACGGCATGGTCGGCTCGCACACAGACCCTGTCGGTGCAGGGATCCACGGACGGATCCAGCTTCTCGACGATCAAGGCCTCGGCCGGGTACACCTTCGACCCGAACGCCAACAACAACACGGCGACGATCACGTTCAACGCCGCCACCGCGAGATACGTGCGGGTGAACATCACCGCCAACACGGGCTGGAACGCCGCCCAGTTGTCGGCCCTCCAGGTGTTCCCCAGCGGCGGCGGCTCCTCGCCGGCGACCCTGTCGGCCAACCCGACGTCGCTGTCGTTCCCCAGCCAGGCACTCAACACCGCCAGCAGCGCGCGGACGGTGACGGTGACCAACACCGGTACCGCGGCCGCGACCGTCTCCGGCATCACCGTCACCGGCGACTTCTCGCAGTCGAACACCTGCGGGACGTCGATCGCGGCGGGCGCCTCCTGCACGGTGGACGTCACGTTCAGGCCCACCGCGTCCGGCACCCGCACCGGCGACCTCAGCATCGCCAGCAACGCGTCGAACGGCACGACCGCTGTCGCGCTGACCGGCACCGGGGCCGGCGCGGCAAACCAGAACCTGGCGGCCGGGAAACCCACCACCGAGTCCAGCCATACCGACGTGTACGCGTCGTCGAACGTGACGGACGGCAACCAGGGCAGCTACTGGGAGAGCGCCAACAACGCCTTCCCGCAGTGGGTGCAGGTGGATCTCGGTTCCGCGCAGAGCGCCGGCCGAGTCGTCCTCCAGCTCCCGGCCGGCTGGGGCGCCCGTAACCAGACGCTGTCCCTGTCGGGCAGCACCGACGGCGCCGCCTTCACCACCATCAAGTCGTCGGCCACGTACACCTTCGACCCCGCCACCAACAACACGGTCACCATCACGTTCGCGGCGACCACCCAGCGCTACTTCCGGGTGAACCTCACGGCGAACACCGGCTGGCCGGCCGGCCAGATCTCCGAGTTCCAGGTCTGGAACACCTGATCCGACCCGTGGGTGCCGCCGGGCGCGCTCGTGCCCGGCGGCACCCATCCGATCCGACGGGCTCGGCCCCCCACAGGGTCACGGTCGGCGCCGGTCACCCCAGTCCGCACGCCCGTGGTCGACGGAAGTCGACAGCCGACCGGAGGAGTCCAGATGGGTGTCACACGCAGGGTCTTCCTGCAGGCCGCGATCGCGGCCACCGCGGTGGGAACGGTGGGAGTCGCCGAGACCGTACTCGCCGCACCCGCGTCAGCGGCCAGCCTGCCGGGCGACGTGGTCGGCAAGATCAGCGTCGGCTACCAGGGCTGGTTCGCCTGCACCGGCGACGGCGCGCCCATCAACGGCTGGTGGCACTGGAGCCAGAACTGGGGCCAGTCGCCGTCCCCGTCCAACACCGCCATCAACTGCTGGCCCGACGTGCGTGACTACACCAACACGTACCAGACGTCGTACGCCGCCCTGGGCAACGGCCGGCCCGCCAAGCTGTTCTCCTCCTACGACCAGCAGACGGTGAACACCCACTTCCTGTGGATGCAGCAGAACAGCATCGACACGGCCGGCCTGCAACGCTTCAACCCCACCGGCGGCGAGGGCCCCACCCGTGACGCCATGGCGACCAAGGTGCGCAGCGCCGCCGAGTCGTACGGGCGGAAGTTCTACGTCATGTACGACGTGACCGGCTGGACGAACATGCAGTCCGAGATCAAGACGGACTGGACGAACAAGATGTCCGCGCACACCGCCTCCTCGGCCTACGCGAAGCAGAACGGCAAGCCGGTCGTCTGCATCTGGGGCTTCGGCTTCAACGACAGCAACCACCCCTTCACCGCCGACGCCTGCCTCGACGTCATCAACTGGTTCAAGGGTCAGGGCTGTTACGTCATCGGAGGCGTCCCGCGCGAATGGCGGACGGGCACCGGGGGCTCACGGGCCGGCTACCTGGGCGTCTACCACGCCTTCAACATGATCTCGCCGTGGATGGTCGGCGCCATCGGGAATGTGACAGACGCCGACAACGCCTACAACACCTACACCCTCGGCGACCAGGCCGACTGCAACGCCAACGGCATCGACTACCAGCCCTGCGTCCTGCCCGGCGACGTTTCCGCCCGGCAGCGCGCGCACGGCGACTTCATGTGGCGGCAGTTCTACAACATGGTGCGGGCCGGGGTGCAGGGCATCTACATCTCGATGTTCGACGAGTACAACGAGGGCAACCAGATCGCCAAGACCGCGGAGACCCAGGCATGGGTGCCCACCAACTCCGGATTCCTCGCCCTCGACGAAGACGGCACCGCCTGCTCCTCCGACTATTATCTGCGCCTGACCGGCGACGGTGGCCGCATGCTCAAGGGCCAGATCGCGCTGACCGCTACCCGTCCCACCCAGCCGACCGTCCCCACCGGCGGTGACACCACACCGCCCACCGCGCCGGGCGCCCTGACCGTCACCGGGCACACCAGCAACTCCGTCTCGCTGTCCTGGAGCACATCGACCGACAACGTCGGTGTGACCGGCTACCGCGTCCTGCGGGTGTCCGGCTCGACCAGCACACAGGTGGGCACCACCGGCGCCGCCTCCTTCACCGTCACCGGACTCGGCGCGTCCACCGCGTACACCTTCGACGTCGTCGCCTTCGACGCGGCGGGAAACGTGTCGGGGCCCTCCAACCAGGTCACCGTCACCACCGACCCCCCTTCCAGCACCACCGACCTCGCCCTCCACCGCCCCACCTCGGAGAGCAGCCACACCCAGACATACGCCTCGGGCAACACGACCGACGGCGACACCAACACCTACTGGGAGTCCGCCAACAACGCCTTCCCGCAGTGGGTCCAGGTCGATCTGGGCACCACGACCGGCGTCAAACGGATCGTCCTCCGCCTTCCCCCGGCCACGGCCTGGGCGACCCGTACCCAGACCATCTCCGTCCAGGGCAGCACGGACGGCGGCACCTTCGCCCAGCTTCTGTCCTCAGCGGGCTACACCTTCGACCCGGCGACCGGCAACACCGCGACCCTCACGCTCCCCTCCACCGTCACCACCCGCTACGTACGACTCACCTTCACCGCCAACAACGGCTGGCCGGCCGGGCAGGTCTCGGAGTTCCAGGTCTTCGGCGCCTGATGGGCACAGGGCCTCGACCTTGGGGTCGCGGTCCTCTGCCTGCCTTCCGGGCAACTGGCCAAGGGCTCCGGCGCTGGCCAGTATGGAACCTTGATCCGGTGATCGGACTCACGCGTGCCAGGGAGCAGCGCAAGCCGGCCCCTCTTGAGCGCCTTGGGGTTGACCCGTGGATGAGCCGTTCGGGCGGGACGAGGAATGCGATCGGCTGACGGCAGCCCTCGACGCCGCCCGGCGGGGGATGAGCGCGGTCGCCGTGCTGCGGTGGCTTCGTCGGGAGCGCAGAACCAAGGAGGCCCGTGACGAGCTGAGGGTGGCCTACGAGCTCTTCGGCGCCATGGGCGCTCAGGGCTACGCCGCCAGAACGGCACAGGAGCTGTCGGCGGCCGGTGACCCGGCTCAGCCCGGCGCGCGAGCCCGGAGCGGCGGCGGCGACCTGACTCCCCAGGAGGCCCGTGTCGCCCGTCTGGCAGCCGGCGGGGCCACGAACGCGGAGATCGCGGCCCAGCTCTATCTCAGCGTGCACACGGTGGACTACCACCTGCGGAAGGTGTTCCGGAAGCTCGACGTCCACTCCCGGCGTGAGCTGTCGGACCAGCGAGATCGCCTCACCATCGCCTCACCTCGGCATAGCGGGCGTGCCGCCGGTCAGCGGCAGATGCCGCGGGGCTGAGGCGTCACGCGTCACGCGACCGGGACCCCGCGTAGTGGAATCGGCTGCCGACTACGGATCGCACGGGATGCCCCGGCGTGCCCTTCGTCGGAGTGTGGTCTTGAGGGCGGCCTCCACCCGGCAGCGAACGGGGACCGCCTACACGCCTACACCCGCCCGGGGAACCGCCGCACGGCCGCGGCCGCCGGGAGAACCGAGAGGAAGAGGACCATGACATCACCCGCGTCGTCCGCCACCGTGGTGCTCGTGCACGGTGCGTTCGCGGACGCTTCGAGCTGGTCACGCGTCGTACGCCGTCTGAGTGCGGCGGGCGTGACGGCGGTCGCGGCAGCCAACCCGCTACGGGGGCTCACTGCCGACGGAGAGTACATCGCGAACCTCGTGAGCCACATCGAGGGATCTGTGCTGCTGGTCGGCCACTCCTACGGCGGCCCGGTGATCACCTACGCGTCGGCCAAGGCCGAGAACGTCGAGGGCCTGGTCTTCGTGGCCTCCTTCGGCGTCGACCAGGGCGTGTCCGCCCTGGGATCGAACGAGAACTTCCCTCCCGCCGAGTTGGACACCGCTCTCCTGCCACGCACGTTCCCGCGCGGCGAGGAGACCGGTACGGAGTTCTACATCCAGCCCGAGCACTTCCACTCGGTGTTCTGCGCGGACCTGCCCGACGACGAGGCCGCCGTGCTCGCGGTCAGCCAACGGCCCGCCGCCGACGTGGCGTTCGGCGAGCCCCTGGCGGTCGAGCCGGGCTGGAAGAAGCTCCCGAGCTGGTTCGTCGTCGCCGGCGCGGACCATGCCATCAACCCGGATGCCGAGCGTGCCGCGGCCAAGAGAATCGGGGCGACCGTGACCGAGATCGACGGCGGCTCCCACGCGATCGCGCTCTCCCACCCGGACGAAGTGGCCCAGGTCATCCTCGGAGCCCTCGGCGAGGTCGGGTGATACCCGGTTGAGTCCCGCGGCGGAGCCGGGCTCTGTGTCCTGCTGATGTCAGTTCCGAGGATGTCAGTCCTTGCCGAGGAGCGCGCGCACGTGCCGGACGATCTCGTCGTTGGCGTAGGCGTGACCGCCGATGCCCCAGCCCCCAGGGACCGCCTCAGCCCCCAGGGACCGCCTCGGTCAAGGCGACCCAGGTGCGTCCGGCGAGCGAGGGATCGCCGGACGCCTTGGCCACCAGCTCGGAGATCTCCTTGACCAGGCCGAGTTGCTGCTCCCGGTTCAGGGCATCGGCGTTGGTGGTCACCGTCACGCGGACGTGGTCGGTTCCGCCACCGGCGGTGGATAAGGAATCCGTCTCCAGTTCGTGGACGAAGGCGGCCGTATTGTCGGTGAAGAACGGGATGGCGGGCACTTTTTCCCAGCGCATGACGGCTTGGGTGAGCTCCTGTGCCAGTCCCTTGCGGTTCTCGATGACTCCCCGGGCGGCGTACACGTCGATCATGGGCATGAGAAATCCTCGCTTCGGCGAATGCCTGCCGTCTTGGCTCCACAGGGTCGCGGAACTGCGATCATGACCGTCCTTGGCGGCAGCCGGCATCACGCGACGCACGTAGTCCTGGCGAACCGGCACGTAGGGTGCCGCGGGTGCGAGACCGGCAGGCGGGCATCCGCGGAGTCCGGAAGCAGTCGCGTAGTCGTGTGCTCCACGCCACCACGCGCCCCACGTGATGTGGTACCGCGCCACAGGCGCCAGCATGAGTAGCAGGGCCGTGCCTCGGCAGCGACGCCTAAGTCCGGACCCCACGTCTTGGTTCGGACCGTACGCCTTGGTTCGGACCGCACGTCTTGGTTCGGACCGCATGCCTTGGTTCGGACCGCATGCCTTGGTTCGGGCCGCACACGCCCGGACAGGGGAAACCGTGGAACGAGGTGTCCGATGGAGATAGCAGGGTCAGTTGCGCTGGTGACAGGCGCGAACCGGGGAATCGGCCGGGCGTTCACGCGCGCTCTGCTGGCCCGGGGCGCCGCCAAGGTCTACGCGGGCGTCCGCAGGCCCGAGGACTTCAAAGAGCCCGGACTGGAACCGCTGCGCCTGGACGTCACCGACCCGGACCAGATCGCGGCCGCGGCGATGACGGCGTACGACGCGACCATCGTGATCAACAACGCCGGCATCCAGGCCGGTCCTGGCCTGCTGGAGGGCTCTTTGGAGGGTGCGCGGCAGGAGCTGGAGGTGAACTATCTGGGCACCTGGGCGGTGTCGCGGGCTTTCGCGCCCGTCCTTGCCGCCAACGGTGGCGGAGCCCTGGTGAACATGCTGTCGGTGGCCTCATGGCGGGCGAACAACCGGTTCCCCGGTTACGCGGCATCGAAGGCTGCCCAATGGTCACTCACCAACGCGCTGCGCGTGAGGCTGCGTGAGCAGGGGACGCTGGTCGTCGGTGTGCATGTGGGCTATGTGGACACCGATGCCACCGTCGGGGTCGACGCTCCGAAGGTGGATGCCGCGGACGTGGCGGCACAGACCATGGACGCGATCAGCCGCGATGAGCCGGAGGTGCTCGTTGACGAGACCGCCCGCCGGGTGCGCGCCGCCCTCTCCGGCCCCTTGGAACTCCTCTACCCGACCGCGTGAACGAGATGGCCCGCGCCCGGTTGGGCGCGCCCCGCTCGGGGTGCGCACCCTGGCCGGTTGCGGCACCCAGGTTCGGGTTATTTACTAGTAGGTACAGAACCTGATCAGGTACAGAAGCTGATGAATGCCGCATCCCCTTGGGCGGGAATACCGAAGACTCCCGCTCGCGTCGGCCATGGCAGTAAGGGCCCCGGGAGCGGAGGCCGAGGCGGCTGCTCACCCTGTTCTTCGTCCGCGCTCACTGCGAGGAGTCGAGTTTCATGCTCGCAATTCACCTCACCCAGTTCGGGGAGCCTGAGCAGAGCCTGAAGGTGGTCGATGTTCCCGAGCCTCCGGCTCCTGCCGCCGGGCAGGCCCTGATCCAGGTCGAGTACGCCCCACTCGACCACCATGACCTGTTGTTGGCGAAGGGCGTCTATCCGGTACGCCCCGAACTGCCGAGCGTCATCGGCAATGAGGGAGCCGGCACGGTCCTGGCCGTCGGAGCGGACGTCACCCACGTCCGCTCGGGCGACACGGTCCTGCTTCCCTTCGGCACCTTCGCCTGGTCCGAACAGGTTCTGGCGGAGGCCGCGAAGCTGACCGTCGTGGACAAGTCCATCAGCCTCGACCAGGCGGCGATGCTCAGCATCAACCCCGTCACCGCGGGGCTGCTGGTGGAGTCGCGTGACCTTCCGGCCGGCTCATGGGTGCTGCAGAACGCGGCGAACAGCGGGGTCGGCCGGTCCGTCATCGCCTTCGCCAAGGAGCGCGGGCTGCGCACGATCAACATCGTCCGCCGCGAGGAGCTCGTCACCGAGCTCGAGGAACTGGGCGCCGACATCGTGCTGATCGACGCGCTCGACGTGGCCGCACGCGTGCGAGCGATCATCGGCGACGATCCGGTGCTGCTGGGGCTGGACGGCGTCAGCGGAGGGGCCACCTCGCTGCTGCTGGACGTGCTGACCGAAGGCGCCCTGCTGGTGATCTACGGCTATATGAGCGGCGAGCCCTTCACCCCCGACCAGAACGTGCTGAAGGCGAAGAACATCACCCCGACGGAGTTCTGGATGTACCAGGACGAGTACCTGCCCCGTCATCCGGCCCTGGGCGCGGAGTCGGCGCGACTGGTCGCCGGGGGAAGGCTCACGTTGCCCTCCGCCCGCGTCTACCAGGCCAAGGACTTCGCCGAGGCCCTCGCGTACCTGCGGAAGAACGGCAAGGTCCTCCTGGACTTCAACCCGCACCGCGGGTAGCCGCGTCATGGCGGCGCCTTGCCTGCGGTGCGGCTTGGGGCGGGGTACACGGGCAGGTACGCATCCCGCCGATCCACCACCCCCGGGCCGGGTTGTTTACCATCCAGTACAAAAATCCGTCACCCGGAACGGGAACGCCGAAGTCCGCTGCCTGCAGCGACGGCGTCGGTGCGGGCGGTGGATCACTTGAGCCGATGCCGGGCAGCCCGCGGACTCTCTGCACACGATCAAGGAAGAACATCATGAACACACACGGCGTTATCGGCGTAGTCGGCGCGGGAGAGGTGGGACAGGCGGTCGCCGACCAGGCCATCCGCCACGGCCATGAGGTACTCATCGGCAACAGCCGGGGCCCCGGGACTCTCGAAGCCCTCGTCGACAGGCTGGGGCCGAAGGCCCGCGCGGTGACGGCCGAGGAGGCAGCGAAGCCGGAGCTCGTCTTTCTCTGTGTGCCGTTCTTCGCCGTGCCGGAACTGAGTGACCTCACCACCTGGGACGGGAAGATCGTTGTCGATACGACGAATCAGTTCGCGGCGGCCAACCCCTGGCGCGGCCGGTACGACGTCGGTGACCTCACCGGCAGCGAGTGGGTCGCCCGTCACCTTCCCGGCGCCCGGGTCGTGAAGGCTCTCAACACCCTGTTCGGGCCGTTCATCGCCGCGGACCCCCGGCATGCCGAAGGACGGCTGGTGGCCTTCTACGCGGGCGACGACTTCGACGCGAAGGCGGCCGTGGCCGGCTTGCTGGACGAATTCGGGTTCGCCGCCCTGGACCTCGGCGGTCTGCGTGAGGGCGGTCGGCTGATGCAGCTCGACGGTGCGCTCAGCGCGAAGCACCTGCTGCTGCAGGACGTCGGCTGACGCCCCGGCCGAGCCCCACACACACCCGCGTGCACGAGGAGCGTCATGAACCGTCGTGTCGTCTACACCCGTGGCGGGTCGCCCGCCGACGTCGTGACCGTCATCGAGGAGCCGGAGCCGGCAGCTCCCGGGGGCGGCCAGGTCCTCGTCCGCACCACGGCCTTCCCGGTGCACCCTGGTGATCTCCAGGCCATCGAGGCCTACCCGGGGGAGGCCGCGAAGCCGGTTCCGGCCGGCGTGGAGGCCACCGGCGTGGTGGAGGCGATCGGCCCGGGAACGCGCGTGGCGCCGGGCGTCGAGGTCGGCGGCCGAGTAGCGGTCTTTCCCCAGCCGGGGGCGTGGTCGCAGTGGATCGTGGCGGATGCCGAGGTGGTGGTGGCCGTACCGGACGAGCTGTCGGACGAGGTCGCCGCGCAGATGCTGGTGAACCCCCTCACCACGGTGATGCTGCGCCGTGAGGCGGAGGAGCACCCGGCCTTCGGTTACGACGGTCTTCTGGTGCAGACCGCCGCGGGCTCGTCGGTCGGGCGGCTGGTGACGGGCGCGTCGCAGATCCACAACCTGCCGCTCGTCAACGTGGTCCGCAGCGCACGCGGTGCCGAGGAGCTGCGCAAGCGGTTCCCGGACGTGCCGGTCGTGTCGACGGAGCATCCGGGCTGGGCCGACGAGGTCCGCGAGGCGGCAGGCGGCCGTCCGGTAAGTGTGGCCTTCGACCCGATCGGCGGGAAGCCGGCGGAGAGTCTTCTGGACCTGTTGGCGCCGGGCGGGAAGCTGGTCGTCTACGGGCAGATGGCCGAGGAGGCGATCTCGGTACCTGCGTCGACGCTGCTGCACAAGTCGCTGACGCTGCGGGGCAAGAACATCGGCCGGTGGATGTCGGAGGCCTCCGCCGAGCGGCGGGCATCCGACGTCGCGGCCGCGAAGCTGATCGCGCTGGCGCTCAAGGACCAGTTCGACGTGGCCGCCGCGTACGCCCTCGACCAACTGGCGAACGCCGTGGAGCACGCGGTACGTCCCGGCAAGGTCGGCACCGTCCTCGTCCACCCCTGGTAGCCGCAGCTACCCGCGGGAAGTCCTGGGGTAAGCCTGCAAAAAAGCCGGCAAGGGCCAGGCGCTGTATGCCTTGACGCCACACACGTCGTGCGGCGTCAGGCCGGCGGCTGTTGCGGCCGTCGTGGCTACTGCGGCCGTTGCCGGTAAGGCGGACAGAGGCCGCCGAGGGTGGTCGCGGCCTGGCAGGCACAGCGCCGGCGGGGAGAAGTTGACCGCGCCGGCGTCCGCGGCCCGGTGGCGCCGAAGCGACGATCAGGCCCCGGTCGAGAACGTGGTGTCCGGCACACGCTCGTCCGTCGAGACGCGGGGAAGAAGCGCCAAGGCCTGCTCCGCAGCCCCGTTGACGACCTCCGGAGCGGCTCCCGCCTTGCCCAGGGCCTCAAGCCCCCGGAGCACGGCGAGCAGGAGGGAGGCGAGGCTGTCCGCGTCCGCGTCGGCGTCCAGTGAGCCTTCGGCCTGGGCCCGTGCGATGCAGCCCCGTAGCGCGCTGTGCAGCCCGCGGACGACCGCGGCGGTTCGCTGGGCAACACCCTCGTCGACGGACGCCAGTTCCGCCGCGCTCTTGGCCATCATGCAGCCGCGCCGTTCCACGTCCCAGGTGATGCCTTCGGCGACGTTACGTACATGGCGCTCCAGCTTGGGCATGGCCGGGCCGGGGCCTCCCAGAGCTGTGCGCCAAGCTCCCAGCGCGTCGCTGTTGTAGCTGTCGAGAGCCCGCAGGAACAGCGCGTGCTTGTCCCCGAAGGCTCCGTACAGGCTCCCTCGGCCCAGGCCTGTCACGGCGCTCAGGTCGTCGATGGAGGTGCTGTTGTAGCCCTCGGACCAGAACTGGTCGCGGGCAGCCTGCACAACCTCTTCTTCGTCGAACTGTCGAGGCCGGGCCATGGAGCAACTGTACGCCGCGTGCAATGGCCGGCCTCAGCGACAGCCGGCCTCAGCGATCACGTGGAAGGGCTCAGTTCCAGGTCGGCATCATGGCTTCGGGGTAGCGGGCGCCGTAGCCTCCGGTGGGCAGGATCTCCTTGATGCGGGCGAGGTCGGCATCGGTGAGGCCGACGTCGGCGGCGCCGACGTTCTCCTCGAGCCGCTCCAGGTTGCGCGTGCCGGGGATGGGAACGATGTCCTCGCCCTGGGTCAGGAGCCAGGCCAGGGCGAGCTGGGCCACGCTGATTCCCTTGGCGGCCGCCAACTCGCCGAGCAGGCGGGTGGCTTCCTGGTTCTTCTCGTAGTTGCCGGGCTGATAGCGGGCGTCCCACTGGCGCATGTCGCCATCGGGGTAGTCGGCGCCGGGCTTGGCCTGTCCGGTCAGGAAGCCCCGGCCGAGCGGGGAGTAGGGCACGAAACCGATGCCGAGTTCCCGCAGGACGGGAAGCAGCATCTCGACGTCCCGCTCGAACAGGGAGTACTCGGTCTGCAGGACGGAGACCGGATGGACGGCGTGGGCGGCACGGATGGTCCGCTCGCCTGCCTCGCTCAGGCCGAAGTAGCGGACCTTGCCCGCGTCGACGAGTTCGCCGACGGCGCCCGCGACCTCCTCGATCGGCACGTTCGGGTCGACGCGGTGCTGGTAGAGGACGTCGATGTGGTCGCTGCCCAGGTGGCGCAGGCTGTTGTCGGTGACCTCGCGGATGTGCTCGGGGCGGCTGTCGACGTTGCCCTCTCGGGTGCCGGTGAAGTCGAAGCCGAACTTGGTGGCGACGACGACCTCGTCGCGCACTGGCGCCAGCGCCTTGCCGACGATGCGCTCGTTCTCGCCCTGCCCGTACAGCTCGGCGGTGTCGAAGAACGTGACGCCCAGCTCCTGGGCCCGACGGATGGTCGCGATGCCCTCCTGTTCGTCGGAGGGGCCGTAGGCAAGGGAGATGCCCATCGCGCCGTAGCCGAGGGCGGAGACGGTCAGGCCCTGCCGGCCCAGGTGTCGCTTCTGCACGCTCATGCGCCTTCTCTCGGTGATCCGGTCGCCCGCCTGGAACGGGCAGGCCGCGCTGCGGTCGTGGCGGCCGGCGCCGTTTCGGCGCGGTTTCCCGCTCCTGGGCGGGCGTGGCCACCGGGAGTGGACCAGCGTCCCCACCCGAATGTAAGAGTACTCTCACGCGTGAGAGTACTCTTACATTCGGGTGGGGAACAATGGGCGACGTGAGTGACAACACCGCCCGGCGTGGCTACCACCACGGCGACCTGCGCGCCCAACTGATCCGCGACGGTCTGGCCGTCCTGGCGGAGACGGGTGCGCTCGGTTTCTCGGTGGCCAAGGTCGCCGCCCGCGCGGGTGTTTCCTCCGGCGCCCCCTATCGCCACTTCCGTGACCGTGAGGCCTTGCTCGCCGCCTGTGCCGCCACCGTCGCGCACGAGCTCGCCGACCGGCTGGCCGAGTCCGCGAGGGCGGCCGGGGACGACCCCGTGGAACAACTCGCCGCCACCGCGGGCGCCTACGCGCTCTACGTCGCCCAGCACCGCGTCGGCCTCGAACTCATCTACGCCGACGGCTTCCAGGACCCCCGCTACCGCGAACTCCACGAAGCGGGCCGCCACTTCGTCGACGTCCTGCTCCCGCTGGCCACCGCGGCCTCCACCGCCGACACCGTCCTCGGGGTGATCGAACTCCTCGAAGCCCACCTCTCGCTCGCCCACGGCTACGCCACCCTCCAGCTCCAGGGAGCCTTCGGCCGATACCGCCGCAGCCCCGGGGACCTCCCCCGTCTCGCCACCACCGCGGCCCGAGCCCTCATCACCGGCAGGAGTACGGCCGTCGCGACGGGCTGAGTGCACCCCGCGCACCAGCCCGAGGGGCGGCCTTGGTCACGGACCGCCGGCGGAGCGAAGGCGGTGAATCCGACCGTTCCGAAATGATCGACGCCGCCGCGCCCAACGCCGTCGTTGCCGCCTGGCCGGATGTGTCAAGAAGGGAAATGATCACGCCTGATCTCGGGGGTTGCCGAGCGCCCGCCGGGCTCTGTATCGTTTTTCGATAACATCGATAATCGATACGGGGGCTGTCATGGCGAGGGTACGCAATCCACTGGAGCCGATGTCGACGGCGGTCACGGCCATCGTGACGCTGATCGGGGGGCTGATGATCGCCGGCCTGGTCGCCCTGCCGTTCGCGGACGGCGTGTCCGTCCTCGGTATCGGCGACGAGAACGTGTGTGTCACGGATACGACCACGACGGCCGGCGTCGGCGCGGAGTCGACCTTGGGCTTCAAGCCCGCGCCGGGAGCCACGGTCGGCCTGGACGCCCGACCGAACTACTGCACGGAGGCGCCCAGTACGGTCCAGAGCCTGCTCAACACCGTCACCCAGCTCGCCCCCTTCGTCTTTACCGTCGGGGCCCTCCTGCTCGTCCTCCAGCTGATCCGACGTGCGGACCGCGACGGCCTCTACACCGCGCGGACCGCGGAGCGACTGCGCAGTCTGGGCTGGTGGCTGCTGGCCGGCAGCGTGCTCGCCGCGATCGCGGTGTCCATGGCCGAGAAGGCTCTCATCGACTCCCTGAGCCGCGGCAGCGGCGTCAGTGCCGTCTCCGGGCTGTGGTCGTGGGACATTCCCTACATGGCGATCCTCACCGGCCTCGGCGTCCTCTCCTTCGCCCGGGTCATGCGCGTCGGCGTCACCATGCGCGAAGACCTCGACGGAACGGTCTGATGTCCGAGGAGAAGCAGGAGCACGCGATCGAGGTCCATCTCGACCAACTGCTCGAGGAGCGGGGGATGACCTTGGCGGAGCTCGCCGACCGGGTCGGAGTCACCCACGTGAATTTGTCGATCCTCAAGAACGGCCGGGCGAGGGCCGTACGGTTCACCACCCTGACCCGTCTGTGCGAGGTATTGGAGTGTCAGCCGGGCGACCTCCTCAGTCACCGGCCGCGCTGAGCACCTGGCCCACGAGGGCACCGGCTCCGGTGACCGTCACCCTCGCGCGGCCGGAGCCCCCTGATGCCACGTCAGCACGCCGGACGAGCCACACCGCTCAACGGGTGGGCCGTCGTCAGTGGGCGGTCGCCGAGGTGACAGCCGCCCGGGCCTCACGTTCCACCAGCGCGACGCCGTCCTTCATCGACGTGTTGCCGTCCGAGAGGACGGCGACGAGATAGTGGTGTCCGCCCGCCGTGATCCGGCCGACGCTGTTGACGTCCCACAGCCCGGTCGTGTTGCGCTGCAGCCAGCCGTTCTTCAACGCCCACCCGGAGCCGCCGGCCGCGGAGACGCCCCACGCCTGTTCGCCGACGACGCGCGTCATCAGCGTACGGAGGTAGCTGCGCGACGCGGCGTTGAGCGCCGTGGACCCCGCGGGTGAGGCGGGGCGGGTGTCGAACACCGCGCGCAGCAGCCGTATCTGGTCGCTCGCCGTCGTCCGCGTCAGCCCCCACTTGACGCCGGGGCCGCCCTTGGTCGACGTCAGTCCCAGCCGCTTGTTCGCAGCTTCCAGGCCAGGCGCCAGACCGATGCGCCGCCACAGCGCGTTCGCCGCCGTGTTGTCGCTGCGCCTGATCATCGCCTCCGCCTGGGCGCGCTCCTGTGTGGTCAGGTCGTGTCCGCTGTCCTGCGCCTGGAGCAGCGCCGTGGCGAGGATGTCGACCTTGACGATGCTCGCGGTGTCGTAGGGGGTGTCGTCGCCGTGGACCGCGGGCTCCCGGCCCGTGCCGTCCAGGTCGACCACCGCGGCCGTCACCCGGGCCTTCCCCTGGGGCCGCGCGACCGCGAGGGCGTCGGCCGTGGCGGTGCCGGGTCCCATCGACGCCGACGCCGGATTCGCGGCCGCGGGTGCGAGCGAGCCGGCCGCGAAGAGCGTCGCCAGAGCGGCCGCGAGAACGCCGGCGCGGACGGCGGCGTGTCCGCCGTGCGGCCTGCGTCTTCCCGCACTCTGCGGGTGCGGCAGGGGGGACGGTCGGTGCGGCATGGTGACGGGCCTCGGCAGTTCGTGGGGGGCGGGACGGAACTGCGAAGGTATATAAAACGCCCGCCCCGCGAGGTGACCGCCGCCACGACAGGGCCCATTGGGTGCGAAATGTGGCGAGAAGCACAGGCTCGGGCGGGGGTGATTCCATGCCGTGCCCGGGGCATGGCGCCGGCCAGGTGAGGCCCGTCCGGGCGCGAGCCGTAGCGCGTCCACGTGCCTCAACTCCCGCACCGCGAGCAGCGGCCGGCCCCACCGTGCCTTCGAGGACCCGCCCCGGTGCCCGTCAGCCATTCCGACGGCTTTGCCATCCCTTTACAACTCGCCCCGGCGCTGCCTCGTCTCTCCGCTCGATCCGTAACTCAGCCCGCCGCCGCACCGGGCGGGCGACCGACGAAAGAGAGCGATTCATGCGTCGAACTGTCCTCAGCGCCATGGCACTCGCGTGCACCGCCGTACTGGCGGGCACGGTGCCCGCGTTCGCCGACGGGGCGACCCCCACCCCCACGAGCCGCCCCACCTCCACGGCCGCACCGGCCCCGAGCGCGGTCCCGACCACGGCCCCCTCCACGGGCCGTACGCCCACCGCCGCACCGTCCAGCACCCCGGTCTCGAGTGCCACGCCGACCCGCGCGCCGGCCCCGAGCCAGGTCGCCGTCGTACCGAAGGGAGCGCCCGACACCGGTCGGGCGTCGGCGTCGGCGAAGTCCGGAGGGGAGGGCGGGCTGATCGGCGGCGGTGCTGCCGCGGCTGTCGCCGTGGGCGGCGCGGCCGTCTATCTCGTACGTCGCCGGCGGGCGACCGGGGCATGACCCTGCTCTCCAGGCGTGCCTTCGCCACCGCGGCGATGGCGGCCCTGCTCGTGGGCTGCGGCGGCCACCAGGACGGACCGGCAGGCGAGTCGGGGCAGTCCGGGCAATCCGGGCAGTCCGGGCAGTCCGGGCGGGACGCGACCGCACGGTCCGGGAGTACGCCACCGCCCTCGCGGTCCTCCGCCACGGCGGCCCTGCGGCGTTCGGTCCCGGTCCGGTTGCAGATCCCGGCCATCGGGGTCGACACCCCGGTCATACGGCTGGGGCTGGCCTCGGACGGCAGCGTGCAGGTGCCCCCGATCACGGCGCACGACCGTGCGGGCTGGTACGGGCACTCGCCGACGCCGGGTCAGACCGGCCCGTCGGTCATCCTCGGCCATGTCACGGTCGGCACCTATGGGGACGGGGTCTTCCGGCACCTCGCGCGGTTGCACCCGGGCGACCGGATCACGGCACGCCTGGAGAACGGCACGCGGGCGACCTTCGCCGTCACCACCGTACGGACCGTTGCCAAGGCGGACTTCCCGGCGGACGAGGTCTACGGGAACGTGGACCGTCCCGAGCTGCGGCTCATCACGTGCGGCGGCCCCCGGACCGGGGACGGCTACCTCGACAACGTGATCGTCTTCGCCGCGCTGACGTCCGCGACGACGGGCACGAACAAGGGCACGAACACGGGCGCCAGCACAAGCACCAACCCCTGACCCGCCCGCCTGGATCCCGGGCCGATGGAACGTACGCCGTCGGTCCGGGGTCCTTCCCTACGAGTCCACGAGTCCACGAGTCCACTCGCCCGCTCGCCCACGAGTTTCACGAGATTCACGAGTACACGAGTTCACGAGTGCCCCACGACCATGGAGAGCGTTGAAACGGTCCCGCGAGAAGGCGGCGGCAGCGTCCGAGCTGTTCGCCGCCGTCTACCCGCGTCTCGCCGGCTGGTGCCGCCGGCTGGTCGACGACGACGAGACGGCCCACGAGATCGCCTCGGAGGCGTTCACCCGGCTCTGGGCGCGCTGGACATCCGTAACGGAGCCCCGGGGTTTCCTCTACGTCACCGCGGCCAACCTCGTCCGGGACCACTGGCGCAAGCTCGAGCGCGAACGCAGAGCCGTGCGCCGCGTCACCACCGAAGAAGCCGTCCGTCCGCCGACCGAGCAGGCCGACCCGTCCGTACGGCTGCTCGTGCAGTCGCTGCCTGAACGACTGCGCGTCCCGATCCTGCTGCACTACTACGCTGACATGCCGATCCGGGAGGTGTCCGTGCTGACCGGGCGCAAGGAAGGAACCATCAAGGCCGATCTCCACGCGGCCCGCGAACTGCTCCGCGCCCACCTGAGGAGAAGCCTTGATCACACACTCTGACGAGGGTCCGGACTTCGAACCCGACGACCCCCTCGCCGTCATCCTGCGGCCCTCCTCCGACTATCTCGGCCCACCCGCCGGCCGGTACGAGGCGATCCGCCGCGGTGCCGCCCGCCGCAGGCTGCTGCGCACCGCGGCCGGGGTCGGCCTGTCGTGCGCCGTCGCCGCCCTCGTCGCGCTGCTGCCGCTCCGCCTGGCGACATCCGAGGCGCCGGCGTCCCCGACGGTCCCGCTCGCCCCGCCACCCGCGAGCAGCCCTTCGGCCGTGCCCTCCCCGTCGGCGTCGCCGGAGCCCGGCAGGCCCACCCCCACGCAAAGGTCCCGGACCAACGGCCCCGCCACCCCGACCAGTCCCACCGGCACGGCCGTCCCGAGGACCGCCCCCGCCACCCCGACGAACGTCTCGGCCGTCCCCACCCGCGCGCCGTCGGCGACACCGACCTCGCCGACCGCCGAGCCCTCGACGGCCCGGAGCTACGGGGCCACCGACGCCGCACCGCGCTGACCCTCGTACGGGAATCGTTTTTGAACATGTTCAAGACTGGGCGTACGCTCCTGCCATGAGCGACAGAGCCGCCCTCCTGAAGGGCATCCGCGCATGGCTGGTCTTCTTTGTCGTCTGTCTGGTCCTCAGCGGCGCGACGGCCTTCCCCTTGGTGCACGAACTGCGCTGGACCGAGGACCTGTTGCGGTCCCTCCCCGTGTCCGAGCACCTGCCCGCACTGACGGACTGGATCGAGCGCGTGCGCCGCGGGCTCGACACCGCAGACGCCGACTACCCCTTCGTGCTGTACGGCACGGACTGGCTGGCGTTCGCGCATCTCGTGATCGCGGTCGCCTTCTACGGGCCCTACCGTGACCCGGTCCGCAACATCTGGGTCGTCGAGTTCGCCATGATCGCCTGCGTCGGCATCCTCCCGCTCGCGCTGATCTGCGGACCGATCCGCGGAATTCCCTTCTGGTGGTCGGTCATCGACATGTCCTTCGGCGTCATCGGGGTGATCCCGCTCTACGTCGTACGGAGGAAGATCAAGCGGCTGGAGGCGCTCGCGCCGTATCCCGGTCCGGCCCCCGTCCTCGCTACGTGAGCGCCGTCGGCGCGATCCGCCGGGCGACCGGTTTCATCGACTGGTCCGACCCACCCCGGCGAGGCGGTCACCCCCACCGGTCAGGGCTACTTCCGGGCCCGCCGGCAGATCCCGTTCGGGAACGCCCCGGTGACGTCGTCATGCCGGCCTGGACCGGGCTGCGCGGCAGGCTCTTCCACGTCGCCTCGGGCGGTGGTCACCGCATGGACGACCGGAGCGGCGCGGCGGACGGCACGACCTGGATGGGCGGCCCCTCCACGGACCTCGACGTGGTCACTCCCTGACGCCGAGATGTCGGCCCCGGCAGGCGTTCAGCCGAGGGCGGCTCGCCCTGCCGGTCGCCGCGTCAGCCCTTGCGCAGGGCGCACAGCGTGTCGATGCGGTTCGTCGTGATCGAGTCGACGCCGAGGTCGAGCAGCCTGCGCATGGACCGGCGTGTGTCAGGGGTCCACACGGAGAGCAGACAGCCGTCACGGTGGACGCGGGCGGTGAGGTCCCGGTCGACCAGCCCGAAGCGGTAGTTGAGCCAGCGCGGCCGTACGGCTTCCAGCAGCGCCGGCCGCGGCGGTGCGAGGGTCGACCAGGTCAGCGCGATCTCCGCGCCGGGGTCGGCGGCGCGCACCGCCAGCATGGCCGGTGCGCCCGCGCAGTAGTAGACCCGCTCCTGCGCCCCGCACTCCCGGACGACGTCGACGATCCGGCGGACGGCCCTGGCGTCGGGCGCGCCCGGCAGGTCCACCATGATCCGGCTGTCGTCGGTCTCCTTGAGGGCCTCGACCAGCGTCGGCACCCCGCCGGCCGTGAGCCCGCGCACCTCGTCCGAGGAGAGCGAGCGCAGCGGCCGGTCCTGCTCCCAGAGTCGTTTCAGCGTCTCGTCGTGCAGCAGCACGGGCACGCCGTCACGGGTCAGCCGTACGTCGATCTCGACCGCGTCCGCGCCCAGTTGGAGCGCGGAACGCAGCGAGTCGATCGTGTTCTCGCGGGCGCGGTAGGGGGCGCCGCGATGGGCGACGGCGGTCACGGTACGCATGCGCCCATTGTGCTGGTCCGGCATGTCAGGGCGCGAGCCACGTCGAGGCGTAGGTGTCGATCTCCGCGGCGAGCTTCGCCTTGCCGGGCTCGTCGAGGAACGACGCCTCGACCGCGTTCCTGGCGAGCGCGGCGAGGCCCTGCTCGTCGAGGTCGAGGAGGCGGGCGGCGACCGCGTACTCGTTGTTGAGGTCGGTGCCGAACATCGGCGGGTCGTCGGAGTTGATGGTGACGAGAACCCCGGCCCGCACGAACTCCTTGATGGGGTGCTCGTCGAGGGTGCGGACCGCGCGGGTGGCGATGTTGGAGGTCGGGCAGACCTCCAGGGCGATCCGGTGCTCGGCGAGGTGGGCGAGCAACTCGGGGTCCTGCGCGGAAGTGGTGCCGTGCCCGATGCGCTCGGCGCGCAGGTCGTTCAGCGCGTCCCAGACCGTCTCCGGGCCCGTCGTCTCACCGGCGTGCGGCACCGACCGCAGCCCGGCCGCGATCGCCCGGTCGAAGTAGGG
Source organism: Streptomyces sp. NPDC058246 (assembly GCF_042881985.1). Taxonomy (NCBI): domain Bacteria; kingdom Bacillati; phylum Actinomycetota; class Actinomycetes; order Kitasatosporales; family Streptomycetaceae; genus Streptomyces; species Streptomyces sp. NPDC058246. Next base: position 88,821 of record NZ_JBHVWZ010000013.1, on the reverse strand, counting down.
CTTGAACTGCGGTCGCGGTACGCCGATTTCGGGTCCGCCGAGCCCGAAGGAGACCAGCCCTTCCGGCCGCAGCCGGTCGTCGGTCGCGAGCCGTACGGTCTCCTCGGCGGCCTCGAGCCCGGCCTCGCCCGGAATGTCGAAGCACCACCGCAGGACGACACCGAGCTCGGCCTCGGCCGCCTTGCGCGCGTCCTCGATCGCCTCCATGAAGGCGCCCTCGTCGATACCGCGCCGGGTGGAGGACCACGGGGTGATGGTCAGCTCGGCGTAACGCACCTGCTGCCGGGCCATGTCCCGCGCCACCTCGTACGTCAGCAGCCGTACGTCCTCTGGGGTGCGGATGAGGTCGACGACGGACAGATACACCTGGATGAAGTGGGCGAAGTCCGTGAACGTGAAGTAGTCCGCCAGGGCCTCGGGGTCGGTCGGCACCGAGGAGTCGGGGTGCCGGGCGGCGAGGGCGGACACGATGCGCGGGGAGGCGGAGCCGACGTGGTGCACGTGCAGTTCGGCCTTGGGCATACCGGCGATGAAGGCGTGCAGATCGCGGGCGTCTTCGCGGGCGGTGTGCTGGTCGGTCAAGGGTTCCTCCCCGGAACGGCGTCCCGGGACCGTGGTCGGCGGGACGCGGGTGATCGGCTGATCGGTGACTCAGGGATCATCGTAGGCGGCGGCCTTTGCGGCTCGGCCCGGGCCTGTCCTCCGGGCGGCATCCCCGCTTCCCGGGCGGGACCCGAGTGACACCGGCCTGTCCTCCGGATCCGGGCGGCGTCCCCGCTTCCCGGGCGGGATCCGAGTGACACCGGCCTGTCCTCCGGATCCGGGCGGCGTCCCCGCTTCCCGGGCGGGATCCGAGTGACACACCCTGGGGCCGTAGCATGACGGAACGTACGACAGAGGGGACCCCGCGCATGTCCGACGACGCCGGGACGCCGGAAGCGCCACGCGACGCTGCCGCGTGGGCTCCGCCGGGCCAGGGGACTCCGCCGGACCGGGGAGCCCCTGCGGACCAGGGAGCCCCTCCGGCCGAGGGGGTTCCGCAGGACCAGCGGGTTCAGGCTGCTCCGCAGAATGCGGGGCCCGCGGAGGGCGCCCCTGCGCCGGGTGGCGAGCCGGAGGATGCGGTGCCGGCGGAGCACCCTACGCCGGGTCCCGAGCCCGCCCCCGCGGCGAACCGCACGCCGGCTCCCGAGCCCGACCCCGCGGTGCCCGCGGAAAGCCGTACGCCCGGTTCCGAGCCCGCCCCTGCGGAGAACCGTACGGCTGGTTCCGAGGCCGCCCCCGCGGCGAACCGCACGCCGGACCCCCGTCACGAACCCGCGGCCCCCGCTCCCAAGGTCCCCCTGGACAAGGCCATCGCCGAGCCGCGCCCGGGAAGTCCCTCGCCGAACCCCTGGGCACCGCCCGCGGACACGGCCCCCTCCACCGGAAGGGCCGCCCCCGCGCCTCCCTCCGCGCATGACCAGCCGACACTCGCCTCCGCCCACCGGCCCTGGGACAACCCCTTCGCACCGCCGGCCGGCCGGCCTCCCATAGCCGACAATCCCTTCGCACCCCCCGCCGCCTCCACCCCCTACCCTTCGCCCGCTCCAGGAGAGCCCGTCCCCCCGCCGCCCATCGCCCCCGATGGCCCGGGCCCGCTCCCGTACGGGTACGGCTATCCGCAGTACGCCCCCGCCCCGCCGCACGGGGCCTACCACGGTGGCCCCGGTTACGGCTGGCCCGCGATGCCGATGGCGCCGAGCAACGGGATGGGCACCGCCGCCCTGGTGCTCGGCATCCTCGCGGCGGTCGTGTTCTGTCTGTGGCCGCTCGCCATCGTGCTGGGCATTCTCGGTGTGATCTTCGGGGTGATCGGCCGCCGCAAGGTACGCCGGGGTGAGGCGACGAACCCGGGTCAGGCGCTGGCCGGGATCATCTGCGGAGCGGTCGGTATCGCCCTCGGCATCGCGATGCTCGTGATCCTCATCGTCGTCCCCGACGACACGGGCAACAGCAATACAGGCGGTGGCGGCGACGGCTTCTCCACGTCCCTCGTCACGGAGCGGTTGTAGGGGAGTAGCTGTACAGGGGCAGCCGCACAGAAGCAACGCACAGAAGCAGCCGTCCAGAACCAGAAGCAGCCGCACCGAAGCAGCCGTCCAGAACCAGAAGCAGCCGCACAGAAGCAGCCGTACAGAGGTAGCCGTAGGCAGAGGCGCCCCCGTAGGGGCCAAGCCCCCGCAGGGGCCCGCGTCTCTCCTGGACGGCTAGCCCAGCCGCCCCCGCGCCTCCATCAACGCGAAGCCGAGCAGATTCGGCCCCCGCCACCGCTCGGGATCCGCGGCCCGCTCGTCGTCCGCCGCGAGGCCGATGCCCCATATACGGTCCATGGGGCTGGCTTCGACCAGCACCCTCCCGCCGCCTTCGGCCGAGGGGACCCCCGTCTCGCTTCGTGCGCCCGTGCCCAGCAGAAACTCCCGCAGGTCGGCGTGGGCGGCGAACTTGTGGACGCTGCCCTCGACCACGATCCCGAACCGCTCGCGCTCCCACCGGGCGTCGTCGAAGCCGCGCACCAGCCGCCCCTCCTTCTTGGCGAGCGCGGGGCTCGCGGCGCCGAGAACCCGGCGCTCCGCCTCCTCGTCGCCGAAGAGCCGGGCCTTCGACGCCATCATCCAGTGCTCCGCCGTCGCGTACTCGACGTCGTCGACCACGAATGGTGACGGCCACCACTGGCTGAGACAGCTCGCGCTCACCTGGCCGTCCGGCCGCGGGCGGTGCCCCCAGAAGTGCAGGTACTTGACCTTCGCCCCCGAGTGGACCGCGCTGACCAGCGCTTCCCAAGAATCGATCTTCCCCATGCATGCCACTGTGGCACGCACCACTGACATTCCGTCCCGCCTTTTCCATGAGGACTCGACACCTGGTCGACAGATTCCGTCGCGTAACCAAAAGGCAACAACGGAATCACTTGTTGGAGTCCCTTTGCTCTGTCAGGATCGGCACTCAAATCGAGCTGGAGCTACGCCGACCCCCGGAAAACGGGGAGGACGGCGGAGGAGAGCGACATGCACAATCCGGGCCATCGCTTCCAGGCGCAGGACCGCTTCGCGGACGGCGCGCAGTACATCGCGGGCCGGCTGACCAAGGGCACCTCCGGCCGCACGCACGCGGTCGTCGACCCCGCCACCGGCGACGAGGTGTACACCTACGAGCTGGCGAGCACCGTCGACGTCGACGCGGCCGTCGCCGCCGCCGTCGAGGCGTTTCCCGGCTGGTCGGGCGCGACCCCGGGCGATCGCTCCGACGCGCTGCACCGCTTCGCCGCCGTGCTCGCCGAGCGTGCCGAGGAATTCGCCCAGGCGGAGTCGCTCCAGTGCGGCAAGCCGCTCAAGCTGACGCGCGAGTTCGACGTGCCGGGCACCATCGACAACACCGCCTTCTTCGCGGGCGCGGCCCGGCACCTTCAGGGTCAGTCAGCGGGCGAGTACTCCGGCGACCACACCTCGTACGTACGCCGTGAACCCATCGGTGTCGTCGGCTCCATCGCGCCCTGGAACTACCCCCTCCAGATGGCCGCCTGGAAGATCCTCCCGGCCGTCGCCGCCGGCAACACGATCGTCCTGAAGCCCGCCGAGCTGACCCCGCTCACCTCCCTGCTGTTCGCCGAGGCGGCCACGGAGGCGGGGATCCCGGACGGTGTCATCAACATCGTCACGGGTCGGGGCAAGGAGGTGGGTGAGCACCTCGTCGGCCACCCCGACGTCGTCATGACCTCCTTCACCGGGTCCACCGCCGTCGGCAGGCGCGTCGCCGAGATCGCCACCGCGACCGTCAAGCGGCTCCACCTGGAGCTGGGCGGCAAGGCTCCTTTCGTGGTCTTCGACGACGCGGATCTGGACGCCGCGGTGAACGGCGCGGTCGCCGGTTCGCTGATCAACACCGGGCAGGACTGCACGGCCGCCACGCGCGCGTACGTACAAAGGCCTCTCTACGAAGAGTTCGTGTCGAAGACGGCCGCCCTGATGGCGAGCGTCCGGGTGGGCGACCCGTTCGCGCCGGACACCGACCTCGGCCCACTGATCTCGCACGCCCAGCGCGACCGCGTCGCCGGATTCGTCGACCGGGCCCGCGACTACGCGCGCGTGGTCACCGGCGGAGTCGTCCCGCAGGGGGACCTCAAGAGCGGCGCGTTCTACGCCCCGACTCTCGTCGCCGACGCCGCCCAGGACAGCGAGATCGTGCAGGCCGAGATCTTCGGCCCGGTCCTCGTGGTGCTGCCCTTCGACACCGACGACGAGGGCATCGCACTCGCCAACGACACCCCGTACGGACTCGCCGCCTCCGCCTGGAGCCGCGACGTCTACCGCGCGGGCCGCGCGACCCGCGAGATCAAGGCGGGCTGCGTCTGGGTCAACGATCACATCCCGATCATCAGCGAGATGCCGCACGGCGGCTACAAGGCGTCCGGCTTCGGCAAGGACATGTCCGCCTACTCCTTCGAGGAGTACACGCAGATCAAGCACGTCATGTTCGACAACACCGCGGTGGCCAGGAAGGACTGGCACCGCACGATCTTCGGGGACCGCCCCTAGCCGACCGCCGGCTGGGGCCCAGTGCCAGACCAGGCCGCGACCACGGCCGCGACCCTCCCGAAAGGGCACCACGAGCATGGAGCAGTACGAGCCCGAACGCCTGACCCCGGCCCAAGTGGCCGCCATGCGGCGCAGCTTCAGGAACGGCAGGGCCTCCCTCAGCCGTCGTTCGCTGCTGCGCGCCTCCGCGGGCGGCGCGCTCGCCGTCGGCGGTCTCGGGGCGCTCAGCGCCTGCGGGATCCCCGCGGCCGGCAAGACCCAGGGCGGCGTCTCCGCCGAGGACCACTCGGCCAAGGAGAAGACGATCAACTTCTCCAACTGGACCGAGTACATGGACGTCGACGACAGCGGGAAGCACCATCCCACGCTGGACGTGTTCACCAAACGGACCGGTATCTCGGTCAAGTACACCGAGGACATCAACGACAACGTCGAGTTCTTCGGCAAGATCAAGCCGCAGCTCGCGGCGGGCCAGGACACCGGGCGCGACATCATCGTCGTCACCGACTGGCTGGCCGCGCGGCTGATCCGTTTCGGCTGGGTGCAGAAGCTCGACGCCTCCAACCTGCCGCACGCGTACGCGAACCTGTCGGGCCAGTTCCGCGATCCCGACTGGGACCCGGGCCGCGCCTACTCGTACCCCTGGCAAGGCATCTCGACCGTCGTCGCCTACAACAAGAAGGCGCTGAACGGCGTGGAGGTGAAGTCCATCTCCGACCTGCTCGACAACCCCAAGCTCAAGGGGCGCGTCGGCTTCCTCTCGGAGATGCGCGACAGCATCGGCATGACGCTGCTCGACATGGGCAAGGACCCGGCGAAGTTCACCGACGACGACTTCGACGCGGCGATCGCCCGGCTCCAGAAGGCCGTCGACAAGGGCCAGATCCGCCGCTTCACGGGCAACGACTACACCTCCGACCTCACCAAGGGCGACCTCGCGGCCTGTGTCGCCTGGGCCGGTGACGTCGTCCAGCTCAAGGCGGACAGCCCGGACGTCGACTTCATCATCCCGGACAGCGGCTATCTGACGTCCACGGACAACATGCTGATCCCCAACAAGGCACGTCACAAGACGAACGCCGAACGGCTCATGGACTACTACTACGAGCCCGAGCCGGCCGCCGAGCTCGCCGCCTACATCAACTACGTCTGTCCCGTCGACGGAGTGAAGGACGCGCTCGCCAAGATCGACAAGTCGGCGGCGGACAACCCGCTGATCATTCCCGACAAGGCCATGCAGGCCAAGTCCCACGCCTTCCGCTCGCTGACGCAGAAGGAAGAGACGGCCTACGAAGAGAAGTTCGCGAAGCTCACAGGGGCGTGACCACGATGACCAACGACAGCAGCGGCGACGTCCGCCTCTCCGGGATCAGCAAGACCTACGGCGCCTTCACCGCCGTACACCCGCTCGACCTGACGGTGCCCCAGGGCTCGTTCTTCGCCCTCCTCGGCGCGTCGGGCTGCGGCAAGACCACCACCCTGCGGATGATCGCGGGCCTGGAGGAACCTTCCTCCGGCACCGTCTTCCTCGGCGACCAGGAGGTCACGAACCTGCCGCCCTACAAGCGGCCGGTGAACACCGTCTTCCAGTCGTACGCCCTCTTCCCGCACCTCGACATCTTCGAGAACGTCGCCTTCGGCCTGCGTCGGCGCGGCATCAAGTCGGTGAAGAAGCAGGTCGAGGACATGCTCGATCTCGTACAACTCGGTGAGCAGGCGCGCAAGAAGCCGCACCAGCTCTCCGGCGGCCAGCAGCAGCGCGTCGCGGTGGCCCGCGCGCTGATCAACCACCCCAAGGTGCTGCTCCTCGACGAGCCGCTCGGCGCCCTCGACCTCAAGCTGCGCCGCCAGATGCAGCTGGAGCTCAAGCGGATCCAGACCGAGGTCGGCATCACCTTCATCCACGTCACGCACGACCAGGAGGAGGCCATGACCATGGCCGACACGGTCGCCGTGATGAACGCGGGCCGTGTCGAGCAGCTCGGTGCGCCCGCCGACCTCTACGAGAACCCGAACACCACGTTCGTCGCCAACTTCCTCGGCACCTCGAACCTCATCGAGGCCGAGGTCGACTCCAAGAGCGGCGACGAGATCGTCCTCAAGGCCGGCGGCGGCAAGCTCAACCTGCCCCAGGCGCGATGTTCCGCCCCGACGACGACCGGCGGCAAGGTCCTGGTCGGCGTCCGCCCCGAGAAGATCTCCCTCACGCACGCCGACGACGCGGGCGAGATCCCGGCGGGCCGCAACCGGATCACCGGCAGGATCGCCGACTCCAGCTTCATCGGCGTCTCCACGCAGTACGTCATAGACAGCGCCGTCTGCCCCGAGTTCGAGGTCTACTCGCAGAACATCGACCGCGACGCCCGGCTCACCCCCGGCGCCGAGGTCGTCCTGCACTGGAGCCCCGCGCACACCTTCGGCCTGGACGCGGCGCAGGACATCGACGCGGGCGTCGAGACGGTGGACGAGGAGGCCGCCTGATGGCCGCCGTCACCGAGGCGCCGCCGCTCGCGCCGCAACCCGCCGAGAAGCCGCCCAAGAAGCGCGGCCGGCTCGTCCCGTACTGGCTGCTCCTGCCCGGCCTCCTCTGGCTGGTCGTCTTCTTCGCGCTGCCGATGATCTACCAGGCCTCCACGTCCGTGCAGACGGGTTCCCTGGAGGACGGCTTCAAGGTCACCTGGCACTTCCAGACGTACTGGAACGCACTGGCGGACTACTGGCCGCAGTTCCTGCGTTCGGTGCTCTACGCCGGTGCCGCGACGATCCTGTGCCTGGTGCTGGGCTACCCGCTGGCGTATCTGATCGCCTTCCGTGCGGGCCGCTGGCGCAACCTGATCATGATCCTGGTGATCGCGCCGTTCTTCACCAGCTTCCTGATCCGTACGCTCGCCTGGAAGACGATCCTCGCCGACGGCGGCCCGGTCGTCGGAGCCCTGAACTCGCTGCACGTCCTGGACGTCACCAACTGGCTGGGCTTCACGGCCGGCGACCGCGTCCTCGCCACACCGCTCGCGGTGGTCTGCGGACTCACGTACAACTTCCTGCCGTTCATGATCCTGCCGCTCTACACCTCGCTGGAGCGGATCGACGGACGGCTGCACGAGGCGGCCGGCGACCTGTACGCGGCGCCCTTCACGACCTTCCGGAAGGTCACCTTCCCGCTCTCGATGCCGGGTGTCGTCTCCGGCACGCTGCTGACCTTCATCCCGGCCAGCGGTGACTACGTGAACGCCGATCTGCTCGGCTCCACGGACACCCGGATGGTCGGCAACGTCATCCAGACGCAATTCCTGCGGATTCTCGACTATCCGACGGCCGCCGCGCTCTCCTTCATTCTCATGGCCGCGATCCTCATCATGGTCACGCTCTACATCCGCAAGTCCGGGACGGAGGATCTGGTTTAAATGGCCTTCGTACGCTGGCTCAAGCGTCATCTCGTCGTCATCGCGGGACTGCTGACGCTCGGATATCTGCTGCTGCCCAACGTCATCGTCACGGTGTTCTCCTTCAACAAGCCGAAGGGGCGCTTCAACTACGAATGGCAGCAGTTCTCGACCGACGCCTGGCGCGACCCGTGCGGGGTCGCCGACATGTGCGGCTCGCTCTCGATCAGCCTGCAGATCGCCGTCTGGGCGACCATCGGAGCCACCATCCTCGGCACGATGATCGCCTTCGCGCTGGTCCGCTACCGCTTCCGCGCCCGCGGCGCCGTGAACTCGCTGATCTTCCTGCCGATGGCGATGCCCGAGGTCGTCATGGCCGCCTCGCTGCTCACCCTCTTCCTCAACATGGGTGCACAGCTGGGATTCTGGACGATCCTCATCGCCCACATCATGTTCTGCCTCAGCTTCGTCGTGACGGCCGTCAAGGCACGCGTCATGTCGATGGACCCGCGCCTGGAGCAGGCCGCACAGGACCTGTACGCCGGTCCCGCGCAGACCTTCCTGCGGGTCACCCTGCCCATCGCGGCCCCCGGAATCGCCGCGGGCGCGCTGCTCGCCTTCGCGCTCTCCTTCGACGATTTCATCATCACCAATTTCAACGCGGGCTCGACCGTCACCTTCCCCATGTTCGTCTGGGGTTCGGCACAGCGCGGAACACCCGTTCAGATCAATGTCATCGGTACGGCCATGTTCCTCGTCGCCGTACTGTTCGTCCTGGCCGGAATGGTCATCGGCAATCGCCGGAACAGGCAAAAGGCATAACGCTCGTCACCCTTGTAGGGAGTTGAAATCATGGCCCCAAGCGCCATGACAAGTGGGAATCATTGGACGAAGTCTCTCTCCGACGCCCAGCCGGTGTCCTACTGGCTGGACGACCCCGGCAAGCCCCACCCCGAGCCCGCGCTCACCGGCGCCGAGACCTGCGACCTGTTGGTCGTCGGCGGCGGCTACAGCGGGCTGTGGACCGCGCTGATCGCCAAGGAGCGCGACCCGGCGCGCGAGGTGGTCCTCGTCGAAGGCCGTGAGGTGGGCTGGGCCGCCTCCGGCCGCAACGGCGGCTTCTGTGCCGCCTCCCTCACCCACGGCCTGGCCAACGGTCTCACCCGCTGGCCGGGCGAGATCAAGAAGCTGGAGGAGCTGGGCGCCCGCAACCTCGAAGAGATCGAGGCGGCCGTCGCCCGCTACTCCCTCGACTGCGACTTCGAGCGCACCGGCGAGATCGACGTGGCCACCGAGCCGCACCAGGCGGCCGAACTGCGCGAGTGGCACGAGGAGCTGGAGCGCGAGGGCCTCGCGGACGGCGTCGAGTTCCTCGACACCGACGCCGTACGGGAACAAGTCGACTCACCGACATTCCTCGCCGGGTTGTACGACCGCCGCGGCGTCGCCATGCTCCACCCCGCCAAGCTCGCCTGGGGTCTGAAGCGGGCGTGCCTGGACCTCGGGGTGCGGGTGTACGAGCACACCCCCGCGCTCCAGCTGAAGCCGCACGGCGCCGGCATGGCCGTACGCACCCCGTACGGCTCGGTCCGTGCCCGCCGGGTCGCCCTCGGCACCAACATCTTCCCGAACCTGATCAAGCGGGTCCGCTCGTACACCGTCCCGGTCTACGACTACGCGCTGATGACCGAGCCGCTCAGCGCCGACCAGCTGGCGTCCATCGGCTGGAAGAACCGCCAGGGCCTCGGGGACTCGGCGAACCAGTTCCACTACTTCCGGCTGTCCGCCGACAACCGGATCCTGTGGGGCGGCTACGACGCGATCTACCCGTACGGCGGCAGGATGCGCGCCGAGTACGACGACCGCCCGGAGACCTACGCCAAGCTCGCCGGGCACTTCTTCACCTGCTTCCCGCAGCTGGAGGGCGTCCGCTTCACCCACGCCTGGGGCGGCGCGATCGACACCTGCTCGCGCTTCTCGGCCTTCTTCGGCACCGCCCACCAGGGCAAGGTCGCGTACGCGGCGGGGTACACCGGCCTCGGCGTGGGCGCCACCCGGTTCGGCGCGGACGTGATGCTCGACCTGCTGGCGGGCGAGCGCACGGAACGCACCGAGCTGGACATGGTCCGCAAGAAGCCGCTGCCGTTCCCGCCCGAGCCCCTCGCCTGGACCGGCATCGCGCTCACCAAGTGGTCGCTGGCGCGGGCGGACACGCACGGAGGCCGGCGCAACCTGTGGCTGAAGACGATGGACAAGCTGGGGCTGGGCTTCGACAGCTGACAGCCGTGACCGCAGCGCTGACAGCTGTGACCGCAGATCGCTGACAGCCGTGACCGCGCGCTGACAGTCGCGGCCGCGGCTCGGTGGCAGCCGTGACAGCTGACAGCCGTGGCCGCCGCTCGGTGGCAGCCGTGACAGCTGACAGCCGACAGCGTTCCAGTGTGACCCGCCTCACTATCAACAATTGTTCAGAACCCGCGTAATGCCCGGCCCGAACCTCGCTCTCCCCTGTGACGCGACCAGCGTCGACACGAGAGAGGGAGGTTCCGCCATGACAGGGGCTAAGACGGCGGTCGAGTGGCTGGCATCCGTGGCTCCGGATCCCGAGGCCTGCCGGTGGGAGTGGGAGCGCAATCCCCTGGGGGTCGCGCTCCTGCCGGCGGGCAAGGCCTGGGACGTACTCATCCTGCCGGGCGAGCTCGGCTATCCGACGCTCGACGTGCTGACCCGCGTGATCGACCAACCCGGCCCGGTGCTGGTCGACTTCGGGGACGCCCGGATGGGCTTCTTCGTCCCCGCGGGGACCGCGGCCCGGTGGCTCGGGACGGGGGTGCGCACAGCGGGTCGCGGTACATGGATCGTGGTGCCCTACCCGGGACGGTCGACCGGCGGGGTCCGCTGGCTGGTCCCGCCGGACGGGTCCGGCACGCTCACCGATCCGGCACTGCTGGAGTTGGCCATGCACGAGGCGGCGGCGGGTCTCGCCGGAAACGAGGACCGGTAGCCGTGCCGGGGCCGGACCCCGGTGGGAGTGGGCGGTCCGTTGTCCGTCAGAGGTCTTGACAACAGAATTGGTCTGGACCAAGTTGGGCGCGTTCCACCCTCCTGAATTCCCCCATGCCTGGAGGCAGTTGTGGACCGCTCCGGACGCGTCAGACCGTTCCTGCGTCGCAGACTCATCGCCGTGTGCACGGCCACCGTCCTGGCCGTACCCGGCCTTGCCGCGCTCTCGTCGGCCGCCCGTGCGGCCGACGCGGACCTCGCCAGGAACGGTGGGTTCGAGTCGGGCCTGGACAGCTGGACCTGCACGGCGGCCAGTACCGTCAATTCACCGGTGAGGAGCGGCGGTTCCGCGCTGAAGGCGACCCCGGCCGGCAGCGACTACGCGCAGTGCTCGCAGACGGTGACCGTCAAACCCGACTCCCAGTACACCCTTTCCGGCTACGTCCGCGGCAGCTACGTCTATCTCGGCGCGAGCGGCACCGGCACCACCGACGTCTCCACCTGGACCCAGTCCGCGACCGACTGGCAGCAGCTCACCACCACCTTCCGCACCGGCGCGTCCACCACCAGGGTCACGATCTACACGCACGGCTGGTACGGCACCGGCACCTACTACGCGGACGACCTGTCCCTGGTCGGCCCCGGCGTCGACGCCGGGCAGCCCCCGGCCGCCCCCACCGGCCTCGCGGTCGGCACGGTCACGTCGTCCTCCGTCGCCCTGTCCTGGTCCGGGGTGGCCGGCGCCACCGGTTACGCCGTCTACCGCGACGGCGTCAAAGTCCAGACGGCCACGGGCACTTCGGCGACGGTGAGCGGCCTCTCCGCCTCCACGGCGTACTCCTTCCAGGTCGCCGCGACGAACGACGCGGGCGAGTCCGCGAAGTCGGCGACGGTGACCGCGACCACCTCCGCCGGCTCGGGCGGCGGCTCCTCCGACCTCCCCGCCCACGCCCTCGTGGGCTATCTCCACGCGAGCTTCGCGAACGGCGCCGGCTACACCCGGATGGCAGACGTCCCCGGCAGCTGGGACGTCATCGACCTGGCCTTCGGCGAACCCACCTCCACCACCTCCGGCGACATCCGCTTCACCCGCTGTCCGGTCACCGAGTGCCCGACGGTCGAGAGCGACGCCGACTTCAAGGCGGCGATCAAGGCCAAGCAGGCGGCCGGCAAGAAGGTCCTGATCTCGATCGGCGGCCAGAACGGCCAGGTCCAGCTGACGACGACGGCGGCGAGGGACACCTTCGTCTCGTCCGTCTCGAAGATCATCGACACCTACGGCCTGGACGGCCTGGACATCGACTTCGAGGGCCACTCGCTCTCCCTGGACGCGAGCGACACCAACTTCAAGAGCCCGACCACCCCGGTGATCGTCAACCTCATCTCCGCGCTGAAGACCCTGAAGGCCAAGTACGGCTCGAAGTTCGTCCTGAGCATGGCCCCGGAGACCTTCTTCGTCCAGCTCGGCTACCAGTACTACGGCACGGGGAAGTGGGGCGGCCAGGACCCGCGCGCGGGTGCGTACCTCCCCGTCATCTACGCCCTGCGCGACGACCTGACCCTGCTGCACGTCCAGGACTACAACTCCGGCTCGGTCATGGGCCTCGACAACCAGTACCACTCCATGGGCGGCGCCGACTTCCACATCGCCATGACCGACATGCTCCTGACCGGCTTCCCGGTGGCGGGCGACGCCAACAACGTCTTCCCGCCCCTGCGTCCCGACCAGATCGCCATCGGCATGCCCGCCTCGACCAACGCCGGCAACGGCTACGTACCGCCGACAGAGGTGAACAAGGCCCTCGACTGCCTGACCAAGAAGACCAACTGCGGCTCGTACGCCACCCACGGCACCTGGCCCGGCCTGCGCGGCCTGATGACGTGGTCGATCAACTGGGACCGGTACGGGAGCTGGGAGTTCCAGAAGAACTTCGACGGCTACTTCGGCTGAGACCTCGGTCCAGCACGGCCCTGAACATCGTCGCGAGCACCACCGTCCGCTCGGCGCTCCCCGGAGCGCCGAGCACCGACGTCGGACCCACCGACACCGATACCGACAACGACGCCGGCACCGAACCGATGCCGACGCGGACGCGGACGCCGACGCCGACGCCGGCCGGGCTATCCCTCCGCCGCATCCCGACCGTAGCGCCCGACGACCAGGACCATCAGCCGAAGCAGGATCACGGACAGGCACCAGCTCGCCACCACGTCCAGTGGCCAGTGGTAGCCGCGGTGGATCAGGCCGAAGGCGACGAGGGCGTTGAGGGCGAGGCAGGTGAGGATCAGGACGCGGCGGGCGTACGGGGTGCGCAGCCGGGGGAGGAGAAGCAGCGTCGCGGCGCTGTAGGCGATGGCGGCGGTCGCGGTATGGCCCGAGGGGTAGAAGCCCGTGCCCGGGCCCATGACCGGAGGGCCCGTACGGGCGACGGTCTCCTTCAGGGGCACGATCAGCGCCGGGACGGCGGCCATCACGGCCGCCGCCGCGGTGGACGGCAGCCACCAGCGCTCCGTACCGGCGCGGCGGGCGCGGACGGCCACGTACGCGAGGACCACCGCGAGGACCGGGACGGCGACCGTGACGCTGCCGAGGTCGGCCAGGAGTTCGGAGAGACGGTCCGGGTGGACCAGGGAGTCGCTGAGGCGGGCGTCCGCGCGGGCGAGGGGGCCGTGGGCGGCGACCTGCCAGGTGATCAGCGCGAAGAGGAGGCCCGGGAGGCCGAGGAGGAGGACCTGGAGGCCGGGGAGGAAGGTCGGCCGCCCCGGAACAGGGGGGGTGGTTCCGAGGCGGCCGTCCAGATCGGAATGTCGCGCGCCCCGGGGGGTTTGGGGCGAGCGACTGTCCGATCGGTGAGGAGAACCGGAGCCGGAAGCTCCGGGTGTGTGCGCGAGGGCACGACCAGAGCGAAGCTGGGGAGGCCTCGACCCGGTGTCGCCCACAGTCCCCTGTGGGCGGGGTGTATCTCTCATCTGGGTAGAACCTACGGCAGGGGCTGGGGCTCCGACAGACGGAATCGCGTCCCGTCATCCACCTCGCACACGTTCTTCACACGCTCTGACCGCCGCCGCCCCAGCACCGGAATCAAGTGGAATCCGCCGAGGTGGCGGCCGGATCGCGGTACTGGGGCGGGTGGGGCGTCTGATGCGTGTCAGACGGGCGTCAGATGCGGGCGAAGGCCTGCTCGATGATGTCGAGGCCCTCGTTGAGGAGGTCCTCGCCGATGACCAGCGGGGGCAGGAAGCGGAGGACGTTGCCGTAGGTGCCACAGGTCAGGACCAGCAGGCCCTCCTGGTGGCAGGCCTTGGCGAGCGCGGCGGTCGCCTCCGGGTTCGGCTCCTTGGTGGCGGCGTCCTTGACCAGCTCGATGGCGATCATGGCGCCACGGCCGCGGACGTCGCCGATGATGTCGAACTTCTCCTGCATCGCGGAGAGGCGGGACTTCATCGTGGCCTCGATCGCCTTCGCCTTGGCGTTGAGGTCGAGCTCCTTCATCGTCTCGATGGCGCCGAGCGCACCGGCGCAGGCCACCGGGTTGCCGCCGTAGGTGCCGCCGAGGCCGCCCGCGTGCGCGGCGTCCATGATCTCGGCGCGACCGGTGACGGCGGCCAGCGGGAGGCCGCCGGCGATGCCCTTGGCGGTGGTGATCAGGTCCGGGACGATGCCCTCGTCCTCGCAGGCGAACCACTGGCCGGTGCGGCAGAAGCCGGACTGGATCTCGTCCGCGACGAAGACGATCCCGTTGTCCTTGGCGAACTTGCTGATGGCCGGAAGGAAGCCCTTCGCAGGCTCGATGAAGCCGCCCTCGCCGAGCAGCGGCTCGATGATGATCGCGGCGACGTTGTCGGCGCCGATCTGCTTGTTGATCATGTCGATGGCCTGCGCGGAGGCCTCGGCACCGGCGTTCTGCGGGCCGGTCAGCCAGCGGTAGCCGTAGGCGACCGGGACGCGGTAGACCTCGGGCGCGAACGGGCCGAAGCCGTTCTTGTACGGCATGTTCTTCGAGGTCAGCGCCATCGTGAGGTTCGTACGGCCGTGGTAGCCGTGGTCGAAGACGACGACGGCCTGGCGCTTGGTGTACGCACGGGCGATCTTGACGGCGTTCTCGACGGCCTCGGCGCCGGAGTTGAAGAGGGCGCTCTTCTTGGCGTGGTCACCCGGCGTGAGCTCGGCCAGCGCCTCGGCGACGGCGACGTAGCCCTCGTACGGCGTGACCATGAAACAGGTGTGGGTGAAGTCCTGGAGCTGGGCGGAGGCCCGGCGCACGACGGCCTCGGCGGACGCGCCGACCGACGTCACGGCGATGCCGGAACCGAAGTCGATCAGGCGGTTGCCGTCGACGTCCTCGATGATGCCGCCGCCGGCGCGCGTGGTGAACACAGGGAGCACGGACCCCACACCGGCCGCGACCGCGGCGGTACGGCGGGCCTGCAGCTCCTGCGACTTCGGGCCGGGGATGGCGGTGACGACGCGGCGCTCCTGCGGAAGTGCGGTCATGAGGGGCTCCCTGATGATCTTGCGAACCGGAGGGATCCGGTGAGCCGGTTGTTCCGGCCGGCCGGGTGCTCCGGGCGGGGGTGTTTTCGGACGCTTGACTTCTTTCTTCGCAGGCTAGGGCCGGGGATGGGGGGTGGGCATGCTCCATGTGGGCGTTGTCGGCGGATTCGGTTGTCCGTGGTGGACATAGAGAGACGGGTGTCCGACGCTCTCGCCGCTACGCGGACCCGGCCCGATCTCTACGCGGACCCGGCCCGATCTCCACGTGGATCCGGCCCGGTCTACATGCGGACCCGGCCCGGTAAACGGTGAACTCGCCCCGCAGGGGCACTAGATTGACTCGCGGAACGCACGGAGCGGCTGGTCAGGGGGCAAGGGCGATGGACAGCGACGGGACGCAGGACGCGCGGGGCACGCATGCCAATCCTGTGCCGCGTCCGGCGGGGCCGCCGGACGAGCGGCTGGCGCCGCCCGACGTGCCTGCCGCACCGCCCCGCCCCACCCGGGCTCCCGGGGTGCCGCCGTTGCCGGACGGGTCCGCCTTCCTGGCATGGCTGCGGGCACCCCGGCCCGAGGCGGCGCCCGGCGTGTGGCGGTTCGGGCACCGGCCGCGGCCGGAGGAGGAGCCGGAGCGGATTCCGGCGCGGCAGCTGCTGAGCGGTGCCGTGATCGCGTTCCTGGTGGGGTGGCTCATCTGGTCGCTGCTGTGGAACGGATATCTGGGCGGCTGGTGGGTGCTGCCGCTGGAGCTTTTCACCCCCGATTCCTGGCGGCACAGCGGCGACCGCGTCGGGAACGCGTTCCTCTGGTACGGCTACTACACGCTGATCGCCCTCGTCATCATGATCGGGGTCGGGCGACTCGGCCGTTGGGGTGAGGTGTGGCGGCGTTACGGACTGCCCGCCTGGCAGCGCGCCGCCCCCGTGACCGAACGGCCGCCCGCGCCCGAGGAGGACCCCGCCCAGTGGAACCAGCTCCGCGCCGCGGGCGCGAGCGACGCCGCCGACCGGCTCGCCGCCGAAGCCCACGCCGGGCTGATGCGCGACGTCGACCACGCCCGGATCGCCCGCGCCTGGCAGGGCGTCCGCAGTGGACGGCACAGCCTCGCCACGTTCACGGGGGCCGTGCTGAAGGACGGGGCCGCCGCCTGTGTGCACCCCTCCGGTGAGCGCGACCTGCCCGGGCGGCTCGCACGGCACGACCTGGTGACCGGACAGGTGCGGCTCGGCACCACGGCCGACGACCCGCGCAATCCGTACGCCTATCGCGGCACCGGACTCGCCCTCGGACCCGATCTGCTGGGCACCTCACTGCTCGCCGTCGGACCGGCCGGGTCGGGCAAGACCGGCGGCATCGTCTGGCCGCTCGCCGAGTCGCTGTGCCTGCACGCGCTCGCCGGGCGGGCCGCGGTCGTCGTGGTGGGTGCCGCGGGCGCCGGGCTCGGGCCCGTCGACGCGTACGACGTCGTCGTACGGATCGGACATCCCGAATCCGTCTACGACCTCGATCTGTACGGCGGGACCACCGACCCCGACGAAGCCGCGGCCGTGCTCGCCGAGGCGCTCGTCGGAGACCTCGCCGATCCGCACCCCGGCGGTGACAGCCGCCGGTCGACGACGGTGCTCGCGCAGCTGCTGGGGCCCTTCCAGGCCGTCCACGGCCGCTTCCCGTCCGTGCCGGAGCTGCGGCAGCTGCTCGACGGCGCTCCCGGACCCCTCGGCGCGCTGCGCAAGGCGCTGGAGGACGGCCGGCAGGAGTCGCTGCTGCGGGAACTCGACGCGCGGGAGCGGCAGTTGGGGCATCCCGGGGATGTCGGGAGCGTGCTCGCGGACCGGGTGGCGCTGCTCGACCGGCCGGCCTTCGCCGGATTCTTCGACACGTCCGGGCAGTCCCGGCCCTTCTCGCTGCGGGCCCTCGATCACCCCGTGCGCGTACGGATCGATCTGCCCCAGCGCGGGCACGCCGACGCCTCGCGGATCCTGGCGCGGCTCGTGCTCGCGCAGTTCACGGCCAGCGTCGCCGTGCGGGAGGACCGCTCGCTGTTCGCCTGTCTGGTGCTCGACGACGCGACAGGCGTCGTGACACCGGAGGCCGTACGGGGGCTCCAGCGGCTGCGGTCCGGCAACGCCGGGGCCGTGCTGACGCTCCGTACCCTCGACGACGCCCCGCGCGCACTGCGCAGCCCGCTGCTGGGGGCCATCGGGTGCCGTATGGCGCTGTCCGGGCTCACCCCCTGGGACGGGCAGGACTTCGCCGAGGTCTGGGGCAAGGAGTGGACCGAGGCGCGGGACGTCACCGACCGGCAGATCATCGCCGAGACCCCGGCGGGCAAGGCGGTGCACATGCTGCGCAGGGTGATCACCGGACACGCGCCGACCGCCCGGGCCGTGACCGTGCGGCAGGTCGAGCGGGAGCGGTGGTCCGCGTCCGAGCTGGCACACGGGGTGCCCCCGGGGCACGCGGTGCTGTCGCTCACCAGCGTGAAGGGCGAGCACGCGCCACCGCTGCTGGTGGATCTGCGGGGCTGAGCGGCGCGTGCCGCAGGGGCCGGGTTCGTGAAGCTGAGCGGCGCGTGCCGCAGGGGCCGGGTTCGTGAAGCTGAGCGGCGTATGCCACGGAGGCCGGGGCCGCCGGGCTGAACAGGACGTATGGACATGCGGTCACCCGGTGACCGTACGGTGAGGCAGAATCGACACAGGCCGTTCATACGTCGCGGCCAAAAGATCACAAAGATCACACAGACCAGAAGGCCTCATGCCCCCCACGCTCGCCGCGCTCGTCCACCATTCCGCGCTCAAGCTGACCGTGCGCGCGGGCGAGGACCGTCTGGACGTGCCCGTCCGCTGGGCGCACGCCAGCGAGCTCGCCGACCCCGTGCCGTACATGGAGGGCGGGGAGCTGCTGCTGATCACCGCGCTCAAGCTGGACGCGGAGGACCCCGAGACCATGCGGCGCTATGTGAAGCGCCTGGTGGGAGCCGGGGTGGTCGGGCTCGGCTTCGCCGTGGGGGTCAACTACGAGGAGATCCCGAAGGCGCTCGTCGACGCCGCCCAGGAGGAGGGACTGCCCCTGCTCGAGGTGCCCCGGCGGACACCCTTCCTCGCCATCAGCAAGGCCGTCTCGGCCGCCATCGCCGCGGACCAGTACCGCGCGGTCACGGCCGGCTTCGCCGCACAGCGCGAGCTGACCAAGCGGGCGCTGAACGACGGACCCGAGGGGCTGCTCGCCGCGCTCGCCGGGCAGGTCGACGGATGGGCGGCGCTGTACGACGCGTCCGGTTCCGTCGTCGCCTCGGCGCCCGAGTGGGCGGGGCGCCGGGCCGCGCGGCTCACGCCCGACGTGGAGCGGCTGCGGGAGCGGCCCGCGCCCGCCAGCTCCGTCGTCGGTGGCGAAGACCGGGTGGAACTGCACTCCCTCGGCACCGGGCGGCGCCCGCGCGCCGCGCTCGCTGTCGGAACGGCCGCCGCCCTCGGCACCGCCGAGCGGTACGCGGTGCACTCCGCCATCGCCCTGCTGACGCTCACCACGGAGCGGTCGCGGTCGCTGCACGCGGCCGAGCAGCGGATCGGCGCGGCAGTGCTGCGGATGCTGCTCGCCGGGGAACCCGATCATGCCCGGGCCGTCGCCGGGGACCTGTACGGCGCGCTGCTCGACGCGCCCTTCCGGCTGATCCTCGCCGAGTCGGCGTCCGCGTCGGCCGCGCGGGTGCACGCGGACGGGCACGCGCGCGTGGCCGCGCCGGCCCTCTCGGCCGCCGCCGTCACCGTCCCCGAGACCAACGGTGACCCGCTCGGCGGGCTGGCCGAGGTCGTCGAGTCCGCGGCGGCCCGGTCCGGTGAGTCCGTGCTCGTCGTACCGGACGGTGAGCGGCTCGTCGTACTCGCGGTGGACGGGGGCGCGGCGGTCGCCGCGTGCGGGGAGTACGCGGTGGCGCTGGAGGCCGCGCGGACGGCTGCCCGGGAGCAGCCGGGCGGTGACGAGGACGAGCTGGTGGTGGGTCTGTCGGCGCCCTCCGGGCCGATCGCCGCGGGGGCGGCCTACAAGCAGGCCGAGCAGGCCCTGTCCGTGGCGCGACGGCGCGGGCGCTTCCTCGTGGAGCACGAGGAGCTCGCGGCCGGGTCCGTGCTGCCGCTACTCGCCGATGACGCCGTACGGGCCTTCGCGGACGGGTTGCTGCGCGCGCTGCACGAGCATGACGCCACCGGGCGGGGGGATCTGGTGGCCTCGCTGCGGGCGTGGCTGTCGCGGCATGGGCAGTGGGACGCGGCGGCCGCGGATCTGGGTGTCCACCGGCACACGTTGCGGTACCGCATGCGGCGGGTCGAGGAGATCCTCGGGCGGTCGCTGGACGATCCGGATGTGCGGATGGAGCTCTGGCTGGCGTTGAAGGCCACGGCGGGGACGGAGGAGTAGGCGGTTTTTTCGCCCCTCCGCCCCTACCCTTCCCCACTCTCGGCTTCGCTCGAGCGGGGGGACCCCCATGGTCCCTGGAGGCCGCGCCCCCAGACCCCCTGGGTTGTCTTATGGGTGCGGGGCAGTGGCTTGTCGCGCAGTTCCTCGCGCCCCTCACGGGGCCGGTGGCTCCTTTCCGCCCCTGCCAAAGCGGCGCACCTCCCACCTCGACTGCTACGAGTCGGACAAACGTCCCCCGGCCACCCCGGCCCTACCGTGGGGGTGGAAAACCAAGAACGACACCCCCAACGCGGAAGGGCCGGACTCGCACAATGACTTCCACCCACGCTTTCTGGCTCGCCGGCCGCCAGGCCACCGGTGAGACCACCTTCGACGTCACCTCTCCGTGGGACGGCCGGCTCGTCGGCCAGGTCAGCGTCCCGACGGAGGCCCAGGTCGAGGAGGCCGTGGCCGCCGCGTACGCCGTGCGGGACGAGTTCGCCGCCACCCCGGCCCACGTACGCGCCGCCGCCCTCGACCACGTGTCGCGCCGCCTCGTCGAGCGCACCGAGGAGATCGCGCAGCTCATCTCCGCCGAGAACGGCAAGCCGATCAAGTGGGCCCGCGGCGAGGTCGGCCGCGCGGTGTCCGTGTTCCGGTTCGCCGCCGAGGAGGCCCGCCGGTTCAACGGCGGCGAGGCGCAGCGCCTCGACACCGACCTCGGTGGTCAGGGCCGGCTCGCGCTGACCCGCCGGTTCCCCAAGGGTGTCGTGCTGGGCATCGCGCCGTTCAACTTCCCGCTGAACCTGTGCGCCCACAAGATCGCCCCGGCCATCGCCGCCGGCGCGCCGATCATCCTGAAGCCCGCGCCCGCGACCCCGCTGTCCGGCCTCATCATCGGTGACCTGCTCGCCGAGACCGAGCTGCCCGCCGGTTCGTGGAGCATCCTGCCCGTCTCCAACGAGCGGATGCCCGCCCTGGTCCAGGACGAGCGGCTGCCCGTCATCTCCTTCACCGGGTCCGAGAAGGTCGGTTACGCGATCATGGACTCGGTGCCGCGCAAGCACTGCACCCTGGAGCTGGGCGGCAACGGCGCCGCCGTCGTGCTGGCCGACTTCGCGAGCGACGCGGACCTCGACTGGGCCGCGACCCGCATCGCCACCTTCTCGAACTACCAGGGCGGCCAGTCCTGCATCTCCGTGCAGCGCGTGATCGCCGACGCGTCCGTGTACGAGCGGCTGCTGCCCCGTATCGTCGCCGCCGTAGAGGCCCAGGTCACCGGTGACCCGTCCGACGCCACGACGGACGTCGGGCCGCTGGTCAGCGAGGACGCCGCCAAGCGTGTCGAGTCGTGGGTCGACGAGGCCGTCGAGGCCGGTGCCGCGCTGCTCGCCGGCGGCAAGCGCGACGGTGCCTCGTACGCGCCGACCGTCCTCGCCGACGTGCCGGCCGACGTGACCGTCTCCTGCGAGGAGGTCTTCGGGCCCGTCCTCACCGTGCAGAAGGCCGACGGCGAGGCCGCCGCCTTCGCCGCCGTCAACAACTCCAAGTACGGGCTCCAGGCCGGTGTGTTCACGCACGACCTCCAGGCCGCCTTCCGCGCCCACCGCGCGCTGGAGGTCGGCGGTGTCGTGATCGGTGACGTGCCGTCCTACCGCGCCGACCAGATGCCGTACGGCGGTGTGAAGCAGTCCGGAGTCGGCCGCGAGGGCGTGAAGTTCGCGATGGACGACTACACCTACGAGCGGGTGCTGGTGCTGACGGGCCTCGCCCTCTGACCGAACCCTTCGACGAGCCGGGGGGGGGGGGGCCCCCCGGGGGGGGGGGGGGGGCCCCCCGGGGGGGGGGGGGGGGGGCGTTGGGGGGACCACCCGTTGGCCGGCCCCCGGGCTGAGGTCGCCGC
>NZ_JBHVWZ010000013.1:0-67061 GCF_042881985.1 Streptomyces sp. NPDC058246 | reverse complement strand
CCCCGCTGCGCGCCGGGGGGGGCGGGGGCCCCGTGGGGGGGGGGGCCGCCCCCGCCGACTCGTTTCGGGCCTGTCCGGTTGTCCGGTCCTCCGGTTGTCCGGCCGCCCGGTTGTCCGGTCCTCCGGTTGTCCGGCCGCCCGGTTGTCCGGTCCTCCGGTTGTCCGGCCGCCCGGCTGTCCGGATGGCGAAAAGACTATGGCTAGTGACAATCGTTTTCAGGTAGGCTCGTCCTGAAGGGGTCCGGCACCGATGCCTTCCGGTGCCGGGCCCCTGTGCCGGCCGCTCCGGACCCTCAACCGGAGAAGCCGACGTGCGCGATCCGCAGCGGGCCGCGCAGCTTGAGGTGGACGTCGTGCACACCGGCGGCGGCGATCTCCGCGCCGAGCGTGCTGTAGTCGTACGGTCCCTTTGTCGCGCTCAGGGCCAGTGCGGCGGTCCACGGACCGCCGTCCAGGGAGAGCTCCACGACACCCTCGCCGGCCGCCTCGACGGTGACCGTCCTGATGCCGTCCTCGCCGAAGTCGCAGTGCCGGTAGACGAGTTCACCCGTCCCGCCGTCCTCCGGGGTCGCCGCGTCGCCCGCCTCCTTCGTACGGTCGACGAGGGCGATGTTCCGCTGCCCGTCGAAGTCGGCCGCGTCCAGGCCGCGTTCGCGGACGGGGCGGGGCGCGCCGGGCTCCCCGTCGAGGTCGACCGTCGTACGGAGCCGGATGTCCTCGCTGGAGGCGCCGACGAGCACCTCGTACGCGCCCGGCTCCAGGCGTGGGCGGCCGAGTGCCACGTCCCAGAACTCGAAGGCGGAGAGGGGCAGTTCGAAGGTGAGGTCCGTCGAGGCGCCGGGGTCCAGGTGGACTCGGCGGTGCGCGGCCAGTTCGCGGCGGGGGCGAGGTACGGACGGGGCGACGGCGCGGGTGTAGAGCTGGGCGACCTCGTCGGCGGCCACCTCCCCGGTGTTGGTGACGGTGAAGGAGATCGTCAACGCGTCCGCGTGCGACTGCCCTTGGAGATCGGCGTAGGCGAAGGACGCGTACGACAGGCCGTGCCCGAACGGGAACAGTGGCGTGCCCTCGAAGTACAGATACGTCTGGCGGCCGCCGATCACGTCGTAGTCGAGAAGGTCGGGCAGGTCGTCGTCGCAGGCGTACCAGGTCTGTGGGAGACGGCCCGCGGGAGAGACGTCGCCGGCCAGGACACGGGCCAGCGCCGTACCCGCCGCCTGGCCGCCGTGGGCCGTCCACAGGACCGCCGGGAGGCCGGCCGGGTCCACCGCGTAGGGGTACGCGGAGACCAGGACCAGAGCGGTGTCCGGGTTCGCGGCGCGGGCGGCGCGCAGCAGGCGCTCCTGGTGGGCGGGCAGGCGCAGCGTCGTACGGTCCTCGGTCTCGCGGCCGTTGATGTGCGGGTCGTTGCCCGCCACGACCAGGACGACGTCGGCGGCTGCTGCCGCGCGGGCCACCGCGTCCTCGCCGCGCTCGGTGAACTCCAGCTCGAAGATCTCCGGGTTCTCGGCGGCAACCTTCACCCCGTCGGCGGCGACAGAGACGTAACCCCCCGTCCCCAGGTGCTTCAGGAGGTGACCGTTCTCGTGGGTGTCGGAGGCTTCGAGGCGGAAGGTCTCCTGGACGACCCACCCGCCGGGCTGGTCGGCGGAGGCGCGGACGCAGCCGTCGTCGGCGACCGAGAGGTAGCGGCCGTCGGGGGCGCGCAGCGTCAGCACACCCTCGCCCCAGTCGATCAGCGCGAGTTCGGTGCCGGTGGCGTCGGCGGTCAGCGGGGGCAGGTCCGTGCGGCCCGCGAGGAGCGCCGGGTCCAGCGCGCCCTCGGCGCCGCGCACCTCGTCCGCCGCGACATCGACGACGGGCACCGCCAGATACGTACCGGACGACGTCCTCAGACGGACCCGGTCCACGCCCTCGGCGAACTCGACGCGCTCGGCGCCGAAACGCTCGTACAGGCCTTCCAGGGGCGTCGTGCGGTGGAGGAGTGTGCCGCTGTACCAGTCGAGCTTGCACTCGTCGGCGAGGAGGCCGACGACGGCGATCCGCGCGTGCTCCGAGAGGGGCAGCAGATCGTCGTTCTTCAGCAGTACGAGCGCCTGTTCAGCCGCCTCCCCGGCGAGCGCACGATGGGCCGGCGTGTCGAAGTCCGCGGTGTCGGCGTACGGGTCCGACCGCGGATCGAACTCGCCGAGCCGGAAGCGGACCGTCAGTTGGCGGCGGACCGCCGCGTCGATGTGGGCCTCGCTCAACAGGCCCTGGGCCAGCGCTCCCCGAACGCGTTCGACGATCTTCGAGCCGTCCGTGCCGTGGTCGGTGAAGCTGTCGACCCCGGCGATGATCGCGGCGGCGGTCGCCTCCTCGTGGGTGTCGAAGTAGTGCTCGGAGTCGACCAGGTTGGAGGGTGCGCCCGCGTCCGAGCAGACCAGCAGCTCCTGGTCGGTCCAGGTGCGCAGATGCTCGCGCAGATACGGCGAGACGTGGTTGGGGCGGCCGTTGACCAGGTTGTACGCGGGCATCACGCCGGCGACCGCGCCCGCCACGACGGTCTCGCGGAAGGCGCGCAGGTCGTACTCGTGCAGCACGCGCGGGCGGACCGAGGAGGACGTCGTATCGCGGTCCGTCTCGTTGTTGTGCGCGAGCCAGTGCTTGAGGACGGGCGCCGTGCGCCAGTACTCCGGGTGATCGCCGCGCAGGCCCCGGGTGTACGCCGTGGCGAGGGCGGAGGTGAGCTTCGGGTCCTCCGAGTAGCCCTCCTCGTTGCGGCCCCACAAGGGGTGGCGCAGGAGATTCACCGTGGGGGACCAGACATTGAGGCCCACGCGGTCGTCGCGGGCGCGCATCGCGCGGGCCTCGGCGGAGACCGCCTCGCCGACGCGGCGCACGAGGTCGTCGTTCCAGGTCGCGCCGAGCCCCACGGCCTGCGGGAAGACCGTCGCCGGACCCATCCAGGCCACCCCGTGCAGCGCTTCCTGTCCGGTGCGGAAGGCCCCGACGCCCAGCCGCTCGACGGCGGGCGTGAACTGGTGCAGGAACGCGATCCGTTCGTCGAGGGTGAGTCGTGTCAACAGGTCGTCGACGCGCTTCGCGAGCGGCAGTCGCGCATCGCGAAAAGCCGGCGGGGGCGGCGGTTGTGCGGTCACGTGGTGATCCTTTTGCGAGGGAGCGAGGGGGCGCTTTCGAAGCGCTTCGATGCTCATTCGACCGAGAGTCAGGTGTCAAGGCTCATGGCGCAACAACTCCGTCTCCTCGCCATGATGTCAAGTGCCAGAAGGAGACGCTCTGTTGGAGGACACCTCCGAGGAATCTCGGGATCGAGTCTTGTGCACCCCCAGGCGTTCACTTAACCTCGCAGCAACATCGAAGCGCTTCGACTGGACTTCCTCTCCTGGAGACGGAGTCCTCCGACGACCGCTTCAGCTCAGCCAGTTCCACTCAAGACACCGCAGCCGACGGCTGAACCGCCGGGTGTCCTGCTGTGCGCCATGAAGGGTTGACGCAATGACGCCGAACTCCGCCACCTCCGCTCCCAGCCGGAGAAGCTTCCTCGCCTCCACGGCGGTCGCCGCGGCCGCCGTGGCCGGGGGGATGCCGCTGCTCGCCGCGTGCGGCGGCGGGAACGACGGCAACAAGGACGGCACGACCTCCGGGAAGGACGCCCAGAAGATCCTTCCGGCCTTCGTGGCGTCGAGCGTCGTGACACCCGACATCCCGGCGAAGAACGGGTCGGCGGCGGGCTTCACCCAGGCGATCGACCTGAACGCGCTGAAGACGTCCGTGCCGAAGAAGCTGGGCAGCGGCGGCAAGCTGAAGATCATGGCGCCGCTGTGGGGCACCCCGCCGTCCGACGACAACGCCTACTACAAGGCCATGAACGAGGCCGCCGGAACCGACGTGACCTGGCAGAACCAGGACGGCAACACCTACGACGAGAAGCTCGGCGCCATCCTCGCCTCCAGCGACATCCCGGACGCGGTGGTCGTCCCGGGCTGGAACCTGATGGGCAAGATACCCAGCGCCATCAACGCCAAGTTCGCCGACCTCGGCCCCTACCTGTCCGGCGACAAGGTCAAGGACTACCCGAACCTCGCGGCCGTACCGACCGACGCCTGGCAGCGGGCCATCTTCGGCGGCCGACTGCGCGCGATCCCGATGCCGGCCTCCTGCGTCACGAACATCACGCCCTTCTACCGCAAGGACATCTTCGCCAAGAAGGGGTACCAACTCCCCAGGACGGCAGACGAGTTCCTGGCCTGGGCGAAGGAGGCCACCGACGCCAAGGCCAAGGTGTGGGCCTGCGACGACCTGAAGTGGACCGCCTTCAACATCTACGGCGTGCTCAACGGCAGCGACAAGGCGCTGTGGTGGAACCTCGAAGGCGGCAAGCTGGTCAACCGCATCGAGACCGAGGCGTACCTCGAAGCCCTGGAGTGGATGCGCAAGCTCTACTCGGCCGGTGTGGTCCACCCCGACGCCAAGGCCGTCAAGGGCGACGCGGCCAACCGGTTCACCGCCGGCCAGTCGCTCGTCTTCAACGGAGACATCTCCTACTGGTACGGCCTGACGGCCGAACAGAACACCCAGAAGACCGACTTCGAGATCGGCGCGTTCGACATCTTCGGCTCCGACGGCGGCGACCCCACGCTGTGGGCGACCCAGCCCGCGGGCATCTTCACCTTCGTCAGCAAGAAGGCGTCGAAGCAGCAGATCAAGGACTTCCTCGCGCTCGCCAACTACTGCGCCGCGCCGTACGGCACCAAGGAGTACATGCTCACGGTCTACGGCGTCGAGGGCACCGACTACACGCTCAAGAAGGGCCTGCCCACCAAGACCACCAAAGGCACCAACGAGGTCAACGGCGCCTACGACTACACCGGCGACCCGGCCGCGTATCTCGCCCACCCCGATCTGCCGGAGATCGCCAAGCTCCAGGTCGAATGGCAGCAGCGCATGGGCGCCTTCACGAAGAAGTCCTCCTTCTACGGTCTGACCGTCACCGAGCCCAACCGATGGACCAACCTCGCCAACGACTTCGAGCAGCTGGAGGACGACATCGTCCGCGGCCGCAAGAAGATCAGCGACATGCAGCAGGCCGTCTCCGACTGGAAGAAGAAGGGCGGCGACGACCTGCGCGCCTGGTACAAGAGGCTGCTCGACGACAACGGCTCCACGGCCAAGTGACGCAGGGCTGAGGCAAGGAGAAGGCCGTGTCCCACAGCACGGTGCCTCGGAGCAGGGCCGGGGCGAAGCGGAGTACGAAGAGGCCGGGCGGCGGTCCGGGCGGGGGTTCTGCCGACGGGTCCGGCACGAAGACCGGCGGGCAGGACGGCGGGAAGCGGGCCGGGAGGCGGGCCGGGAAGCTGAGTTTCCGGCTCCGGTTCAGACGCGACCGCACCCTGGTCCTGATGACCCTGCCGGCGGTCGCGCTGGTCCTCGTCTTCACCTACATACCGGTTCTCGGCAACATCGTCGCCTTCCAGGACTACGACCCCTACCTGAGCGACAACGGCTTCGTCGCCATGTTCGAGAGCCCCTGGGTCGGCTTCGAGAACTTCCAGCGGATCTTCGAGGACTCCGCCTTCTGGCACGCGGTGCAGAACACCTTCGTGCTGTTCTTCCTCCAACTGGTGCTGTACTTCCCGATCCCGATCGTGCTCGCGCTGCTCATCAACAGCGTGGTCAGACCCCGGGTCCGGGCGGTCGCCCAGGCGATCATGTATCTCCCGCACTTCTTCTCCTGGGTCCTCGTCGTCACCGTCTTCCAGCAGGTCTTCGGTGGCGCGGGCATCATCGCGCAGACCCTGCGGCAACACGGGCACAAGGGCATCGACCTGATGACCGACCCGGGGATCTTCAAGTTCCTGGTGACCGCGGAGGGCGTCTGGAAGGACGCGGGCTGGGGCATCATCGTCTTCCTCGCGGCCCTGTCCTCCGTCTCGAACGACCTGTACGAGGCCGCCGCGATGGACGGAGCCGGGCGCCTGCGCCGCATGTGGCACGTCACGCTGCCCGCGCTGCGCCCGGTGATCGCCCTGCTCCTGGTGCTCCGCGTCGGTGACGCGCTCACCGTCGGCTTCGAGCAACTGCTGCTCCAGCGCGACTCGGTGGGCCCCGGAGCATCCGAGGTCCTGGACACCTACGTCTGGTGGAACGGCATCCGCAACCAGGACTTCAGTTACGCCGCTGCCGCCGGACTCATCAAGGGCATCGTCGGCCTGGGGCTCGTCCTGACCGCCAACAAGGTCGCCCATCTCATGGGTGAGCAGGGGGTGTACAAGAAATGACCGCCGTCATCGACAAGCCCGTCAGCGCGCCCGTCGACAAGCCGAGCCGATGGGCCGCACCGCCCCGCCCGCCCTGGGAGGAGGAGCCGAGCGCGGCGGGCCTCGCGGGCAAAGGGCTCACCCTCACCCTGGCCGCCTTCGCGATCCTCTTCCCGCTCTGGATCGTCGTCGTCACCAGCCTCCAGTCGAAGAAGACCATCGACGCGGCCGGCGGGCTGGTGGTGTTCCCCAAGGGCATCACCTTCGTCGCCTACAAGGAACTGCTCACCGGCGGCCAGGTCCAGCGCGCCGCCATGGTCAGCCTGGGCGTGACCCTCGTCGGCACGTTGTTCAGCATGACCGTCTCGGTCCTGTGCGCCTACGGCCTCTCGCGCGTCGGATCGCTCGGACACCGCTGGCTGCTGATGCTGCTGCTCGCCACGATGTTCTTCGGCGCGGGCCTCATCCCCACCTACCTGCTGGTGCAGGCCCTCGGCCTCACCGACACCTACCTCGCGCTGATCCTGCCGAGCGCGGTGAGCGTCTTCAACATCCTGGTGCTGCGCTCGTTCTTCATGGGCATCTCACCCGAACTCGTCGACAGCGCCCGCATCGACGGCGCCGGTGACTGGCGCATCCTGTGGCAGATCGTGATGCCGCTCTCCCGGGCGGTGCTCGCGGTGATCTCCCTCTTCTACGCGGTCGGCTACTGGAGCGCCTGGTTCAACGCCTCCATCTACCTGACCGACCAGGACATGATGCCGCTGCAGAACGTCATGATCCAGCTGGTGCAGAAGCAGGAACGGCCGGTCGGTCTCGCCACCCAGATCAACACGGGGCAACTGTCGCCGCTCGCCGTCCAGATGGCCGTGATGGTGCTGGCGCTGCTGCCGGTCGCGGTGCTTTCGCCGTTCGTCCAGCGGCACTTCAAGAAGGGCATGCTCACCGGGGCCGTCAAAGGCTGACCGGCATCCGCCCGCCACCGGTCCCCCTCCGCTCCGCCGCGGTCGACCCCTCTCGCAGAACGAGGTATGTCATGCGCACGCCCCGCCCGAGCAGACGAGCCGTTCTCGCCGGAACCGCCGCCACGGCCGCGCTTGCCGCCGTCCCCGTCGCCGGCGCCCCGGCTCAGGCGGCCCCCGCCCCGGACGGGCCGCCGTACCGCTGGCGCAACGTCGTCATCGGCGGCACCGGCTTCATCACCGGTGTCCTGTTCCACCCCGCCGTACGCGGACTCGTCTACGCCCGTACCGACATCGGCGGCGCCTACCGCTGGGACGACCGGGACGCCCGCTGGACGCCACTCACCGATCACCTCGGCTGGGACGACTGGAACCTGCTCGGAGTCGAGGCGCTCGCCGTCGACGCCGCGCACCCGGAGCGGCTGTACCTCGCCGTCGGTACCTACGCCCAGTCGTGGGCGGGCAACGGCGCGGTGCTGCGTTCCGAGGACCGCGGCGCCACCTGGACCCGCACCGACCTGACCGTGCAGCTCGGCGCCAACGAGGACGGGCGGGGCGCCGGGGAACGGCTCCTCGTCGATCCGCGGGACAGTGACACCCTGTGGCTGGGAACCAGACACGACGGGTTGCTCAAGTCCACCGACCGAGGGACCACCTGGGCGGCCGTCACCGCCTTTCCGGCGACCGCGAGCTCCGCCGGGCAGGGCATCACGTTCCTCGTCGCGGCCGGGCGCGGCGTGTACGCCGGCTGGGGCGACGGCGACGGCACGCCGGGCACGGCGAACCTGTACCGCACGGCCGACGGCACGACCTGGGAGGCCGTACCCGGGCAGCCGTCCGGCACCTCCGCCAAGGTCCCGCTCCGGGCCGCGTACGACACGCACACCCGCGATCTGTACGTGACCTACGGCAACGCGCCCGGTCCCAACGGCCAGTCCGACGGCAGTGTGCACAAGCTGCGCACCACCACGGGGACGTGGACCGACGTGACACCGGTGCGGCCGGGCGGCACCACGACCGACGGTTCGACGGACACCTTCGCCTACGGCGGACTCGCCGTCGACGCCCGCCGCTCGGGCACCCTCGTCGTGTCCACCAACAACCGCTGGGCCGACGGCGACACGCTCTTCCGGTCCACGGACGGCGGCCGCGGGTGGACGTCCCTCAAGGACGTGGCTGTCTTCGACGTGTCCGAGACTCCCTTCCTCGACTGGGGTGGTGACCGGCCCAAGTTCGGATGGTGGATCCAGGCGGTCGCCGTCGACCCGTACGACTCGAAGCACGTCGTGTACGGGACCGGCGCGACCCTCTACGGCACCCGCGACCTCAAGCGCTGGGCGCCGCGGATCCGCGGACTGGAGGAGACCGCCGTGCACCGGCTGATCTCGCCCCCGGCCGGGGAAGCGCATCTGATCAGCGGACTCGGGGACGTCGGCGTGATGTACCACGAGCGGCTCACGGCGTCTCCGTCGCGCGGCATGGCGGCGAACCCCGTGTTCGGGTCGGCGACGGGACTCGCGCAGGCCGCGTGCAGGCCGTCGTACGTCGTCCGCGCGGGCTGGGGCGACCACGGCAACGGTGCCCACTCCAACGACGGCGGACGGACCTGGGCGCCCTTCGCGGCCCAGCCCGACATCGCCCGGAGCGCACCGGGACCGATCGCCACCAGCGCCGACGGCAGCACCCTGCTGTGGTCCTTCGTGCACTGGGACGGCACGACGTACGCGGCGCACCGCTCGACGGACAACGGTGAGACCTGGTGCGAGGTCTCCTCCTTCCCGAAGGGCGCCACACCGGTCGCCGACCCGGCCGACCCGACGCTCTTCTACGCGTACGACACCGACACGGGAACACTGTTCGTCAGCACCGACAGCGGCCGTTCCTTCACGGCCCGTGCGACCGGGCTGCCCTCCGGGGACAGCCAGTTCAAGCTGGTCGCGGCGCCCGGGCGGAGCGGTGACCTCTGGCTCAGCGTGAAGTGGAACGGCCTCCATCGGTCCACCGACGGCGGCGCGACCTTCTCGAAGATCGCCGGCTGCCGGGCCTCGTACACGCTCGGCTTCGGCAAGGCGGCCGAGGGCGCGGACTACCCGGCGATCTACCAGGTCGGCGCGACGGGGGCGACCACCGCCGTGCAGCGCTCCGACGACGTGGCCAAGACCTGGGTCCGCATCAACGACGACGCTCACCAGTGGGGCTGGATCGGTGAGGTCGTCACCGGCGACCCCCGCGTCCACGGCCGTGTCTACCTCGGCACCAACGGCCGAGGAATCCAGTACGGGGAGCCCATCTGATGCCCAGGGACAGGGAACCGACGCCCACGCGCAAAGACCGGGCACCGACGAAAACGGATCCGACGCCCACGCGCAAAGACCGGGCGCCGACAAAAATGGATCCGACGCCCACGCGCAACGCGCCGAGCCTCGCCGACGCCACCCGCGGCCGCATCCTCTTCGGGGGCGACTACAACCCCGAGCAGTGGCCCGAGGAGACCTGGCAGGAGGACGTACGCCTCATGAAGGAGGCCGGCGTCAACTCCGTCACCGTCGGCGTCTTCTCCTGGGCGAAGCTCGAACCGCGCCCTGGAGCACGGGAGTTCGGCTGGCTGGACCGGCTGATGGACCTGATGCACGAGCACGGCATCGGGGTCGTCCTCGCGACCCCCACGGCCTCACCCCCGCCCTGGATGGGCCGGCTGCACCCCGAGACGCTGCCCCGCGACGAGGACGGACGCGTCGAATGGTGGGGTTCCCGCCAGCACTTCTCGCACTCGAGCGCCGCCTACCGCCGCCACGCCGCCGCCCTCACCGAGGACCTGGCCGCCCGCTACGGCAGCCACCCGGCGCTCACGATGTGGCACATCAACAACGAGTACTGCACCTTCGACTACGGCGACGAGGCGGCCGCCGCCTTCCGCCGCTGGCTCCAGGACAAGTACGGCACCGTCGAGGCGCTCAACAGGGCCTGGGGAACAGCCTTCTGGAGCCAGGGCTACGACGGCTGGCACGAGGTACTGCCACCGCGCCACGCCCACTACATGAAGAACCCGACGCACGTGCTCGACTTCAAGCGCTTCACCTCCGACATGCTCCTGGAGTGTTACGCCGCCGAGCGGGACATCGTCCGCCGGCACACCCCGCACATCCCGGTCACCACCAACTTCATGCCGCTGTGGGTGGGCCAGGACGCGTGGAAGTGGGCCGCCGAGGAGGACGTCGTCTCCGTCGACAGCTACCCCGACCCGCGCGACCCCCTCGGCGCCCAGGACAACGCGCTGCTCCAGGACATGACGCGCTCCCAGGCCGCGGGCGGCCCCTGGATGCTGATGGAGCAGGCGGCCGGACCGGTCAACTGGCGCGGCGTGAACCACCCCAAGCCGCGCGGCCTCAACCGCCTCTGGTCCCTGCAGGCCGTCGCGCGCGGCGCCGACGCCGTCTGCTACTTCCAGTGGCGGCAGTCCCGGCAGGGCGCGGAGAAGTTCCACTCGGGGATGGTCAGCCACGCGGGGGAGCGGGGCCGCACCTTCCAGGAGGTCAAGCGGATCGGTGCCGAACTCGCCCGTATCGGCACCGAAGTGACGGGGACGCCCGTGCTGTCCGACATCGCGATCCTGCACGAGTGGAACTCCTGGTGGGCGGGCGCGCAGGACGGCCGCCTCTCGTCCGAGGTCGACTACGCCGAGGTCGTACGCGCCTGGCACCGCGCCCTGTGGGAGGCCCACCTCACCACGGCCTTCGCTCACCCGGAGCACGACCTCACCGGGTACCGCCTCGTGGTCGTACCGCAGCTGTACCTGCTGACGGACGCGGCGATCGACAACCTCCTCGCGTACGTACGCGGCGGGGGCACCCTCGTCTGCGGATTCCTCACCGGAGTCGCCGACGAGGACGACCGGGTCCGGCCCGGCGGCATGGACGCGCGGCTGCGCGAACTGTTCGGCATCCGCACCCTGCACGAGTGGTGGCCGTTGGACGCGGGGTCGACCGCCGAGTGCGAGGGCTTCCGCGGCACTCTGTGGTCCGAGGAGATCGAGGCCGAGGACGGCGTCGCGGCGGCCCGGTACGAGGGCGGCGAGCTGCACGGGCTGCCGGCCGTGCTCCGCAGGGGCGGTGCCTGGTACGTCTCCACGCTTCCCGAGCCCGAGGCGCTGCGCGACCTGCTGGCCCGGATCGCGGAGGACGCGGGGGTCCGGCCGCCGCTGGACGGCCTTCCCGCCGGTGTGGAGGCCGTACGCCGGGGCGGGCTGCTGTTCCTCCTCAACCACGGGCGGGACGCGGTCACCGTCTCGGTGCCCGGCCGCCTTCGCGACCTGCTCACCGGCGCCGACGTCGCCAAGACCGTGGAGCTGGGCCGGTACGGCGTGGTCGTACTGGAGGAAGCCCCATGAGCGCGCCCGCCCGCGGCACCTGGGAGCCACTGCCCGCCGCCCGCTGGGAGGACGCCTTCCTGAGCGGGAACGGCACCCACGGCGCCATGGTGTTCGGTGATCCGAACAGTGACCGCGTCATCGTCAACCATCACCGTCTGGTCTGTCCGAACGGCAGCGCGCAGGCGCG
Organism: Streptomyces sp. NPDC058246; assembly: GCF_042881985.1. NCBI lineage: Bacteria > Bacillati > Actinomycetota > Actinomycetes > Kitasatosporales > Streptomycetaceae > Streptomyces > Streptomyces sp. NPDC058246. The sequence goes on along the minus strand of NZ_JBHVWZ010000013.1, from coordinate 55,283 downwards.
CCCACCCGCTCTCGCCGGGCGGCTCGCCGAAGTTCAGGACCGGTTGCTGGCCGGAGACGTCACGGCGGGGGAGGATTTCACCGACGGGCGGCCGCTGCTGTGGGTGCAGCCCTACCACCCCGCCTTCCAGGTGCGACTGCGCCGTCCGGCCGCGGAGTGGTCCGGGTACCGGCGCGAGGTCGACTTCAGCACCGGCGTCGTCGGCGCCGAGTGCGGCAGCTGGCGCAGCGAGGTCTTCGTCTCCCGCGCCGACGATGTCGTGGTCCAGTACGTGACGGAGTCCGACCTCACCGTCGAGGTGACGCTCGACCACCGGCTGCCGGGTGCGCCCACCGGTCTGACGGTGGGGCACAGTGCCGTCCTGGCCCCGGACGGCGCCCTCCTCACGCTGCGCGCCCGCTACCCGGACAGCGGCCTGGCGTACACCGGAGTGACGCTGGTCGTCACCGACGGACCGACCCGGGCCGCGCTCCCCGGCGTACGGGTCGAGGGCGCGCGCTCGCTGCTCCTGCTCACGCGGGTACGGCGGCACGCCGGGGAGCTGGACGTCCTGGCCGAGGCCCGCGCACTGCGCGCCCTGCTGCCCCGGCGCGACGGCCACGCCGGCACCGACCCCGGCCCCGACGCCTTCGGCTACGCCCGTCTCCTCGCCCGCCACACCGCCCTCCACCGCTCCGCCTACCTCCGCACCGCCCTCGACCTGCACGCCGACGACGCCGAACGCGCGCTCCCCGGCTCGGAGTTGCTCCGCCGGCCCAAGAGCCCCGCCCTCCTGGAGCGGCTCTTCGCGGCGGGCCGCTATCACCTGCTGTCCGCCGCCGGGACGCTGCCGCCGCGGCTGACCGGGCTGTGGACCGGTGACTGGGACACGGCATGGTCCGGGGCGTTCACCACGGACGCCAATCTCAACCTCCAGACCGCGTCGGCCGCCGCAGCCGCACTCCCGGAGGTCACCGAGGCCCATGCCGCCCTGATCCACGGCCAGTTGACCCACTGGCGCGAGAACGCCCGCACGGTCTTCGGCACCCGTGGTGTCGTCGCTCCCGCGCACACCGACGGCGAGTCCGCTCTTGTCCACCACCTCAGCCGTGAGTACCCGCTGCACGTGTGGACCGCCGGCGCCGACTGGCTCCTCAAGCCTCTCGTGGACCACGACGAGACCGGCGGCGCACGCGACCCGCGCCTCGGCGCGGCCCTCGCCGAAGTGGCGTACTTCTACGAGGACTTCCTCACCCGCACCGACGACGCCGGCCAACTCGTGATCGTGCCGTCGTACTCCCCGGAGAACCGGCCCGCGAACGCCGGCTGGGTCACCCTCAACGCCGCCATGGACCTCTCCGCGGCCCGGCACGCGCTGCGCACCGCGGCCGGCTACCACCCCGGAACCGAGGACGCCGAGCGCTGGCGCGCGCTCGCCGGCCGGCTGCCGCCGCACCGCGTCAACGCCGAGGGCGCCCTCGCCGAATGGGCCTGGCCCGGCCTCGACGACACCTATGACCACCGGCATCTCAGCCACCTCTACGGCGTCTGGCCGCTCGACGAGATCAACCCGTACGACACCCCGGAGCTCGCCGCGGCGGCCCATCGCGCGCTCGAGCTGCGCGGCACCGAGAACGACTCCGCGCACGGTCACCTCCACCACGCCCTGGTGGCGGCCCGGCTCAGGGACGGGGCCCGGGTGGCGGGAGCCCTCGACAACGTCCTGGCCGGGGACTACTTCCACACTTCCCTGATGAGCGCGCACTACCCGAACCGGCACGTCTACAACGCGGACGCCGCCCACACGTTGCCCGCCGTGCTGATCGAGATGCTCGTCCAGTCGACGCCCGAACGGCTGGTGCTGCTGCCCGCGCTTCCGGCGGCGTACCCGACGGGCCGGCTACGTGGCGTCCGCACGCGGTTCGGGGCGGAGATCGACCTCACCTGGAGCCCGCGCGAAGCCACCGCGGTCATCCGCCCCGCCCGTACCCACCGCATCGAAGTCCGGACTTCCCTCGGCGCCGCACCACTCGACCTCGTCGCCGGAGAAGACCACGTCCTCACCCTGGGGGCGTGGTGACCCCCGCAACTCCCCCCACCCATGGAAGGGACACCATGGCAACACGCACGCTGAGCAGGATCACCAAGGCGATGCTGGCCCCCGCCCTCGCGTTGGGCGCCACCGTCGGCCTCGCCTCCGCCCCCGCCCAGGCGGCCGTCTGGAACTCCTGCGACCAGTGGGGCAACACCACCCTGAACGGCTACACGCTCTACAACAACATCTGGGGCTCCGGCGCCGGCAGCCAGTGCATCTGGGCCAACTCCGGAACCAGCTGGGGCGTGTGGGCGAACCACCCGAACACCGGCGGCATCAAGTCCTACCCCAACTCCAAGAAGGTGATCAACAAGTCGATCACCTCACTCGGCTCGCTCTCCAGCAGCTACAACGTCACGGTCCCGTCGTCCGGCGCGTACAACACGTCGTACGACATCTGGGACACGGACTATGACTACGAGATCATGCTCTGGGTCAACAGGACCGGCGCCGTCGGACCCCTCGGCACCTCGCAGGGCAACGTGACGCTGGGCGGTCACACCTGGACCGTCTACAAGGGCGACAACGGTGCCAACGAGGTCTTCTCCTTCGTGCGCACCTCGAACTCCAGCTCCGGCACGGTGAACGTCCTGCCGATCCTGAAGTGGATCAAGGACACCAAGGGCTGGTTCGGCGACGAGACCATCGGCGACGTGCAGTTCGGCTTCGAGATCACCTCGTCCTCGGGCGGCCTCGACTTCGCCGCCAACAACCTGACGGTCAGCAGCAGTTGATCCGCGGATGAGAGTGCGGCCAGCCCCTCACGGGGGACCGGCCGCACTCGGCTATTCGGCCACGGGCAGCCGCGCCCCGTCCCGCAGGAACAGCGGAATGCGGTCCAGCGGGGCGTCGACCGTCACGGCCGAGCCGCCTTCGTACGTCTCACCCGTCCACGCGTCCGTCCAGAACGAGCCCGCCGGGAGGTACGCCGTGCGGGCCGTCGCGCCCGCGGTGAGGACCGGCGCGACGAGGAGGTCGGGGCCGAAGAGGTACGCGTCGTCCACCGGCCAGGCGGCCGGGTCGTCCGGGAACTCCAGGAACAGCGGCCGCAGCACCGGAAGTCCCTCCTCGTGGGCCTCCCGCATCACCTTCAGGACGTACGGCTTCAGGCGCTCGCGCAGCCGCAGGTACTTCTCCAGGATGGCGCCGGCCTCCTCGCCGTACGACCAGACCTCGTTCGGGCCGCCGGTCATGTCGGGGCCGAGTGGCATGCCGGGATCGCGGAAGCCGTGCAGGCGCATCAGCGGGGACAGCGTGCCGAACTGGAACCAGCGGACCATGACCTCGCGGTAGGCCGGATCGTCCGGGTCGCCGCCGTGGAAGCCGCCGATGTCGGTGTTCCACCAAGGGATGCCGGAGAGCGCGGTGTTGAGGCCGGCGGCGATCTGGCGGCGCAGGGTCGCGAAGTCGGTGCCGATGTCGCCGGACCACAGGGCGGCGCCGTAGCGCTGACTGCCCGCCCACGCCGAGCGGTTGAGCGTGACGACTTCGCTCTCCCCGGCGGCCAGCAGGCCCTCGTAGAAGGTGCGGGCGTTCTCGCGGGGGTAGAGGTTGCCCACCTCCAGGCCCGGGCCCCCGTGGTAGCGCAGGTTCTCCTGGAAGCCCGGTTTCAGCTCCGGCTCGCAGGCGTCCAGCCAGAAGGCCGTGATCCCGTACGGGTCGAGGTAGTTGTCCTTCACCCGCGACCAGAGGAAGTCGCGCGCCTGCGGGTTCGTCGCGTCGTAGAAGGCCACCTGGACGGTGGAGGCGACCTCTTTGTCGGGCCAGTCGGCGTGCGCCATCGGCCCGTACTCGGTGCCGATGAAGTAGCCGCGCTGTTCCATGAGGTGATGGTTCTCCGAGAGGGGGGACACCGACGGCCAGACCGACACGACCAGCTTGACGCCGAGTTCCGCCAGCTCCCGCCGCATCGCCGCCGGGTCCGGCCACTCCGCCGGGTCGAACTTCCAGTCGCCCAGGTGGGTCCAGTGGAAGAAGTCGCAGACGATGGCGGACAGCGGCAGGCCCCGGCGTCTGTACTCGCGGGCCACGCCCAGCAGTTCGTCCTGGGTGCGGTAGCGCAGCTTGCACTGCCAGAAGCCGGCCGCCCACGCGGGCAGCATCGGCGTACGGCCGGTGACGGCGCTGTAGCGGCGCTGACCGTCGGCGGGGGTGCCCGCCGTGATCCAGTAGTCCAGCTGACGAGCGGAGTCGGCGACCCAGCGGGTGCCGTTGCCCGCGAGTTCCACCCTGCCGATGGCCGGGTTGTTCCACAGGAAGGTGTAGCCGCGGCTGGAGACGAGCACCGGGACGCTCACCTCGGCGTTGCGCTGGACCAGGTCCAGGACCGCGCCCTTCTGGTCGAACAGCCCGTGCTGGTGCTGCCCGAGCCCGTACAGCTTCTCGCCCTCGTACGCCGCGAAACGCTGCTCCAGACGGTGGTGGCCGTTCCCGGTGGGCGTGTAGAGGCGCGCGCCCGGCCACCAGAAGTGGGCGCGTTCCTCGGCGAGGATGTCCGTGCCGTCCGCCGTGCGGACGAAGCGCAGCTGTCCCTCGGCACTGACGCACACGGTCAGCGCGCCGACCGTCAACTGCCCCTGCCCGTCCTCGATCTTGACGGTGTACGAGGTCGAGGGGGGCTCGTCGAGGAGCGCGCCGGGGAGTGCTTCGAGCACCGGGCCGCCGAGGCGCGCGCGGACCCGGACCGCGTCCGGCCCCCACGGCTCGACGCGGACGGTCTCCTGACGGCCGCTCCACTCCAGTGCGCCGTCCCGCTCGCGGAACGTGCCGAGGGTCGGGGAGGACTGCGCGAGGCTGACCGCGCCTTCAGCGGACTGGTTTTCGGCAGGCTGATTCACGTGGGGTGCTCCTGGAGTAAGGAGTGGCGAAGTGACCCGGCGCGGCTCTGGCGGGCCGGGACAGGGTGGGTGCCCTCAGGTGCCCTCACCCGAAGGGCGCGGCTCATCGGTGCCGGACCCTTGGAAGGACGTACGGCTCGGTGTACGGCGCCCCGCGGCGGGGCGTTGGACGTGGTGGGTGGCGTGGTGGGGTGTCGTGGTGGGTGGCGCGTGGTGGGCGGCGCCCCGTGGCAGGGCGTACGACGTGGTGTGCCGCGTGTTGCGCGGTCTGGCGTTGCGGCGCCCCGGGGCGGGTGCCGGGTGTCCGGCGGCGCGGCGCCCACGGCGGGGCGCCGAGGGTCAGACGGTCGGAGCCGGGCCCGTGCTCGCCCGGACCGTCAACTCGGGGGCGATCAGCACGACGTCGTCCTTGCCGTGCCCGTCGAGCTTGGCGATCAGCTGCTCCACGGCGTGCCGGCCCATCTCCTGCGCGGGGATGGCGACCGAGGTCAGCCGCACCGAGGCCTGGGTGGCGACCTGGTCCGGGCAGATCGCGATCACCGACACGTCCTCGGGCACGGCGCGGCCCTGCCGGCGCAGCAGCGCGAGCAGCGGCTCGACCGCGGACTCGTTCTGCACGACGAAGCCCGTGGTGCCCGGACGCTCGTCGAAGACCCGGGCGAGCGTCAGGGCCATCGCGTCGTACCCGCCCTCGCAGGGGCGGTGCAGCACGCGCAGGCCCAACTCCCGTGAACGGGACCGGAGTCCTTCGAGCGTGCGCTCGGCGAATCCGGTGTGCCGCTCGTAGACCGCGGGCGCCTCGCCGATGACAGCGATGTCACGGTGGCCGAGCGTCGCCAGATGGTCGGCGCACAGCGCGCCCGTCGCGCCGAAGTCGAGGTCGACACAGGTCAGTCCGGAGGTGTCGGCGGGCAGCCCGATGAGTACGGACGGCTGATCCGTCTCGCGCAGCAACGGCAGCCGCTCGTCGTCGAGTTCGACGTCCATCAGGATCATCGCGTCGGCGAGCCCGCTGCCGGTGACCCGGCGGACCGCGTCGGGACCCTCCTCGCCGGTGAGCAGCAGCACGTCGTACCCATGGGTGCGGGCGTTGGTCGCCACCGCGATGGCGATCTCCATCATCACGGGTACGTACATGTCGGTGCGGAGCGGAATCATCAGCGCGATGATGTTGGACCGGCTGCTCGCCAGGGCCCGGGCGCCCGCGTTCGGGTGGTAGCCGAGCTCCTGGATGCTCCGCTCGACCCGCAGCCGGGTGCCCGCGGAGATGGACCGCTTGCCGCTGAGGACATAGCTCACCGTGCTCGCCGAGACTCCGGCGTGCTGGGCGACCTCGGCGAGGGTGACCATCCGGCTCTCCAAGCTTGTGAAGCGCTTCGACAGTGCGCGTATTGCGGACAGGGGCGAGTGAGGGTGGCTCGACACTAGCTCGGTGGAGGAAGTCGTGTCCATAGTTGTCGAAGCGCTTCGACAACGAAATTCTTGAAGGCTCGGGGCGTCCTTCCGGGGGACGGTCGGTGGCCACTGAGGGGCGCGCCCACCGACCGTCCCCCGGAAGGCCCCCCGACGCAACACCGTCGTCCGCGCCTCTCCGAGCAGGCGAAGACGACGGCCGCCTCCACGCTCGCCCTCGCGGCCACCACGCGTCACGATCGCCAGGGCGGCCGAGGACAGCGGGCGACACCGGCCGGAAGGTGTACTCCTTCGTCCGCCGTGCGCACACCACCGAGGTCGACCTCGATCTGGACGACTTCACCCAGGCCCTGGTCCGCCGCAGGCTTTGACCCTCAGGGGGCGCGCATTGGGCCGAACGCTGCGCGAGGACTGGTGGGGTCACCCCGAATCGGGTACATACGATCGAGTAGCACCGGTCGGTAACGATCGCGCCGGAGAACGGCGTACGAGCCCAAGATCCCTATTCGCGGCGAGGTGAGCCTCATGTCCGCAACACCCCACCAGCCCACAGTCACCGAACGTGAGGCCCGACAGGTCGCCGAGGCAGCGCGCGAACAGGACTGGCGCAAGCCCAGCTTCGCCAAGGAGCTGTTCCTCGGCCGCTTCCGGCTTGATCTGATCCATCCGCACCCGATGCCGGCCGACGAGGCCGCGCAGCGCGGCGAGGAGTTCCTCGCCAAGCTGCGCGACTTCTGCGAGACGAAGATCGACTCGGCCCGCATCGAGCGCGAGGCGCAGATCCCCGACGAGGTCATCGACGGGCTCAAGGAGCTCGGCGCCCTCGGCATGAAGATCGACACCAAGTACGGCGGCCTCGGCCTCACCCAGGTGTACTACAACAAGGCGCTGGCCCTGGTCGGCTCCGCGAGCCCGGCGATCGGCGCGCTGCTGTCCGCGCATCAGTCGATCGGCGTACCGCAGCCGCTGAAGCTCTTCGGCACCCCGGAGCAGAAGGACACCTTCCTGCCGCGCTGCGCCCGCACCGACATCACGGCCTTCCTGCTGACCGAGCCGGACGTCGGCTCCGACCCGGCACGGCTCGCCACGGCCGCCGTGCCGGACGGCGACGACTACATCCTCGACGGAGTGAAACTCTGGACGACCAACGGCGTCGTCGCGGACCTCCTCGTCGTCATGGCGCGCGTCCCGAAGTCCGAGGGCCACAAGGGCGGCATCACGGCGTTCGTGGTGGAGGCCGGCTCCGAGGGCGTCACCGTCGAGCACCGCAACGCCTTCATGGGCCTGCGCGGTCTGGAGAACGGCGTCACCCGCTTCCACCAGGTCCGGGTCCCCGCCGCGAACCGCATCGGCCCGGAGGGTGCGGGTCTCAAGATCGCCCTGACCACCCTCAACACGGGCCGGCTCTCGCTGCCCGCGATGTGCGTGGGCGCGGGCAAGTGGTGCCTGAAGATCGCCCGCGAGTGGTCCGCCGCCCGCGAGCAGTGGGGCAAGCCGGTCGCCTTCCACGAGGCCGTCGGCTCGAAGATCTCCTTCATCGCCGCCACCACCTTCGCGCTGGAGGCCGTCCTCGACCTGTCCTCGCAGATGGCCGACGAGGACCGCAACGACATCCGCATCGAGGCCGCCCTCGCCAAGCTGTACGGCTCCGAGATGGCCTGGCTGATGGCCGACGAACTGGTCCAGATCCGCGGCGGCCGCGGCTTCGAGACCGCCGAGTCGCTCGCCGCGCGCGGGGAGCGGGCGGTCCCGGCCGAGCAGATCCTGCGCGACCTGCGCATCAACCGCATCTTCGAAGGCTCCACGGAGATCATGCACCTGCTGATCGCCCGCGAGGCCGTCGACGCCCATCTCTCGGTCGCCGGTGACCTCATCGACCCCGACAAGTCCCTCTCGGACAAGGCGAAGGCGGGCGCGAACGCCGGAGTCTTCTACGCCAAGTGGCTGCCGAAGCTGGTGACAGGGGCGGGCCAACTCCCGCGGTCGTTCCACGAGTTCAACCAGCAGGTGGACCTCTCCCCGCACCTGCGCTACGTCGAACGCAGCGCGCGCAAGCTCGCCCGCTCCACCTTCTACGCCATGTCGCGCTGGCAGGGCCGGATGGAGACCAAGCAGGGCTTCCTCGGCCGGATCGTCGACATCGGTGCCGAACTCTTCGCGATGAGCGCGGCCTGTGTCCGGGCCGAACACCTGCGCACCACCGGGGAGCACGGCCGCGAGGCCTACCAACTCGCCGACGCCTTCTGCCGGCAGTCCCGCATCCGCGTCGACGAACTCTTCGCGCGCCTGTGGACCAACACCGACGACCTCGACCGCAAGGTGGTCAAGGGCGTCCTGTCGGGCACGTACACCTGGCTGGAGGAGGGCATCATCGACCCGTCCGGAGAAGGCCCGTGGATCGCCGACGCGACGCCCGGCCCGAGTAAGAGGGAGAACGTCCACCGCCCCATTCGCTGACCCTTCTGCCAGGAACGCGCTGCCGTCCCCGCGCCCATTCCGCCGTCTGCCGCGCCGAAGTCGTGCGTCACCGGTGAGCGGAACGGCGACGGGGACGGCGGAGTGCGCCGTCTTGAACCTCGGCGCCACGGCGCCGGGCGCGGAGACGGGGCGTGCGCCCACCCGCCCGAGCGGCACGGCGGCGCGCGTCCTGGCAGGTCCAAGGCGCTGCGCCGCCGCAGGAGCTGACCGGGGGTCAGCAGTACTTGTCGCTCGGATCCCGCGTCGTCCACGAGCACGAGTCGACCTTGGAGCCGCTCGCCCTGGTGAGCGTGGCGGTGTCGCTGGTGTTGTTCCAGACGTACGCGCGGCGGCCCTGGTACTTGTTCGACGCGGTGTCCGTGCCGCTGCCCGTGTGCACCTTCATCGTCTTGCCCGCCCCGATCTTCACGTTGGGGAAGGTGTACTTGTGGTTCGCGAGGTCCTTCAGGATCCAGCCCTTGAGCGAGATCGCCGAGGAGCTGGTGTTCTTGATCTGCACCCACTCGCCGTTGAGGCTCGAGTTGGAGCGGTTGTCCGAGCCCGGGCTGTCGAACCAGACGTGGTAGATCGTCACACCGCCGGCCGCCTGAGCCGGAGTGCTGAGAAGAAACGTGCCCGTCAGTGCCACGGCGCCCGCGAGCGCGGGCAGGGCAGCGCGTATCCGCATGAGAACCCCCCAGGGTGTCGTCCACCGGCCGGTCGTCCACCGGCCAGGGATGAAGTGTTATCACATGATCTTCACGCCGGATTCACAAAGGGGGATGTTGCCTCCCCTGGTGCCTCGGGGTGGTAATGCGAGAGAGCTCGGAGCGGGAATGCGGCGAGAAAAGGGGAGCCCTGTCCTGCCGGGGACGCGCTACGGCCACAATGGGGGGATGAGCGACAGTCCAGCCCCCCTCGCTGATCCGCATCTCGTCTTCGACCCCGTGGACGGAGTCCGGGATGTCGTGATCCTCGGCTCCACCGGCTCGATCGGCACCCAGGCCATCGACCTCGTGCTGCGCAACCCCGACCGGTTCCGGGTCACCGGGCTCTCCGCCGCCGGCGGCAGGGTGGGACTCCTCGCGGAGCAGGCCCACCGGCTGCGGGTGCGAACGGTCGCCGTCGCGCGCGAGGACGTGGTCCCGGCGCTGCGCGAGGCCCTGACAGCGCGGTACGGAGCGGGGGAGCCGCTCCCGGAGATCCTTGCCGGGGCTGACGCCGCCACCCAGGTCGCCGCCTCCGACTGCCACACCGTGCTGAACGGCATCACCGGTTCCATCGGCCTCGCGCCCACCCTCGCCGCCCTGGAGGCGGGCCGCACCCTCGCGCTCGCCAACAAGGAGTCGCTCATCGTCGGCGGCCCGCTGGTGAAGGCGCTCGCCAAGCCGGGCCAGATCATCCCGGTCGACTCCGAGCACGCCGCCCTGTTCCAGGCGCTCGCCTCGGGCACCCGCGCCGACGTGCGCAAACTCGTCGTGACCGCCTCCGGGGGCCCCTTCCGGGGACGTACGAAATCGGAACTGGCCCATGTCACCCCCGAGGCCGCCCTGGCCCACCCCACCTGGGCCATGGGACCGGTCATCACCATCAACTCCGCCACCCTGGTCAACAAGGGACTGGAAGTCATCGAGGCGCACCTCCTCTACGACATTCCCTTCGATCGGATTGAGGTGGTCGTGCACCCGCAGTCGTATGTCCACTCGATGGTGGAATTCACGGACGGATCGACGATCGCCCAGGCGACGCCCCCCGACATGCGCGGGCCGATCGCCATCGGCCTCGGCTGGCCCGAGCGCGTCCCGGACGCGGCGCCCGCGTTCGACTGGACCAAGGCGTCGAGCTGGGAGTTCTTCCCGCTCGACACCGACGCGTTCCCCTCGGTCGGGCTCGCCCGGCACGTCGGGCGGCTCGCGGGCACGGCTCCGGCAGTGTTCAATGCGGCCAACGAGGAGTGCGTGGACGCGTTCCTGAACGGCACCCTGCCGTTCAACGGGATCATGGAGACCGTGACACGGGTGGTCGAGGAACACGGCACCCCGGACACGGGAACTTCTCTGACCGTCGCGGACGTCCTCGAAGCGGAGACCTGGGCGCGCGCCCGGGCCCGGGAACTGACGGCACAGACGACAACCGCGGAGGCTCGTGCATGACGACCCTGATGATGATCCTCGGCATAGTCGTCTTCGCGGTCGGCCTGCTCATCTCGATCGCCTGGCACGAGCTGGGACATCTGTCGACGGCCAAGCTCTTCGGCATCCGCGTGCCGCAGTACATGGTCGGCTTCGGGCCGACCATCTGGTCGCGCAAGAAGGGCGAGACCGAGTACGGGGTGAAGGCGGTCCCGCTCGGCGGCTACATCCGCATGATCGGCATGTTCCCGCCCGGCCCCGGCGGCAGGATCGAGGCCCGGTCGACCTCCCCCTTCCGCGGCATGATCGAGGACGCCAGGTCGGCCGCCTTCGAGGAGCTCAAGCCCGGCGACGAGACCCGCCTCTTCTACACGCGCAAGCCGTGGAAGCGCGTGATCGTGATGTTCGCGGGCCCCTTCATGAACCTCATCCTCGCCGTCGCGATCTTCCTCGGCGTGATGATGACGTTCGGCGTCCAGACCCAGACCACCACGGTCGGCAAGGTCTCGGACTGCGTCATCCAGCAGAGCGAGAACCGCTCCAAGTGCGAGTCGAGCGATCAGGCCGCGCCCGCCAAGGCCGCGGGCCTCAAGGGCGGCGACAAGATCGTCGCGTTCAACGGCAAGGCGGTCGACGACTGGTCGACCCTCCAGTCCGACATCCGCGCCAATCCCGGCAAGGACGTCACCATCACCGTCGAGCGCAAGGGCCAGAAGGTCGACCTGACCGCCCACCTGATAAAGAACCAGGTCAGCAAGACCGACGGCAACGGCGGCTATGTCGAGGGCAAGTACGTGTACGCCGGCTTCCTCGGCTTCACGCCCGCCTCCGGCATCGTCCAGCAGTCCCTCGGGCAGTCCGTGAACCGCATGGGCGACATGATGCAGAACGGCGTCGAGTCGCTGGTCGCGCTGCCCGGCAAGGTCCCCGACCTGTGGAACGCGGCCTTCGGCGACGGCCCGCGCAAGGCCGACTCCCCGATGGGCGTGGTCGGCGCGGCCCGCGTCGGCGGCGAGGTCTTCACCCTCGACATCCCGCCCTCGCAGCAGGTCGCGATGATGCTGCTGCTGGTCGCCGGCTTCAACCTCTCCCTCTTCCTGTTCAACATGCTCCCGCTGCTCCCGCTCGACGGCGGGCACATCGCGGGGGCGCTGTGGGAGGCGCTGCGGCGCAACACGGCGAAGGTGCTGAGGCGGCCCGACCCCGGTCCGTTCGACGTGGCGAAGCTGATGCCCGTCGCCTACGTGGTGGCCGGGATCTTCGTCTGCTTCACGATCCTGGTGCTCATCGCGGACGTGGTCAACCCGGTGAAAATCTCCTAGCAAGGCACTGTTTTCGGCGGCCGGGCACCCTGGGTGTCCGGCCGCCTTCCATTGGGTGGGTTTAGGGGCGGGATGTGCTCGCGCGTGTGCCCGTGCCGTAATCTCGAAGCCTGGAGCCCACGATTCCGGGACCTTGATCCACAACTTGGGGTTGCACAGCAGATGACTGCGATTTCTCTCGGCATGCCGTCCGTTCCGACCAAGCTGGCCGAGCGCCGCAAGAGCCGGCAGATCCAGGTCGGAACCGTGGCCGTGGGTGGAGACGCACCCGTCTCGGTGCAGTCGATGACGACGACGCGTACGTCGGACATCGGGGCCACGCTCCAGCAGATCGCCGAGCTGACCGCGTCCGGCTGCCAGATCGTCCGCGTCGCCTGCCCCACGCAGGACGACGCCGACGCCCTCGCGACCATCGCCCGCAAGTCCCAGATCCCCGTCATCGCCGACATCCACTTCCAGCCGAAGTACGTCTTCGCGGCGATCAAGGCGGGCTGCGCGGCCGTCCGCGTCAACCCCGGCAACATCAAGCAGTTCGACGACCAGGTCAAGGAGATCGCGCGGGCCGCGAAGGACACCGGCACCCCGATCCGGATCGGCGTCAACGCCGGCTCACTCGACAGGCGACTGCTCCAGAAGTACGGCAAGGCGACGCCCGAGGCGCTCGTCGAGTCCGCCCTCTGGGAGGCGTCCCTCTTCGAGGAGCACGACTTCCGCGACATCAAGATCTCGGTCAAGCACAACGACCCGGTGGTCATGGTCAACGCGTACCGTCAGCTGGCCGCCGCCTGCGACTACCCCCTCCACCTGGGCGTGACGGAGGCAGGCCCCGCCTTCCAGGGCACGATCAAGTCGGCCGTCGCCTTCGGCGCCCTGCTCTCCGAGGGCATCGGCGACACGATCCGGGTCTCCCTCTCGGCGCCGCCCGCCGAGGAGGTCAAGGTCGGCCTCCAGATCCTGGAATCCCTGAACCTCAAGCAGCGCGGCCTGGAGATCGTCTCCTGCCCGTCCTGCGGCCGCGCCCAGGTCGACGTGTACAAGCTGGCCGAGGAAGTCACCGCCGGCCTCACCGGCATGGAGGTCCCGCTGCGCGTCGCCGTCATGGGCTGCGTGGTGAACGGCCCCGGCGAGGCCCGCGAGGCCGACCTCGGCGTCGCCTCCGGCAACGGCAAGGGCCAGATCTTCGTCAAGGGCGAGGTCATCAAGACCGTCCCCGAATCGAAGATCGTCGAGACCCTCATCGAGGAGGCGATGAAGATCGCCGAGCAGATGGAGGCGGAGGGAATCGCTTCGGGCGAGCCCTCGGTGTCGGTGGCCGGCTGAAGATCTTCGGCCCGTCCGGCGTTCGCGGACGAGGCAGTTCAGGCCGATGGCGCGGGTTCTGGGGGCGGCAGTTCCCCAGGTGTACGGGACGGGCAGGGGCGGAGGGGGCGAAGAGACCCCGTCCCGCCCAACCGGCGGCGCGGCCCAACCTCGCCAGGTACAGTGCGGAGATCAGCAGACCGTATGGTGAGGCCCCCGCACGTGTTGACCCAGACCACCACCAGGGTCCTCGAACCGAGTGACCTGGACGCCGCGCTCGCCGTCCTCGACCGCGAGCCGGTGGCAAACGCCTTCGTCGCTTCCCGGGTACAGATCGCCGGCCTCGACCCCTGGCGGCTCGGCGGCGAGATGTGGGGCTGGTACGAGGACGGCATGCTGCGCTCCCTGTGCTACGCGGGCGCCAACCTGGTTCCGATCTGCGCCACCCCCCGTGCCGTGCGCGGTTTCGCCGACCGGGCGAGAAGGGCCGGCCGGCGCTGCTCCTCGATCGTCGGCCCCGCCGAACCCACCACCCAGCTCTGGCGGCTGCTCGAACCGAGCTGGGGCCCGGCCCGCGAGGTCCGCCGCCACCAGCCGCTGATGATCACCGACCGGCTCCCCGCCGACATCGCACCGGATCCCTACGTCCGCCGCATCCGCAAGGACGAGATGGAGACGATCATGCCGGCGTGCGTGGCGATGTTCACCGAGGAGGTCGGCGTCTCGCCGCTCGCCGGCGACGGTGGGCTGCTCTACCAGGCACGGGTGGCCGAACTCGTCGGCGCCGGACGGTCGTTCGCCCGTCTCGACCAGAACGGCAAGGTCGTCTTCAAGGCGGAGATCGGCGCCGCCACCACACAGGCCTGCCAGATCCAGGGCGTCTGGGTCGCGCCCGAGTACCGGGGCCAGGGCCTCGCCGCCCCCGGCATGGCCGCCGTCATGCGGTACGCGCTCGCCGATGTCGCCCCCGTGGTCAGCCTGTACGTCAACGACTTCAACACGGCGGCCAGGGCGACTTACCGCCGCGTGGGCTTCCAGGAAGTCGGTGCGTTCATGAGCGTGCTCTTCTAGCCGCCCGTTCGAAGGGCCGCTCAGACGCTCGGACATGACCTGTAGTCTCCCGGCATGGTGCGCTTTCCCGGTCAGGGCCCCCGCAACCCCGACAACGTGGTCGTCGGCCCGCTGGATCTCGCCGCGCGCGTCGACGAGGCACTTGCCGTTCAGGCCCTCGCCTTCGGACTCGGCGCCGACGAGATCGCCGTACGCCGTCATATCGTGCTGCGCCACCTCGCCTACCCGGGAGCCCGCGCGCTCGGCGCGACGACGGTCGACGGACGGCTCGTCGGCTTCGTCTACGGCATGCCCAACGACCGTACGCACTGGTGGTCCACCGTCGTCGAGCCGTATCTGCGCGCTCAGGGCCGCGACGGCTGGCTCGACCACTCCTTCGTGATCACCGAACTGCACGTCCACCCCCACTACCAGAATCACGGGATCGGCCGCGGCCTGATCACCGGCATCACGGACACCGCCGCGGAACCCCGCTCGATCCTCTCCGCGATCGACACCGACAGCCCGGCCCGCGGTCTCTACCACTCGCTGGGCTACGAGGACCTCGCGCGGCAGGTCCTCTTCCCCAGCGCGCCGAAGCCGTACGCCGTCATGGGCGCCCCCTTGCCGCTGCGCAGACGTTGACCCCGTGCGGGGTGCCTCCTGGCCCCTCCCACGCGCCAACCGATTTCCACCGGGATGGACCGCCCGGCTAACCTCGCTCCCATCACCCTTACGCAGCAGGAGTCGAGAACCATGGCCCAGGTCCAGCGCATGTCCCGTTTGATGGTCAAGACACTGCGTGACGACCCGGCAGACGCCGAGACGCTCAGCCACAAGCTGCTCGTCCGCGCCGGCTACGTGCGCCGCAACTCCGCGGGCATCTGGACCTGGCTGCCGCTGGGCAAGAAGGTCCTCGACAACATCTCCCGGGTGGTCCGCGAGGAGATGGACGCGATCGGCGCCCAGGAAGTCCTGCTGCCCGCCCTGCTCCCCAAGGAGCCGTACGAGGCGTCGGCCCGCTGGGAGGAGTACGGCGACCTCCTCTTCCGCCTCAAGGACCGCAAGGGCGGCGAGTACCTGCTCGGCCCGACCCACGAGGAGATCTTCACCCTGGTGGTGAAGGACCAGGTGGCCTCGTACAAGGACCTGCCGGTCATGCTCTACCAGATCCAGACCAAGTACCGCGACGAGGCGCGTCCCCGTTCGGGCGTCCTGCGTGGCCGCGAGTTCCAGATGAAGGACTCGTACTCCTTCGACACCACGGACGAGGGCCTCGCCGAGTCGTACGCGCTGCACCGCGCCGCCTACCAGAAGATCTTCGCCCGCCTCGGCCTCGACTACCGCATCGTGTCGGCCGTCTCGGGCGCCATGGGCGGCTCGGCCTCCGAGGAGTTCCTGGCCCCCGCCGCCGCCGGTGAGGACACCTTCGTCGACTGCCCGGCCTGCGACTACGCGGCCAACACGGAGGCCGTCACCTTCAAGCTGACGCCCGTGGAGGCCGAGCACGGCCCGGTCGAGGAGCTCGACACCCCCGACACCCCGACCATCGAGACACTCGCCGAGCACCTCGCTGTCCCGGCCTCCGCCACCCTCAAGAACCTCCTGGTCAAGGTCGACGGCGAGATCGTCGCCGTCGGCGTCCCCGGCGACCGCGAGGTCGACCTCGGCAAGCTGGGCGAGCACCTCGCCCCCGCCGTCGTCGAACTCGTCACGGCCGAGGACTTCGAGGGCCGCGACGACCTGGTACGCGGCTACGTGGGCCCGCAGGGCCTGGAGAAGGTCCGCTACATCGCCGACCCGCGCGTCGCGCCCGGCACGGCCTGGATCACCGGCGCCAACAAGGTCAACACGCACGCGAAGAACGTCGTCGCCGGCCGGGACTTCGAGGTCGACGACTACCTGGACGTCGTCGTGGTGGAAGAGGGCGACCCCTGCCCCCAGTGCGGCACCGGCCTCAAGCTGGACCGCGCCATCGAGATCGGCCACATCTTCCAGCTCGGCCGCAAGTACGCCGACACCTTCCAGCTCGACGTCCTCGGCCAGCAGGGCAAGCCGGTCCGCGTGACCATGGGCTCGTACGGCATCGGCGTCTCCCGCGCGGTGGCCGCGCTGGCCGAGCAGTCGGCGGACGAGCAGGGCCTGTGCTGGCCCAAGGAGATCGCTCCGGCCGATGTCCACGTGGTCGCCGCGGGCAAGGCCCTGCAGACCGAGCTGGCGCTCGATGTCTCGGAGAAGCTCGGTGCCGCGGGCGTACGCGTCCTGGTGGACGACCGCGCCGGTGTCTCCCCGGGCGTGAAGTTCACGGACGCCGAACTCATCGGCGTACCGAAGATCCTCGTCGCGGGCCGCCGCTCGGCCGAGGGCGTCCTGGAACTGAAGGACCGCCGCACCGGTGAGCGCGAGGAGCTGACCGTCGACGAGGCGATCGCCCGCCTGATGGCGTAGCCGCAGCACCTCTCCTCCTCTCGCATGCTGCTCCCGGCCGTAGGACGTGACAGAGCGTCATCCGGCGGGGAGCAGCCGTGGCAGGCGGCAAGCGCGGGGGCCGCCACGGCGGTCCGCGGAGGGGCGCGGCGTACGGCGGCAGCGGGGCGGTGACGCCGGCGGTGGGGCGGTGACGTGTGCGGCGGCCGGGCTGTGCGCCCTGGTGGGTTCGATGCCCGCAGCCGTAGCCGCAGCCGCGGTTGTAGCCATAGCCGCAGCGGCAGCGGCAGCGGCAGCGGTAGCCGTACCCGTAGCCGCAGCTCCCGACCCGACGTCGTGGTGCAGCACGGGTTCATTGAGAC
Source organism: Streptomyces sp. NPDC058246 (assembly GCF_042881985.1). Taxonomy (NCBI): domain Bacteria; kingdom Bacillati; phylum Actinomycetota; class Actinomycetes; order Kitasatosporales; family Streptomycetaceae; genus Streptomyces; species Streptomyces sp. NPDC058246. Next base: position 37,910 of record NZ_JBHVWZ010000013.1, on the reverse strand, counting down.
CGACCGGAGCCCGCTGCCCGGCCGTGGCCGTGGCCCTCGCCCTCGCCCTCGCCCTCGCCCTCGAACACGAACTCACTGGACAGCGGGCTCGCGACAAGGCCGTCATAGCCAGCCGGCGAACTCCAGCAGCAGCTCCGCGTCCCGTGGTCGCCCGACCCGGCGCGCCCGTACCCCCGACTCGACCGCCCGGAACAGGGTCCAGCCGCGCAGCCGCTCCTGGTCCACGTCCAGGGACTCGGCGAGCCGCTTCACCCGCCTCCGGGTGATCGACGAGCCGGAAGGGGAGGCGATCAGGTCCTCCACCCGGTCGCGGACCAGCCGGGCCAGATCGAAGGCGCACTCGCCGACCACCGGGTCGGGGCCCACGGCCAGCCACGGCATCCGCTCACCGGCGAGGACCTTGCTCTGCCGGAAGGTGCCGTGCAGCAGCCGCTCCTCGGGCGGCTCGGCGATCAGCCCCTCGCGGGCGGCGAGCGCCGCCTCCACCAGGGCGCCGACCTCGGCGTCGGCGCTCGCGCTCGCCCGCATCGCCTCGGCCTGCCGTCCGGTCCGCTCGGCCACGGTTTCGAACACATGGGCCGCGGGCGGCTCGACCCACAGCCGCCGCAGCGTCCCCGCCGCCTCCAGCAGCGCCTTCGCCTCCGGCAGCGAGCGCACGGACATGTCCGGGTGGAGCCGCTCCAAGAGCAGCACGCCGTGCGTGTCGCCGGGGTTGAGGAGACGGACCGCGCCGCGTCCGTCCCAGTGGGCGAGCGCGGCCCGCTCGCTCTCCGGACGGGCCCGTTCGGGCGCCAGCTTCAGCACCGCGGGCGTCCCGTCGACCTGCCGTACGAGCACGACCAGGCTGCTGCGTCCGCCCGGTGCCTGCACCCGCTCCACCGTCAACTCGCGTAGATCGACGGCCTGTTGAGCCAGCTCGGACACCTTGTCCAGCCAGTCGCCGGCCCCGCCGCCTCCGTTGTGCCGCGTCTCGTTCTCGCCGAGCGCCCGCACGAGGCGCTGCGGCGGTTCGAAAGCCATACGCGAGGTGTTCCCTTCCAGGTCGCGTTACGTCTGCGGGGGTGCCGACGCGGACGGGGTGGCCGCCCGTTCGGCGAGCCCAGGGAAGGCTACGCTCTCGCCGCGCCAGCGCACCGCCCGCACCGCCGCCTCCCGCAGCGCCTCGGCGGCCGTACGCCGCCGGTCGCCCGAGGAGGCGCGGACGAGGTCGGAGTACACCCCGGCGACGCGCTCCTCCAGCTCGGCAGCGAGCCGCACCGCCGTGGCGGAGTCCTTCACGGCGAAGGGCAGCGCGTACGCCGCCGCCGATGCCTCGGGCCGGCCGCCCAGGTCCCGCACGGCCCGCACCAGCTCGTCCCGCCGCGCCCGGTGGGCGTCGTACGCCGTCCGCGCCTCGTCGCGCCGGGCCTCGGCGATCTTGCCGCCGACGACGCCGTATCCGTAGACGGCGGCGTGCTCGGCGCTCAGCGCGGCCTGCAGGGCCTTCAGCTCGGCTTCCTCGGCGCTCTTGGCTTCTCCCGCGCCTTTGGCATCTCCCGCGCCTTCGGTCGCTCCGGCGCCCTTGGTCGCTCCTACGGTCCCGCTCACTTGGCCCCCTCCGTCAGCAAGTACACGTGCGCGGCTCCGGCCGCGGCCACCGAGGCCAGCAGCCTGGCCAACTCGCCGGGCACGTCCAGCAGGGCCTTCGCGCGTGCGTCCGCCAGCGTGCGCTCGGCCGCGGCGAGACCGGCGAGGGCGTCCTTCTCGTGGACGGGGACGGTGGGGGAGGCGCTCGGGGAAGCAGAGGCAGAAGTAGAGGCGGAGGCCGACGGGGACCCCGCCGGAGCGGCCGCCCCGCTCGCCCCGCTTGTGCCGCCGAACGCCTCCGCGTGGCGTACGACCTCCGCCCGCAGCGGCCGCAGCCGCTCCGCCAGTGCCGGATGCGCGGTGATCACGGCGGCGTACCGCTCCGCGAGCGCCCCGCTGTCGCGGGCCGCACGCGCGCGTGCCCGGTCGGCGGCCGAAGGGCTTCCGCCGGTCGTGTCGGTGGACGACTCGTGGGCGGAACAGCCCACGAGCACGAAGGCGCCCGCGGCCGACGCGAGCAGGCTCCTTCGGCGCGGCCCCGAGGGGGTGCGCGGCAGCAGGGGGTACGGCACGGCAGACGTCCTCGGAAGGCTCGTACGAAAGGAAGGGCGAGACGCCCGTGATCACGGTACCCGCGCCGGAGGCGATCGCCTGCCAGCGGCTCTCCTGTGCAGGGGCCCGGACGGGGTTTTCGCCCGCTCCGCCCCTTCCCGTCAGGGTACCCGGGGGCGCCGCCCCCGGACTCCCGCCAAAAGATCCCGCCGTTCCCCGCGCCCCTGAAGACCGCACTCCGGTGGACGGCAACACCCTCCGCGACCGGATACCCTTTGACCTGACGCGCGACCAACCCACAACAGCACACGCGGCCGAGGAGTCACCCGGATGAGCACCACCCAGAGCGAGAGGCTGCGAGAACTGCTGGAACCGCTCGTCAGCTCCCAGGGACTCGATCTCGAAGAGGTCGAAGTGGACTCGGTCGGACGCAAGCGTGTGCTCCGCGTGGTCGTCGACTCCGACGAAGGTGCAGACCTGGACGCGATCGCCGATGTGAGCCGCGCGCTCTCGGCGAAGCTCGACGAGACGGACGCGATGGGCGAGGGCGAGTACACCCTCGAGGTCGGAACCCCCGGTGCCGAGCGCGAGCTCAAGGAGCACCGTCACTACGTACGCGCCACCGACCGCCTGGCGAAGTTCCAGCTCGGCGACGGCGCGGAGCTGGTCGCCCGGATCCTGGCCGTGGACGATGCCGGTGTCGACGTCGAAGTGCCCGGCGTGAAGGGGCGCAAGCCCACCGCCAAGCGGCTCGCCTTCGAGGACATCGCCAAGGCGCGCGTCCAGGTCGAGTTCAACCGTAAGAACAAGAACGAAGAGAACGCAGAGGAGGCGTAGCCGTGGACATCGACATGAGTGCCCTGCGGGGTTTGGTACGGGAGAAGGAGATCTCCTTCGACCTGCTGGTCGAGGCGATCGAGTCGGCCCTCCTCATCGCCTACCACCGCACCGAGGGAAGCCGCCGCCACGCGCGCGTGAAGCTCGACCGGGACACCGGCCATGTGACCGTGTGGGCGAAGGAGGACCCCGAGGACCTGGAGGAGGGGCAGGAGGTACGCGAGTTCGACGACACTCCGTCGGGCTTCGGGCGTATCGCCGCCACCACCGCCAAGCAGGTGATCCTGCAGCGACTGCGGGACGCCGAGGACGACGCGACGCTGGGCGAGTACGCCGGGCGTGAGGGCGACATCGTCACGGGTGTCGTGCAGCAGGGGCGCGACCCCAAGAACGTGCTCGTGGACATCGGCAAGCTGGAAGCCATCCTGCCGGTGCAGGAGCAGGTCCCCGGCGAGACCTACCAGCACGGCCTGCGCCTGCGCTCGTACGTCGTACGGGTGGCGAAGGGCGTGCGCGGTCCGTCCGTGACCCTCTCCCGTACGCACCCCAATCTGGTGAAGAAGCTCTTCGCGCTGGAGGTGCCGGAGATCGCCGACGGGTCCGTCGAGATCGCCGCCATCGCGCGCGAGGCCGGCCACCGTACGAAGATCGCCGTACGGTCCACCCGCAGCGGTCTGAACGCCAAGGGTGCCTGCATCGGCCCCATGGGCGGGCGCGTCCGCAATGTGATGGCGGAGCTGAACGGCGAGAAGATCGACATCGTCGACTGGTCGGACGACCCGGCCGAGATGGTGGCGAACGCGCTCTCTCCGGCCCGGGTCTCCAAGGTCGAGGTCGTCGACCTCGCGGCCCGCTCCGCGCGCGTGACGGTCCCCGACTACCAGCTGTCGCTGGCGATCGGCAAGGAGGGCCAGAACGCCCGCCTCGCCGCCCGCCTCACCGGCTGGCGTATCGACATCCGCCCGGACACCGAGCAGCCCCAGGAACAGGCCGGGGAATAGATCCAAGCCGCAGGTGGCTCAGATCACGACAGTTATCTGCGCGACAACTGTTCGATTCATGCCCCAAAGGGGTGAGGTCGGTACGGGGAGGTAGACTTAAGAGTGTCTGGCCGGACGCGAGCCCGCGCATGCCCTGAACGCACCTGTGTGGGGTGCCGGGAGCGAGCGGCCAAGAAGGACTTGCTGCGCATCGTGGCGGCCGAGGGCGAATGCGTCCCCGATCATCGCGGTACGCTGCCCGGCCGGGGTGCGTATGTGCACCCCGCCCTGGTCTGTCTCGACCTGGCGGTTCGCCGCCGGGCGATCCCACGGGCGCTGCGTGCCCCGGGACCGCTCGACACCAAGGCGTTGCGCCTCTATGTCGAGCAGGCAACACCGTAAGGAGTGTCGTACGGAACCCCCGTGCGGCCCTGGTACCCGCGAGTTGGAAGTAGGTCGAGATTGCGATGAGCACTCGATGAGCACGCGATGAGTACGCCCATGAAGTAGCGACGGTCCGGACGCAACCCGGACCTAAAAGGAGCGAAGTGGCTAAGGTCCGGGTATACGAACTCGCCAAGGAGTTCGGGGTTGAGAGCAAGGTCGTCATGGCCAAGCTCCAGGAGCTCGGTGAATTCGTCCGTTCGGCTTCCTCGACGATCGAGGCGCCCGTAGTACGCAAGCTGACTGACGCCCTCCAGCAGGGCAACGGAGGCGGCAAGCCCGCCGCCGCACGCAAGGCTGCCCCGGCGAGGCCGGCAGCCCCCTCTCCCGCGCAGGCCGCCCGTCCGGCTGCCCCGCGCCCGCCGGCCCCGAAGCCGGCCGCGGCCGAGAAGCCGGTGGCCGCTCCGGTCACCCCGGCTGCTGCGGGCCCGCGTCCGACCCCGGGTCCCAAGCCCGCGCCGAAGCCCGCTCCGGCGTCTCCGGCTCCGGCCGCCCCCGAGTTCACCGCGCCCCCGTCGGCTCCCGCGGCTCCGGCCGCAGGTCCCCGTCCGGGCGCTCCGCGTCCCAGCGGCCAGGCTCCGCGTCCCGGTGCCCGTCCGGCCGGTCCCGGCCAGGGCGGTCAGGGTCGTGGCGACCGTCCCGAGCGCGGCGACCGTCAGGGCGCCCCGCGTCCCGGCGGCCAGGCTCCGCGTCCCGGCGCCCGTCCGGCCGGACCGCGTCCGGGCAACAACCCGTTCACCTCTGGTGGCTCCACCGGCATGGCGCGCCCGCAGGCGCCCCGTCCGGGCGGTGCCCCGCGTCCCGGTGGCGCAGGCGCCCCGGGCGGTCCGCGTCCGCAGGGCGCAGGCCAGGGTGGTCCCCGTCCCCAGGGTGGTCCCGGTGGCGCTCCGCGTCCCCAGGGCGGTCCGGGCGGTGCCCGTCCGACTCCGGGCGGTATGCCCCGTCCGCAGGGCGGTCCCGGTGGCGCTCCGCGTCCCGGTGGCGGCCCCGGTGGTAACCGTCCCAACCCCGGCATGATGCCGCAGCGTCCGGCTGCGGGCCCGCGTCCCGGCGGCGGTGGCCCCGGTGGCCGCGGTCCCGGCGGTGGCGGCGGTCGTCCCGGTGGTCCCGGTGGCGGCGGCGGTCGTCCGGGCGGCGGCGGCTTCGCCGGTCGTCCCGGTGGCGGCGGCGGTGGCGGCTTCGCGGGTCGTCCCGGTGGCCCCGGTGGCGGTGGCGGCGGTTTCGCCGGCCGTCCGGGTGGTCCCGGTGGCGGCGGCGGTGGCCGTCCCGGCTTCGGCGGTCGTCCGGGTGGTCCCGGTGGCCGTGGTGGCACGCAGGGCGCCTTCGGCCGTCCCGGCGGTCCCGCGCGTCGTGGCCGTAAGTCGAAGCGGCAGAGGCGCCAGGAGTACGAGGCCATGCAGGCCCCGTCCGTCGGCGGCGTGATGCTGCCTCGCGGCAACGGACAGAGCGTCCGCCTGTCGCGCGGTGCGTCCCTCACCGACTTCGCGGAGAAGATCAACGCCAACCCGGCGTCGCTCGTCGCCGTGATGATGAACCTCGGCGAGATGGTCACTGCCACGCAGTCCGTCTCCGACGAGACCCTCCAGCTGCTCGCCGGCGAGATGAACTACGTCGTCGAGATCGTCAGCCCGGAGGAGGAGGACCGCGAGCTGCTCGAGTCCTTCGACATCGAGTTCGGCGAGGACGAGGGTGGCGAGGAGTTCCTCGTCGCGCGTCCGCCGGTCGTGACCGTCATGGGTCACGTCGACCACGGTAAGACCCGCCTCCTCGACACCATCCGCAAGACGAACGTCGTCGCGGGCGAGGCCGGCGGTATCACCCAGCACATCGGTGCGTACCAGGTCACGACTCAGGTCAACGAAGAAGATCGCAAGATCACCTTCATCGACACCCCGGGTCACGAGGCGTTCACCGCCATGCGTGCCCGTGGTGCCAAGTCGACCGACATCGCGATCCTCGTGGTGGCGGCCAACGACGGTGTGATGCCCCAGACGATCGAGGCGTTGAACCACGCCAAGGCGGCCGACGTGCCGATCGTGGTCGCGGTCAACAAGATCGACGTCGAGGGCGCCGACCCGACGAAGGTGCGCGGTCAGCTCACCGAGTTCGGTCTGGTGGCCGAGGAGTACGGCGGCGACACCATGTTCGTCGACATCTCCGCCAAGCAGGGCCTCAACATCGAGGCTCTCCTGGAGGCCGTGGTCCTGACCGCGGACGCCTCGCTCGACCTGCGGGCCAACCCGGAGCAGGACGCGCAGGGTATTGCGATCGAGTCCCACCTCGACCGTGGCCGCGGTGCCGTCGCGACCGTCCTGGTCCAGCGAGGCACCCTGCGGGTCGGCGACACCATGGTGGTCGGCGACGCGTACGGCCGTGTCCGCGCGATGCTCGACGACAAGGGCGAGAACGTGGAAGAGGCGGGTCCCTCGACCCCGGTCCTCGTCCTCGGTCTCACCAATGTCCCGGGCGCCGGCGACAACTTCCTGGTTGTCGACGAGGACCGCACGGCGCGTCAGATCGCCGAGAAGCGGGCGGCGCGCGAGCGCAACGCCAACTTCGCCCGCCGGGGTGTCCGGTTCTCCCTGGAGAACCTGGACGAGGCCCTCAAGGCCGGTCTGGTGCAGGAACTCAACCTCATCATCAAGGGCGACGCGTCCGGTTCGGTGGAGGCTCTCGAGTCCTCGCTGCTCCAGCTCGACGTCGGCGACGAGGTCGACATCCGTGTCCTGCACCGCGGTGTGGGTGCGGTCACCGAGTCGGACATCAACCTGGCGACCGGCTCCGACGCCATCGTCATCGGCTTCAACGTCCGCGCTGCGGGCCGCGCGGCGCAGATGGCGGAGCGCGAGGGCGTCGACGTCCGGTACTACTCGGTGATCTACCAGGCCATCGAGGAGATCGAGGCGGCCCTCAAGGGCATGCTCAAGCCGGAGTACGAGGAGGTCGAGCTCGGCACGGCGGAGATCCGCGAGGTCTTCAAGTCGTCCAAGCTGGGCAACATCGCCGGTGTCCTGGTCCGCTCGGGCGAGGTCAAGCGCAACACCAAGGCGCGCCTCATCCGCGACGGCAAGGTCATCGCGGAGAGCCTCAACATCTCCGGGCTGCGTCGCTTCAAGGACGACGTCACCGAGATCCGCGAAGGCTTCGAGGGTGGTATCAACCTCGGAAACTTCAACGACATCAAGGTCGACGACGTCATCGCGACGTACGAGATGCGGGAGAAGCCGCGCTCGTAAAGCGACTGTGTGAGCTGGCCGGCGGTGACAAGTCACCGCCGGCCAGCTCGCCGCTTTTAGGGGCGCGGGGAACTGCGCGACAAGCCCCCACCGGCCGACGGCCGAAGGACAACCCAGGGGGCCTGGGGCGCAGCCCCGGAAGGACGGGACGGGTAGGGGCGGCGGGGGCGAAAACCCCGTCGAGCGAGCCGGGCGTTCGTTGTACGGTTCTGATGTCCCCGCCAAGCATTTGGCTGGGCCATCTACCCCGTACCGGCGGGACATCCGGATACACCTATGTACGTGGGGACACTGTCCTTCGACCTGCTCCTCGGCGACGTCCACTCGCTCAAGGAGAAGCGCTCTCTCGTCCGGCCGATCGTCGCCGAACTCCAGCGGAAGTACGCGGTGAGCGTCGCGGAGACGGGCAACCAGGACCTGCACCGCAGGGTCGAGATCGGCCTCGCGGTGGTCTCCGGAGACACCGAGCACCTCACCGACGTACTGGACCGGTGCGAGCGGCTCGTCGCCGCGCGACCGGAGGTGGAACTGCTCTCGGTACGACGCAGGCTCCACAAAGACGAAGACTGATCGAACAAGCAAGGCGAAGAAGGAGACGGACCAGTGGCCGACAACGCGCGGGCTAAGAGGCTGGCGGACCTCATCCGAGAGGTGGTGGCCCAGAAGCTGCTGCGCGGGATCAAGGACCCGCGGCTCGGCACCCACGTCACCATCACGGACACCCGGGTCACCGGGGACCTCCGGGAGGCGACCGTCTTCTACACGGTGTACGGGGACGACGAGGAGCGCGCGGCAGCGGCCGCGGGCCTGGAGAGCGCCAAGGGCGTGCTCCGCTCGGCCGTCGGCGCGGCGGCGGGCGTGAAGTTCACGCCGACGCTGACCTTCGTCGCGGACGCCCTGCCGGACACCGCCAAGACCATCGACGACCTGCTCGACAAGGCTCGTGCCAACGACGCCAAGGTGCGCGAGGTCTCGGCGGGCGCCACCTTCGCCGGCGAGGCGGACCCGTACAAGAAGCCGGGCGAGGACGACGAGGACGACGCCGCCGAATGACGCAGAAGCACCGGACGCCCGACGGGCTTGTCGTCGTCGACAAGCCGTCGGGCTTCACTTCGCACGACGTGGTCGCCAAGATGCGCGGGATCGCCAGGACCCGCCGCGTCGGACACGCGGGCACCCTCGACCCCATGGCGACGGGCGTGCTCGTGCTCGGCGTCGAGAAGGCGACCAAGCTCCTCGGGCACCTCGCGCTCACCGAGAAGGAGTACCTGGGGACCATCAGGCTCGGGCAGAACACGCTCACGGACGATGCCGAGGGAGACCTCACGTCGTCCACGGACGCCTCCGGCGTCAAGCGCGACGCCATCGACGCCGGGATCGCCAAGCTGACCGGCGCCATCATGCAGGTGCCGTCCAAGGTCAGCGCCATCAAGATCGACGGGGTCCGCTCGTACAAGCGGGCGCGCGAGGGCGAGGACTTCGAGATCCCGGCCCGCCCGGTGACCATCTCGTCGTTCGCGGTCTACGACATCCGGGACGCCGTCGCCGAGGACGGCACGCCCGTCCTGGACCTGGTCGTCTCGGTGGTCTGCTCGTCCGGCACGTACATCCGGGCGCTCGCCCGCGACCTGGGCGCGGACCTGGGCGTCGGCGGTCATCTCACCGCCCTGCGCCGCACCCGCGTCGGCCCCTACAAGCTCGACTCCGCGCGCACCCTCGACCAGCTCCAGGAGGAGCTGACCGTGATGCCGATCGCGGAGGCCGCCGCGGCCGCCTTCCCGCGCTGGGACGTGGACGCCAAGCGGGCCCGGCTGCTGCTCAACGGCGTACGCCTGGAGATGCCCGAGGAGTACGCGGGCAAGGGCGCGGTCGGTGTCTTCGACGCCGAGGGCCACTTCCTCGCGCTGGTGGAGGAGCAGAAGGGCAAGGCGAAGAGCCTGGCCGTGTTCGGCTGACCCCCTGAGCGGGGCCGGGGGCCGGAAGAGTCCGCCCGTGGAGCGGCGGTCACGGGGTTTCGTGTCCGCCGCTCCACGGTCCCCCCTCGGTTCCCCCACCCAAGGGTGTATCCATCCGCCCTCGTCTATTCACCCCTTCGGGCAGGCGCTCGGAGTGAATCGAGGGAGTGGAAGGGGGCGCGTTCGTCACGCGATCTGTCCCGCTGATCATCCCGCGCCTACCGTCGGAAGCAGGAGCACGGCGGGGAGGTTCGAGCATGGCGGGACGGGGCCCGCGGACCGGGGGCCGACAGGTGACCGACGATACCCGGGACACACGTGACGAGGCGCTGGTACGCGTCTGCGACCTGGCGGGCCGCCCGCGCGGCACGGGTTTCGTCGCCGATCACCACGGCACGGTGATCACCAGCCACGAGTCGGTCGACGGCCTCGCCTGCCTCGTCCTGCACGCCCCCGGCGACCGCACCTGCGTGGTCACCGCCGACGCCGTCACGCCCCTGCCCGACGCCGATCTGGCCCTCGTACGCACCGAAGGTCTCGGCCTCGACCCGCTCCCCGTCACCGTGCGGGACCGCGTCGAGACCGGCACGTACGTACGGATCGCCGCCGGCGGCTGGCGCGAGGCGCGTGTGCTCGGCACCTCCGACGTGACCTACACGGCGACCGACCGCTTCCATCTCCTGGGCGACGCCCTGGAGTTGGCGATCGGGACGGCGGGCGCGGACGCGCTCCGGCTGGGCGGCGGGGCGGCCGGCGGACCTGTCCTCGACGCCTCGACCGGGGCCGTGGTGGGCGTCCTCGGCACGGCGCTGAACACCGCACACCGGGCAGCGGGGTTCGCCGTCCCGCTGCGGGGCGTGCCGGGACCCCTGGCCGAGCTGCTCGACCGCAACGCTGCGACCGTCCCCGCGTACGGGGCCGATCTGAACCTGGCGGGGGTCCTGGAGCTCACGGCGACCTCGGTGGGCTCGGACGGCCCCGGGGCGGCGACGGCGGTGGGACCCGGCGGCCCGGCCTCCGGACCGGTCGAACGCGCCGCCGTCGTCCGGGAGTTCGCCGCCTTCGAGAACGGCCCGGCCGCCGTCCTCGGTCTCGTCGGGCCGCCCGGCAGCGGCCGTACGACGGAACTGGCGGCCCTTGCCGCCCGCCGCACCCGGGGCGCCGAACCGGCCCCCACGCTGTGGCTGCGCGGCGCCGACCTCCGCACCACGGACACCTCCGTGGCGGACGCGGCGACGCGTGCGCTGGAGCGGGCGGGGCGGATCGTGGCGTCGTCGGGGGAGGCTGCGGGAGAGGCGTCCGGGGCGGATGTGCTGCCCCCCGCCGGCTACGACGGTGAGCTGGGGGACATCGGTCCCGAGCGGTTGGCCCGGGTGGCGCGGGACGCGGGGCGGCCGCTGCTGCTCCTCCTCGACGGTCCCGAGGAGATGCCGCCCGCTCTGGCCCACCGGCTGCCCGAGTGGACCGAGGGGACGGCCGGCTGGCTGCGGGAGACCGGGGCGCGGCTCGTCGTCGGGTGCCGGGCGGAGTTCTGGGAGCGGGCCGGGGCGTCGTTCCCGGGGGATCTGCTGCACCGGGCCGAGGGCGGCTCGGAGCCGTTGATCCCCTCCTGTGTGTGGCTGGGGGACCTGACCGAGGAGGAGGCCCGGCGGGCCCGGTCGCGCGCCGGGATCCCCGAGGGCGCGCTCGCGGAGGCGGACGCGCGGCACCCCCTGACGCTGCGGCTGCTCGCCGAGGTGCGGGCCGCGCTGCCGGACGCCCCCGCGGAGCGGCTCGACCGGGACGAGGTCTTCGCGGCGTACCTGGACCTGATGTGCCTGCGCGTCGCCGTCCGGCTCGCCGCGGCGAGCGGGCTGCGCGGGACTGCCGTACGACGGCTCGCCGCCCGGGTCTCCGGCCAGGTGCACGAGGCCGCGCGCCGGTGCCTCGGCCCGGGGCAGGGCGAACTGGACCGCGCGTCCTTCGAAGCCGTCTTCCCGTGGGGTCCCGCCCAGGGGCGCCGCCTCGCCGGCACCACGGGCTGGGCCTCAGCCGTCCTCACCGAGGGCCTCCTGGTCCCCGCGGGCAACGGCTACCGCTTCGCCCACGAGGAACTCGCCGACTGGATCCAGGGCACCCACCTGGACCTGGACGCGGCGCTGCACGCGTTGGTCCATCGCGAGCGCGGCCCGGACACCGGGCGGGTGGCTTCGGCCTCGCGGGTGCGGGCCGCCCGGCGCTCCCGGTCCGACGCCGGGTCCTCCCCGGCGCCCACCCTCTCCGTCCCCCGCCACCGCATCGGCCCCGTCGTCGAGACCCTGCTCCTGATGGCCCGTCAACAGGGCACCGCGGAGCTTGCCCTCCGTCTGGAGGACCTGGTCCATGCCGTGGACGACCTGCTGCCGGAGACGCCCGGCCCGCTCGGTGACCCCGCCTGGTGGGCGACCCATCTCTGCGTCGACGTGCTGCTGCGGGTGCCCGACGCCACGCCGTACGTCGGTGTGCTGCGGCTGCTCGCCGAGCGGGTCGCGCGGTGGCGGGAACGGGGGAGGGGTGTGCCGGGCGAATTCGGGCCGTCCTTCTGGGAGTCGACACCACTGCCGGAGACTGAACGGATCGACCTGCTGAGGCGCTTGGTGGTCGCCGACGAGGCACGGCGTACCGCGGACACGGCACACGGTCACGCGGCACGGCATGCGGCGGACGGTCGGGAGGCGCGGCATGTGGCGGACATGGCGCACGGTCATGAGGCGCGGCATGCGGCGGACGCGGCGCACGAGACCGGCGGCTCCGGCGCGCACCGGGTCCCCGAGCCTCGTACGCCAGAGGCGCCTGACGGCTCCGGTGGGGTCCGGTTCCGTTCCGGAGACCCCGCCGACGTCTCCGGTGAGGTCCGGTTCCGTTCTGGAGACCGCGCCGACGCCTCCGGTGGGGTCCGGTTCCGCGCAGGAGACTCCGCCGGCGCCTCCGGCGCGGACCCCGTTCGAACCCGAGCACACCCCGCCGCGTCGGCCGGCCCGACTGCCCCCACCACCCCCCGTTACCTGGACGCCGTGGCCCGTCTCCTCGTCGCCCGCCCCGCTGCCGTACAACATCACCTCACGCACTGGTTCGACGACGAGCGGCCGCTCCCGGCGACCCCGCACGCGACCGTGGCCACGGCCGCGCAGGCGTTGCTGTACGCGCATCGGCGGCAGGCGCTGGACGATCTCGCGGAAGCGTTGGTGGACAGCGCGCACCGGCGGGGTGACGAACTGCTCGCCGTACTCGCCGAGGAAGAGCCGTCGGCCATGTGCCGGGCGGTGGACCGCTGGGCGCACGACGAGCGGCCGGCCCGGCGGGTGGCGGCGGTGGCGTACGGGTTGCGGGCCGCCCCCTTCGTACGGACCGAGGCCGACCGGGAGCTGCTGCGCTACGCCGCGCTCGCGCTGCTGGCCCGCCCCGCCGACTGCACCCTGCACGGCGGAGCGCTCGGCCTCCTCGTCCGGGATCCGTGGACGCGCGCCCGGTATCTGCCGGGGGCCCTGGAGCGCTTCACGGCCGGTGACCCCCAGGTGCCCGCGAGCGCCCTGGTCGCCGCGCTCACCACCCACCCGGACCCGGTGCTCGCCGCCTTCCGGACCCGGCTGCGCACGCCCGGCCCGGACACGGACGAGGTGCTGCGCACCCTCGCCGACGTCACCACGCCCGCGCTCGCCCGGCGCGTCGCCGCGCTGGTGCGGGAAGTCGTGGAGCTGCGTCCGGAAGCTGCCGCGGACGTGGCTGCCTATGTCGATCGGCGCCTCGCCTACGGGTCTGCCGCACGCTCGGTGCTCTTTCCACTGGTCAGCGGTCTCGTGGAGGGCTGCCCCGCGCCGGTGCGGGCGGCGCTCGCGGCCGTGCTGGCGGCGCCGGGCGGCCGCGCCTCGCGCCCGCTGCGGCGCGAGCTGCTGGATCTGCTGCTCGCGCACGAGCGGGATCCGGCCGTCCTGGACACTCTCCTGAAGGCCGCCGCGGACGGTCTGGAGCGCAGGGGCGAGGAGCCGACGCGTGAGCTGGTGCACCGCGCGGGCCTCCTCCTCGTCCGTACCCCGGCCGGAGCCACGGGCTTCGACCGCGGTCTCGTCGACCTCGCCCGCCACGTCCCGGGCTTCGCCACCCTGGTGGCCCGCTGGCTGAACGGCGCGCCCGAGGAGTGGGCCGCGGTGGTCGGCCCGAGCACCCGCCGCATGATCGAGAACCTGGCCGGGGTGCGGGTCCCCGCCTGAGCCGGGGCCCCCGGCCGAGGGATGCGTCACAGGTCGATGCCGATGCAAGCCGAGCGCACGCGGCATGGCACCCTTAGAGCTGCGAATGAGGCAATCACGGACACGGGTTCGACAAGGAGCGGTCACAGTGCAGCGCTGGCGTGGCTTGGAGGACATCCCCGAGGACTGGGGGCGCAGCGTCGTCACCATCGGTTCCTATGACGGGGTGCACCGCGGACACCAGCTGATCATCAAGCACGCCGTGGACCGCGCCCGTGAGCTGGGCGTGCCCTCCGTCGTCGTCACCTTCGACCCGCACCCGAGCGAGGTCGTGCGCCCTGGCAGCCACCCTCCGCTGCTCGCCCCGCACCACCGCCGCGCCGAACTGATGGCCGACCTTGGCGTGGACGCCTTGCTCATCCTCCCCTTCACCACCGAGTTCTCGAAGCTGTCGCCCGCCGACTTCGTGGCCAAGGTCCTGGTCGACAAGCTGCACGCCAAGGCCGTCGTCGAGGGCCCCAACTTCCGTTTCGGCCACAAGGCCGCGGGCAATGTCGACTTCCTGCGCGAGCAGGGGGAGACGTACGACTTCGAGGTCGAGGTCGTCGACCTGTATGTGACGGGTGACGCCGGGGGCGGCGAGCCCTTCTCCTCCACCCTCACCCGGCGGCTCGTCGCCGAGGGCGATGTCGAGGGCGCGCGCGAGATCCTCGGGCGCCCGCACCGCGTCGAGGGCATCGTCGTACGCGGCGCCCAGCGCGGCCGTGAGCTGGGCTTCCCCACGGCCAACGTCGAGACCCTCCCGCACACCGCGATCCCGGCCGACGGGGTCTACGCCGGCTGGCTGCACGTCCAGGGCGAGGCCATGCCCGCCGCGATCTCCGTCGGCACGAACCCGCAGTTCGACGGCACCGAGCGCACGGTGGAGGCGTACGCCATCGACCGCGTCGGCCTCGACCTGTACGGCCTGCACGTCGCCGTCGACTTCCTCGCCTACGTCCGCGGCATGGCCAAGTTCGACTCCATCGAGGCGCTCCTCGAGGCCATCGCCGACGACGTGAAGCGGTCGCGCGAGCTGATCGAGGCGTACGACGGGGAGTACCAGGGGGAGTGATCCTCTCCGCTACGGCGATGGGGGCGGCCCGCGCCCAGTGGCAGGCCACCTGCGTCCCGCCGCCCCCGTCGAGGACCTCCAGGTCGCGGCCCCGGCACGCGTCCGCGACGCCCGCCCGTTCCGCCTCGCCGCTCGCCAGGATCTGGCAGCGGGCGTGGAAACGGCAGCCGGAGGGGATGCGCGAGGGGTCCGGGGGTTCGCCGGTCAGCACGACCGGATCGCCGGGCGCCTCCGGGAGAACGGACAACAGGGCCTGGGTGTACGGGTGTTGCGGTGCGGTCAGTACCTGCTCGACCTCGCCGGTCTCCACGATCCGGCCGAGGTACATCACCGCGACCCGGTCGGCGATGTTCCAGGCCAGACCCAGGTCGTGGGTCACCACCAGTGCGGACAGGCCGAGTTCGGCGCGCAGGCGCAGCAGCAGGGCCAGGATCTCGCCGCGTACCGAGGCGTCCAGGGAGGCCACCGGCTCGTCGGCGACGATGAGTTCCGGCTCCAGGACGAGCGCGCCCGCGATGACGACGCGTTGCCGCTGGCCGCCGGACAGCTCGTGCGGGTAGCGCAGGAAGAAGCGCTCGGGAGGACGAAGGCCGGCCCTGGAGAGGGCTTCCGCCACCGCTGCCCGCTCGTCGCCGCCGTACCCGTGGATGCGCAGGCCTTCGGCGACCGCGTCGTACACCGTGTGCCGGGGATTGAGTGAGCCGCTCGGATCCTGGAGGACCAGTTGAACGCGTTTGCGGTAGGCCTTCAGCGCGCGTGAGGAGTAGTCGAGCGGCTTTCCGTCGAAGGTGACGTCGCCACCGGTCGGCGGGACGAGGCCGAGGAGCGAGCGGGCCAGCGTCGTCTTGCCGCACCCCGACTCGCCGACCAGCGCCACGATCTCGCCGGGCCGGATGTCGAGGTCGACGCCGTCGACGGCACGGGCCCGGGCGGCGCCGTGCCGGCCGGGGAAGGAGACGTGCAGGCCCCTCGCGCTGAGGAGAGGCCCGTCCGACACGGGCGTGGCCGCCGTCATGGGCGTGGTCGTCGTCATGAGGTGCCGCTCCTCGCCTCTTCGGTGCCCACCGGGGTGGCCGGCGCCGGGACATGGACACAGGCCGCCCACCGGCCCGCCCCAGCGTCCCGCAGCGCCTGGTCGTCCGTCGCGCAGGCGCCCAGCGCCACCGGACACCGGGGATGGAAGGTGCAGCCCGACGGCAGCGCCGACGGATCCGGCGGGTCGCCCGGCAGCCCGCGCGGCGCGAACCGCGACGCCGTGTCGCCGATGCGCGGGAAGGCGGCCGACAGCGCCTTGCCGTAGGGGTGTCGGGCATCCTCGTACACCTGCTGGGCCGGGCCCTCCTCGACGACGCGGCCCGCGTACATCACGGCGAGCCGGTCGCAGGTGTCGGACAGCACCGCGAGGTCGTGGCTGATCATGATCAGCCCCAACTCCTGCTCGGTGACCAGTTGTTGGATCAGGCGCAGGATCTGTGCCTGGATCATCACGTCGAGCGCGGTGGTCGGTTCGTCGGCGATGACGAGCTGGGGGTCGCAGGCCAACGCCATGGCGATCATGACGCGTTGCCGCTGGCCGCCGGAGAGTTCGTGCGGGTAGGCGTCCGCACGGGCGGCCGGCAGGCCCACGTGTTCCAGCAGATCGCCCGTCTTCCTCCTCGCGCCCGCCGCGGTCGCCTTCTTGTGCAGCAGGATCGGCTCGGCGATCTGGTCGCCGATGCGGTGCACGGCGTTCAGGGAGTGCATCGCGCCCTGGAAGACAATGGAGGCGCCCGCCCAGCGGACCGCCCGGACCCGGCCCCACTTCATCTTCAGAATGTCCTCGCCGTCGAGCAGGACCTCCCCGCTCGTACGCGTGCCGGCGGGCAGCAGCCGCAGCAGCGCGAGCGCCAGGGTTGACTTGCCGCAGCCGGACTCGCCCGCGATACCGAGCTTCTGGCCCGCGTCGAGGGAGAGGTCCACACCGCGCACGGCGGCCGCACCGCTCGCATACGTCACTTCGAGGTTTCTGACCTCCAGCAGCGTCAACGTGCCACCCCCAGCTTGGGGTTGAGGACCGACTCGACCGCGCGCCCGCAGAGGGTGAACGCCAGCGCCACCACCGCGATGGCGACCCCCGGCGGCACCAGGTACCACCACTTGCCGGCGCTGACCGCCCCGGCCTCCCGCGCGTCCTGGAGCAGCCCGCCCCATGACACCACCGTCGGATCGCCCAGGCCGAGGAACGCGAGCGTCGCCTCGGCGAGGATCGCGGAGGAGATGATCAGGGTCGTCTGGGCCAGCACCAGCGGCATCACATTGGGCAGCACATGCCGGGTCATGATGTGCCAGTGGCCGCCGCCGAGCGCCTTGGCCCGCTCGATGTACGGCCGCGACTCCACGGCAAGGGTCTGCGCCCGCACCAGCCGGGCCGTCGTCGGCCAGGTCGTGACGCCGATCGCCAGGATGATCGTGCCGAGCGAGCGGGTCATGACGGTCGCCAGCGCGATCGCGAGGACCAGGGTCGGCATGACCAGGAACCAGTCCGTGATCCGCATCAGCACGGTCGCGTACCAGCCGCGGAAGTGCCCGGCGGTGATCCCGATGAGCGCGCCGATCGCGACGGAGAGCACGGCCGCGAGCAGCCCGACGAGCAGCGAGACCCGGGCACCCCAGACCACGAGACCGAGCAGAGTGCGCCCGAACTGGTCCGTGCCCAGCGGGAATTCGGCGCTCGGGCTCTCCAGCGGCCGCCCCGGCGCGTTCGTCACGCTCTGCACGTCGGAGCCGACGGTCAGCGGCGCGGTGAGCGCGATGAGCGCGAAGAGGCCGAGCGCGGCGAGCCCGAAGACGCCCGCCCGGTGGGTACGGTACTGCCGCCAGAAGCGGGCGGCGGAGTGGCGGCGCCGCTGCCAGGCGAGAGTGCGCGGACTGGCGGCGGCCACCGGCGGAGTTGCTTCCGTCGTCATCGGCCCGTCCGACTCGGTCGTGGTCATCGGCCCACCCGGGGGTCAAGCAGCGGATAGATCAGATCGGCCAGCGTGTTCATCACGATCACCGCCGCCGCGAAGACGAAGAACAGCCCCTGCACCAGTGGCAGGTCGGGCACGCTCAGCGCCTGGTAGAAGAGTCCGCCGAGGCCCGGCCAGGAGAACACCGTCTCGACGAGGATCACACCGGCGACCGTACGGCCGAGGTTGATGAAGATCAGCGTGACCGTCGGCAGCAGCGCGTTCGGCACGGCGTGCCGACGGCGTACGAGATCGTCCCGCAGGCCCTTCGCCCGGGCCGTCGTCAGATAGTCGCTGCCCATCTCGTCGAGCAGCGCCGAGCGCGTGACCAGCAGCGTCTGCCCGTACTCGACGGCGACCAGTGTCACCACGGGCAGGACGAGATGGTGGGCGACATCGACGACGTACGCGAAGCCCTCCTTGCCACCCGACTCCATGCCGCCGGTCGGGAAGAGACCCGGGATCGGGCCCATGCCCACCGAGAAGACGATGATGAGCAGCAGCCCGAGCCAGAAGGACGGGATGGAGTACAGGGTCAGCGCCAGACCGGTGTTGAGCCGGTCGCTCAGCCTGCCGTTGCGCCATGCGGAGCGGGTGCCGATGAAGATGCCGAGAGCGGTGTAGAGGACGAACGCCGTCCCGGTGAGGAGGAGGGTGTTCGGCAGCGCCTCGGTGATCTTGTCGATGACGGGCGCCCGGAACTGGTACGAGGTGCCGAGGTCACCGGTGAGCGCCTTGCCGCAGTAGTCCGTGAACTGCTCCCACATCGGCAGGTCGAGCCCGAACTCCTTGCGGTAGTTGGCGAGTTGCTCGGCCGACACCTGGCGGCCGCCCGTCATGTACTTGACCGGGTCGCCGG
The DNA here is from genome assembly GCF_042881985.1 of Streptomyces sp. NPDC058246. Classification (NCBI taxonomy): domain Bacteria; kingdom Bacillati; phylum Actinomycetota; class Actinomycetes; order Kitasatosporales; family Streptomycetaceae; genus Streptomyces; species Streptomyces sp. NPDC058246. Next base: position 19,175 of record NZ_JBHVWZ010000013.1, on the reverse strand, counting down.
GGATGAGCCGGAAGAGGAAGAAACTGGTGACGAGGACGGCGAGCAGCGAGACGGCCGCGCCGCCCAGCTTGCCCGCCACATACCGCAGATAAGCGGTCCGGGTGCGCGCCCGTGGCCCGCGGACCGACGGCCCGGCATCGGCCGGACCGTCGGTCGCCTCGACCAGCGAGGGTGTTGCCTCAGCGGTCATGAACTACTCATTCGCTCGTACGTTCATGGGATCCCCTCGGTGGGGGCGTCCTGCGTGTCCTACTCGCGGTCCTCGGCCGTGGAGCGGCGGCGCATCGCGAAGAACGCCCCGGCGCCCGCGAGGACGACGACGCCCGCGACGATGCCGATGATGACGCCCGTCGAGCTCGAACCGTCGGAGGACGCACCGGAGGAGCCGGCCGGAACCGCCGACCACCAGCTCCAGTAACCGTCCTGGCCGTAGATGTTGCCCGCGGCCTTCGGCATCGTCTCGATCGACTTGATCTGGTCGGTGCGATACGCCTCGACCGCGTTCGGGTACGCCATGACGTTCATGTACCCGGTGTCGTAGAGCCGCGACTCCATCTGCTTGACGAGGTCCGCCCGCTTGGCGGAGTCGTACTCCGCGAGCTGCTGGTCGTACAGGTCGTCGTACTTCTTGTCGCAGATGAAGTTGTCCGTCGCGCCTGTGTCCTTGGGGGTCGCGGGCAGGGCGGCGCAGGTGTGGATGGACAGCACGAAGTCGGGGTCCGGGTTGACCGACCAGCCGTCGAACGCGAGGTCGTACGTGCCCGCCAGCCACGGGTCGGTCACGTTGTCCAGGCAGTTGAGGGTGACACCGATGCCGAGCTTGCCGAACCACTCCTTCAGGTACTGTCCGACCGCCTTGTCGTTCGGGTCGGTGGCATGGCACAGGACCCGGTAGTTGATCGGCTTGCCGTTCTTCTCGACGCGCTTGCCGTCACCGTTCTTCTTGTAGCCCGCCTCGTCGAGGAGCTGCGCCGCCTTCGCCGGGTCGTACGCGAGCTCCTGGCTCGCCGACGGCTTCCAGAAGTACGTGGAGAAGCGCGGCGGGATGTAGCCCTCGCCCTCGACGGCGTGGCCCTGGAACACCTTGTCGATGAGGGTGTTGCGGTCGATCGCCATGAAGAGCGCCTGGCGCACCTTCTGGTCGAGCAGCGACTCGGCTCCGTCACCGAAGTGCTTGCCGTTCTTCGCCTGGGCGCCCGGATTGGTGGCGAGGGCGTAGAAGCGGCGGCCGGGGGCGTCGTTGACCTTGATGTCGCTCTGGCTCTTGAGCGCGGCCGACTGGGCAGGCGTCAGGTTGGAGACGAAGGACACCTCGCCCTTCTGCAGGGCGGCGACGGCGGCGTCACCGTCCTTGTAGTACTTGAAGACCAGCTCGTCGAACTTGGGAGCCCCGCGCCAGAAGGTCTTGTTGGGCTTCAGGCGTACGTAGCTGTCGGCCTTGTAGTCCGTGAGGATGAACGGCCCGTTGCCGACGATCGGGAAGCTCTTGTCGTTGTTGAACTTCGAGAAGTCCCCGACCTTCTCCCAGACGTGCTTGGGCACGATCGGCACGTCGAGCGCGGCCATCGTGGCCTGCGGCTTCTTCAGTTCGATGACGAGCTTGGTGGCGCTGGGCGCGGTGACCTTCTTGAAGTTGCCGACGAAGCTGCCGTTGGCCGTGGCCGCGCCCGGGTCGGTCATCATCTTGTTGAAGGTCCACGCCGCGTCCTCGGCGGTGGCCTGCTGACCGTCGGACCACTTGGAGTTGGAGCGGATCGTGTAGGTCCAGGTGAGCTTGTCGGCGGACGGCTCCCACTTGGTGGCGAGGCCCGGGATCGCGTGGTTGTCCGCCGGGTCGTAGTTGGTCAGATACTCGTACATGAGCCGGTGAATGCTCGTGCTGACCAGCCGCGAGGCCAGGAACGGACTCAGCGAGTCGACGCTCTGCGCGACCGCGACGGTGAGGACCTTCTTGCTCTCCTTGGCCTGGGCCTGCTGGGGTGCCGGGTTGAGCGGGGTCGCGAGACCGGCGGAGAGGGTGAGTGCGGCGGCGCCCGCGACGGCGACGAGCCGGGGGAGTCGGAGACGGGTCCCGGGGCGCGGGTGCCCTCTGTCGTGTTGATCTTGTGTGTTCATGGGTCGGTGACCTCGCGTCATCGCTCGCATGGGGATGGCCTGTTGAACTACGTGATCGGGTGACTGGTGACGCCGGCGGGATTGATCTGTGTGTCTATCAGCGGCGGTCTGCACACGTCAACGGCGCGTGAACCCCATGTGGCCTGCGGAAATAACGAGTTGGCGCGGATTTCGCGCCCATTGGTCCAGACCGGTGACGCCTTCCTGGCCAGGGCTTGGCGCCCTGTTTCGTCCCTGGATACGCGAAGGCCCGCACCGTGACGGAACGGTGCGGGCCTTCGCGTGAATCGGCCCCTCGGAAGGGGCCGATCGGGTTACCGCTGTTACTGCTGAGGGGGCGCGGGCGGGGGCGGGTTCTGCCCCTGGTTCGGCTGGTAGGGCTGACCCGGTGCCGGCTGGCCGGGCTGGAAGGGGTGGCCGGGCTGGTTCGGCTGGAACGGCTGCCCGGGCTGGGGGTGCTGCTGCGCTTGCGGGGGCTGCGGCTGCTGGGGATATGCCTGGCCCGGCTGGGGGTAGGGCTGGCCGGGCTGCGGGTATCCCTGGCCGGGCTGCGGGTAGGGCTGGCCGGGCTGGGCGTACGGCTGTCCGGGCATCGGCTGCTGCGGGGCCTGGCCCGGAGCGGGCTGCCCGGGGACCGGCTGTCCCGGAGCGTACTGACCCGGCATCGGCGGGGCAGCCACCGGCGGCGGGTTGCCGTCGTTCGTCCACAGCCCGTGCGACTGCTGGTGCCGCGCGATGTCCTCGGCCACCATCGCGGAGAGGTTGAAGTACGCCTCCCGCACCTTGGGCCGCATCATGTCGAGGTCCACCTCGGCGCCCGCGGCCAGGTGCTCGTCGAACGGCACGACCACGACACCGCGGCAGCGCGTCTCGAAGTGGCTGACGATGTCGTCCACCTTGATCATCTTGCCGGTCTCGCGCACTCCGGAGATGACGGTGATGGAGCGCGACACCAGGTCCGCGTACCCGTGCGCCGACAGCCAGTCCAGTGTCGTACTGGCGCTGCTCGCCCCGTCGACCGACGGCGTCGAGATGATGATGAGCTGGTCGGCGAGGTCGAGCACGCCGCGCATCGCGCTGTACAGCAGACCCGTGCCGGAGTCGGTCAGGATGATCGGGTACTGCTTGCCGAGCACGTCGATCGCGCGCCGGTAGTCCTCGTCGTTGAAGGTCGTGGACACGGCCGGGTCCACGTCGTTGGCGATGATCTCCAGGCCCGACGGCGCCTGCGAGGTGAACCGCCGGATGTCCATGTACGAGTTGATGTACGGGATCGCCTGGACGAGGTCACGGATGGTGGCCCCGGTCTCGCGGCGCACACGGCGGCCGAGCGTACCGGCGTCCGGGTTGGCGTCGATCGCGAGGATCTTGTCCTGCCGCTCGGTGGCGAGCGTGGAGCCGAGCGCGGTGGTCGTGGTCGTCTTGCCCACACCGCCCTTGAGACTGATGACGGCGATCCGATAGCAGGAGAGCACCGGAGTGCGGATCAGCTCCAACTTCCGCTGCCGCTCGGCCTCTTCCTTCTTTCCGCCGAGCTTGAACCGGCCCCCGCCCGCCGCGGGACGGCCGCTCTTCGCCTTCTGCCTCTTGTTGTTGAGCAGCCGGTCGGAGGAGAGCTCCACCGCCGCCGTGTACCCGAGAGGGGCGGCACCGGGATTGGTGGGCTGCCGCTGGTCGTGCTGCACGGGCTGCGGCCAGGCGGCTCCGGCGCGCGGGTCGACGGGTGCCGTCGGGATGGCGGGCGGCTGCTGTCCGGGCTCCTGCCGGCCGGGCTGGGGGCCCGGTTGGCCCGGTTGAGGCTGCACCGGCGGCTGCGGCTGCGGCTGCTGCGCCTGCTGCGGGTACGGCGGGGACCCCTGTGCCGCGGGCGCGGGCGGCTGCGCCGGGTGGGGCGCGTGCGGCGGGAAGCCGTATCCCTGCTGCGGGGCCGGGGCTGGGGCGTTCTGCTGAGGGAATCCGTAGCCGGAGCTCTGCGCGGGCGGCGCGGGCGGGGTGACCGGCGCCGGTCCCGGGGCCGGCGCGCCGGGCTGCGGGAAGCCGTAACTGCCCTGCGGCGTGGGGCTCGGAGAGGGTGTGCTGGGCTGCGGGAAGCCGTAACTCCCCTGCGGTGCCTGGGGCGGGGTGCCCGGCTGCGGGAAGCCGTAGCTGCCGTGCGGTGCCTGGGGCGGGGTGCCGGGCTGCGGGAAGCCGTAGCTGCCCTGCGGTGCCTGAGCGGGAGCGTCGGCGTGTGGGGCGGGAGCCGGAACCACGGCAGCGGGAGCCGGTGCCGGAGCCGGAGCCGGAGGCGCCACGGGCTGGGCGGGCTGGACGGGCTGGGGTACCGGCCCCGGCCGCTGTGCCGGATCCGTCGAGACGGGCACGCCGGGGGAGGGCCACGCCGGAGGCGCGGGCGGCTGGAAGGGCTGTCCCGGCTGCGGTGCCGGCGGCTGGAACGGCCGGCCCGGGGCCACTACCGGCGGCTGAGCCTGCGGTGGCACCTGAGCCTGTACGGTTTCGGCCGGCACCGGCGTCGGCTCCGTGGACGCGGGCCACTGGGCCGCAGGAGCGGGCGCCGCGGGCTGGTAGGCGGGCGGCAGCGGCGGCAGCCCACCCTGCGGCAGCGGCGGCGGAGCCCAGGCCGGGGGCGCGTCCTGCACGGCCTCGGATCCCTCCGAACCGGCCCCGGGAACCGCGTCCTGCGGCTCGCTGTCCTGAGGCTCACTCTTCTGAGGCGCGGCGTCCTGAGGCTCGCTGTCCCGGGCCTCGGTTCCCGCCGGCTCCGCGTCGAGCGCGGCGGATGCGGAGGGAGCCGGCACCGCATCGCTGACGTCGTCCCGCGGCTCGGGTTCGACGGCGACCCCGTCGGAGGCATGGCTCAGCTCATCGGCGGAATCCGAACCGGGCGAATCGGCACCGGCGGAGGCCAGTTCGGCCGCTGCTTCTTCCGGCTCTGCATGTACGACGTCGGCGGCGGCGTCAGAAGAAGCCTCCGCGGACTGGTGCTCGGACTCGGACTCGGACTTGAACTCGGACTCGGACTCGGTCCGGGGCTCGCCCTCGACCTCAGGGTCGACCACGGCTACCTCAGCAGGGGCCTCGGCTCCCGCTTCCGCGGCCTCCGTGGCTTCCGAGGCCGCGGTCTCCGCAACCTCCGCAACCTCCGAGGCCGCGGCCGCCCGCTCGGCGAACTCCCGCTTCAGAGCGACAGCGGAGATCCGCATGGTCGCGCCACTCTCCAGATCCCCGTTTCCGGACTCCGCCTCCTCGTCAGCGGCGACCGGCGGGACCGGGCCAACCGGAGGAGCGATCGGGGGAACAACCGGAGCGAGAGGAGTCGGAGGAGCCGGAGCGGTCGGAGGCGCCGGCGGAGCCGGAGGAGTCCACTGCCCCTGAAACCCGCCCACGGAAAAGTTCGGCAGAGCCGTAGGACCGCCCGCGGCGGCGACGGGCGCCACGGCCGGAGCCTCCGAAGAGGCAGCCGCTTCCGAAGTCCCCGCAGCCGCCCCGGACTCCGAGGACGCGTCCCTGGAGTCCGCGAATCCGGACGAGTCCCCGGAATCCCCGGAATCTCCCGCAGCCGCAGAACCCTCGGTATCGTCCGAACCCTCGGTATCGTCCGAACCCTCGGTATCGGCCGAATCTCCAGAATCCGCCGAACTCCCGGACGCGTTCTGCGTGTACCAGGCGGGCGGCGCGTAGTCGATGGTGAACTCGCCCGTCGTCTCGACGGCGGACTCCGCGTCGGACTGGTCATCGCCGGGTGTGGCCCAGCCCCCGCGGATCCCGTCCCGATCGCTGTTCACAATTCCTCCTGGTGTGGTCGAGCACCCTCAAGCCGTGCCGGGGCGACCGTTTCCTGTCGTCCGTAGACGCCTGTAGTCGTCCGTAGTCGTTCGAGGTCGTCCGAAATGCACCGGCTCCCCCCGGGATGCGGCCGACCCGTCCACGGGTTCTGGCGTCGCGCCCGGCCCCAGCCTAATCACCATGACTGTCACTGGGGCAGGCCTGTCCACCCCACCGCGACTGCCCGCTACGTCACACCCTGCCCAGAAGTGGCCTACGCACGCCCACCATTGACCATCAAAGCGGGCAAACAGGTCCATGGGGGCAGCTGCGTTGGCCCCTGCATGTACACGATCAGTGAGCGGGCATAGTAGGGAGCTCCCCCGCCAAGACCGAACGGCTCCCACCGAAAGGACTCCCGCGCGTGAGCTTCGGCCCGCCCCCGTCCCCGTACACCCAATCCGCCTTGGCGGCGGACAACGAGCGAAGAAAGCGTCGTACGAAACTCTTCGGCGTCGTGGCCGCCGTGCTCGTCGTGGTGTTGTGCGCGGGCGGGTGGCTTCTCATGTACGCGACCGGTGACGGCACCCCCGCCAACAGCGCGCCGAAGGCCGCCCCACAGGCCCCGGACGAGATCAGGGAGACGGTCGAGAAGGTGCCGAGCACGCCCGAGGGCAAACTCGTCATCGACTTCGACGAGGAGAAGTTCACGGACGACGAGACTCGGTACGCCCCCGGCACCTGGGCGACCGACAAGATCTTCGCCAAGGGCATCAAGAACACCATCACGGGGTTCAAGTTCGGCGTGGACAAGGCGGCGTGGACCATCAAGCTGGACGGCCACATCTGTGCCACCACCAAGCACGTCACCGCGGACGGCCGCACCGCCGTCGTCGTCCAGCCGCGCAAGCGCAAAGGCACCAAGGACGCGGGCATCTGCGACGAGGTGGTCTTCTTCGACCTCGACACCGGCAAGCAGCTGTGGCGGACGACCATGCCCGACGCGAAGACCGCGTACGTGACGAACATCAATCTGAGCATGGCGCGCGGCACGGTCGCCGTGGCATGGGGCAACGGTTCCGTGGCCTACGACATGAGCGACGGCAAGCAGCTCTGGAAGAGCACCGCCGTCTCCACATGTGAGGACGTCGGCTTCGCGGGCGGCCGCAGTCTGCTGGTCCTGCTCCGGTGCGGCGAGGAGTCCACGCACGCGTACCGGGTGCAGAAGATCGATCCCCGTACGGGCAAGCCCCGGTGGACGTACAAGCTCAAGGACGGCATCTCGGGCGTCTACATGCCCTCTTCCGATCCGCCGGTGCTCGCCGTCGGGGCGGGGGACTACGGCGTGACCGATCTGATCACCCTCGACGACCAGGGCCGGCACAGCGCCACCATCTCCATGCAGGGTGGGCGCTTCGACCCCATGTGCGGTGATTCGTTCGACGGGACGCAGTACTTCGGAGTGATGGAGAACTGCTACGCGATGGTTGTCGGGCAGGACCAGATCTTCGTCGCGAGCAAGGCGGACGGCGACATCGACCAGCCGGAGAACTGGATCGTGGCCTTCGACGTGAAGACGGGCAAGACCCTGCGCAAGTTCGACGGACGGCCCCAACAGGCGGTCTGGCCCGTGAAGATGAGCGGGGACAAGCTCCTCGTCTACCGGCCGAGCGCCGACTACGTCGGACCCGCCGCCATCGTGAGCATCGACCCCGCGACCGGCAAGGAGACGCCGTTCCTCTTCTTCGGCATGCCGAGCGGCGCCGATCGCATGGAAACCCCCGAGTGGTCCGACATCCTCGTGGAACACGGCAGGGCGTTCTTCTCACCCCGCCAGCTCTCGGCGCCCCTCTCGAGTCCCCACGATCCGGTGCTGGCCGCGGTGGGGATCGAAAGCGTGCACTGACACGGCGGGTGCGTGGACTGGCACAGCGGATGCGTGCACTGACACGGCAGAAGCCTGCGCCGGCACAGCATGAGGGGGCCGCCGCGGAAAGATCTCCGCGGCGGCCCCCGCCGTTCTCGCTCCGAGGCGTCGCCGCTTTCCTCCGGCCTGATCCGCCGGACGGGCCTAGTCCGCCGCGAGCCCGCCGTTGTGCGGCGCCGGCTCCAGATCGAACTCCCCGTCCCGGGCCCCGAGCACGAAGGCCCGCCACTCGGCCTCCGTGTATCGCAGGACCGTGCCCGGGTCGAGGGACGAACGCATGGCCACCGCGCCCTCGGGCAGATACGCGATCTCGACCCGCTCCTCGTGCTCCTCCGTGCCCGGCGCGCTCTGCCACTCGACGCCAGAGATGTCGAGGGCGTAGAGCTCGTCCTTCTCCCGCTCCTTGCGCGCCTTGACGTCCTTGTCCGCTTCCTCGGCCATGTTCCGGCGGCCCCTTCCCCGCGTACGAATGAGCTGTGCCGTCACCCTAGTGGCCAGGTCCGCGCCGTTCGGCGGGTTCGGAGACCCGGACAGACGCGTCCGCCCAGGCTGGTATCCTGTGTAACGGCCGTTTGTGTACGCACCCCCGGAGCACCGCTCTGGAGGTCGCGCCCAGCGGATCCCCGCCTCCCGAGTAACGGAAGCTCCCCTGAGATGTGGACCAGGGGCACTCGGTGGCACACATGAGACTACGAGGAGTACGCGTGTCGCTCGACGCCGCTACGAAGAAGCAGATCATCGGCGAGTTCGGCCAGAAGGAGGGCGACACCGGCTCCCCCGAGGTCCAGGTCGCCATGCTCTCGCGCCGCATCTCGGACCTGACCGAGCACCTCAAGACCCACAAGCACGACCACCACTCCCGTCGTGGTCTGCTGATCCTGGTCGGTCAGCGCCGCCGGCTGCTGCAGTACCTGGCCAAGAAGGACATCCAGCGCTTCCGTACGCTGGTCGAACGCCTGGGCATCCGCCGCGGTGCGGCGGGCGCCAAGTAAGACGCCGTGAAGGGAGCGGTTCCCACTTCTTTGGGGGCCGCTCCTTTTGCTGTATGTGCTGCTGTACGTCTCTGTACGTGCGGAGTGTCACTGACGCTTTGTAGTGTGGTAGCACAACGCAATACGCAGGACACAGCACGTACGACACAGAGTGATGAGGCGCTACCCGCCGGGTAGGGCACCTTCACGACAACGAACGAGGAGAAGCGCGCCTCGCCGCCGCCGGTCCTCGGTAGTGGCCCCCGGGGGATTGTGAGCCCCGGGTGCTTCGATCGAAGACCGGCCCGCACCAGAAGGCCGCGCCTCTCCGCCACCGTCCCCCTGCCACACGGGCAGGACGGGACGAAGACGAGGAGAAAACGCTAGTGGAGAACGAGACCCACTACGCCGAGGCCGTTATCGACAACGGTTCCTTCGGCACCCGCACCATCCGCTTCGAGACGGGCCGCCTGGCCAAGCAGGCCGCCGGCTCCGCCGTGGCGTACCTGGACGACGACACCATGGTGCTGTCGGCCACCAGTGCTTCCAAGAAGCCCAAGGACAATCTCGATTTCTTCCCCCTCACGGTGGACGTCGAGGAGCGGATGTACGCCGCCGGCAAGATCCCCGGCAGCTTCTTCCGCCGTGAGGGCCGTCCCTCCGAGGACGCCGTCCTCACCTGTCGTCTGATCGACCGCCCGCTGCGCCCGTCCTTCAAGAAGGGCCTGCGCAACGAGATCCAGGTCGTCGCCACGATCATGGCCCTCAACCCCGACCACCTGTACGACGTCGTGGCGATCAACGCCGCCTCCGCGTCCACGCAGCTGGCCGGTCTGCCCTTCTCCGGCCCGGTCGGCGGCGTGCGCGTCGCGCTGATCAACGGCCAGTGGGTCGCCTTCCCGACGCACACCGAGCTCGAGGAAGCCGTCTTCGACATGGTCGTCGCCGGTCGCGTCCTGGAGGACGGCGACGTCGCGATCATGATGGTCGAGGCCGAGGCCACCGACAAGACCATCCAGCTGGTCAAGGATGGCGCCGAGGCGCCGACCGAGGAGGTCGTGGCCTCCGGCCTCGACGCCGCGAAGCCCTTCATCAAGGTCCTGTGCAAGGCGCAGTCGGACCTCGCCGCGAAGGCCGCCAAGCCGACCGCCGAGTTCCCGATCTTCCTCGACTACGAGGACGACGTCCTCGAGGCCCTGACCGCCGCGGTCAAGAGCGAGCTCGCCCAGGCGCTCACCATCGCCGGCAAGCAGGACCGCGAGGCCGAGCTGGACCGCGTCAAGGAGATCGCCGCCGAGAAGCTGCTCCCGCAGTTCGAGGGTCGCGAGAAGGAGATCTCCGCCGCGTACCGCGCGCTGACCAAGAAGCTGGTCCGCGAGCGCGTCATCAAGGACAAGGTCCGTATCGACGGCCGCGGCGTCACGGACATCCGTACGCTCGCCGCCGAGGTCGAGGCCATCCCGCGCGTGCACGGCTCGGCGCTGTTCGAGCGTGGCGAGACCCAGATCCTGGGCGTCACCACCCTCAACATGCTCCGCATGGAGCAGCAGCTGGACACCCTTTCCCCGGTGACCCGCAAGCGCTACATGCACAACTACAACTTCCCGCCGTACTCCGTCGGTGAGACCGGCCGCGTCGGCTCCCCGAAGCGCCGCGAGATCGGCCACGGCGCGCTCGCCGAGCGCGCCCTCGTGCCGGTCCTGCCGACCCGCGAGGAGTTCCCCTACGCGATCCGTCAGGTGTCCGAGGCCCTCGGCTCCAACGGTTCGACGTCGATGGGCTCGGTCTGCGCCTCCACCATGTCGCTGCTGAACGCCGGTGTGCCCCTGAAGGCCCCCGTCGCCGGTATCGCCATGGGTCTGATCTCCCAGGAGATCGACGGCCAGACGCACTACGTCGCCCTCACCGACATCCTCGGTGCGGAGGACGCCTTCGGCGACATGGACTTCAAGGTCGCCGGCACCAAGGAGTTCGTGACCGCCCTCCAGCTGGACACCAAGCTGGACGGCATCCCGGCCTCCGTCCTGGCCGCGGCCCTCAAGCAGGCCCGTGACGCCCGCCTCCACATCCTCGACGTGATGATGGAAGCGATCGACACGCCGGACGAGATGTCCCCGAACGCCCCGCGGATCATCACGGTCAAGATCCCCGTGGACAAGATCGGTGAGGTCATCGGCCCCAAGGGCAAGATGATCAACCAGATCCAGGAGGACACCGGCGCCGACATCACGATCGAGGACGACGGCACCATCTACATCGGTGCCGCGCAGGGCTCGCAGGCCGAGGCCGCTCGCGCAGTGATCAACGGCATCGCCAACCCGACCATGCCGGAGGTCGGCGAGCGCTACCTGGGCACCGTCGTGAAGACGACGACCTTCGGTGCGTTCGTGTCGCTGCTCCCGGGCAAGGACGGTCTGCTGCACATCTCGCAGATCCGCAAGCTCGCCGGCGGCAGGCGCGTGGAGAACGTCGAGGACGTCGTCGGCGTGGGCCAGAAGGTCCAGGTCGAGATCGCCGAGATCGACTCCCGCGGCAAGCTCTCCCTGATCCCCGTGATCGAGGGCGAAGGCGACGACGAGAAGAAGGACGACACCGACAAGTGACGTCCAGTAGCTCCACGGCGACGGCCCGCACCACCTCGGAGGCGCGGGCCGTCGCCCGTACCCAAACCCTCATCAAGGGCCAGAACGGCATCGGGACGGTCCGCAAGACCACCCTCCCCGGCGGCCTGCGCATCGTCACCGAGACCCTCCCCTCCGTACGCTCCGCCACCTTCGGCATCTGGGCGCACGTCGGCTCCCGCGACGAGACCCCGACGCTGAACGGCGCCACGCACTACCTGGAGCACCTGCTCTTCAAGGGCACCTCCCGGCGCAGCGCCCTGGACATCTCCTCCGCCATCGACGCGGTCGGCGGAGAGATGAACGCGTTCACGGCCAAGGAGTACACGTGCTACTACGCGCGCGTGCTCGACACCGACCTCCCGCTCGCCATCGACGTCGTCTGCGACATGCTGACCGGCTCGCTGATCCTCGCGGACGACGTGAACGTCGAGCGCGGCGCGATCCTCGAAGAGATCGCGATGACGGAGGACGACCCGGGCGACTGCGTGCACGACCTGTTCGCGCACACGATGCTCGGCGACACCCCACTCGGCCGCCCGGTCCTCGGCACGGTCGACACGGTCAACGCCCTCACCGCGGACCGCATCCGCCGCTTCTACAAGAAGCACTACGACCCGACGCACCTGGTCGTGGCCTGCGCGGGCAACGTCGACCACAACAAGGTCGTACGCCAGGTCCGCGCCGCCTTCGAGAAGGCGGGCGCCTTCAAGGAGGCCGCCGCCGAGCCGATCGCCCCGCGCGACGGCCGCCGCGCCATCCGCACCGCGGGCCGCGTCGAGCTGCTCGGCCGCAAGACCGAGCAGGCCCACATCGTCCTCGGCATGCCGGGCCTGGCCCGCACCGACGACCGCCGCTGGGCCCTGGGCGTCCTGAACACCGCCCTCGGCGGCGGTATGTCCTCCCGCCTCTTCCAGGAGGTCCGCGAGAAGCGCGGTCTGGCCTACAGCGTGTACTCGTACACCTCGGGCTTCGCCGACTGCGGCCTCTTCGGCGTGTACGCGGGCTGCCGGCCGAGCCAGGTCCACGACGTGCTCAAGCTCTGCCGCGACGAGCTCGACCAGGTCGCCGAGCACGGCCTGTCGGACGACGAGATCGGCCGCGCCATCGGTCAGCTCCAGGGCTCCACCGTCCTCGGCCTGGAGGACACCGGCGCGCTGATGAACCGTATCGGCAAGAGCGAGCTGTGCTGGGGCGAGCAGATGTCGGTCGACGACATGCTCGCCCGGATAGCGTCGGTCACCCCGGACGAGGTCCGCTCGGTCGCCCGCGACATCCTGGGACAGCGGCCCTCGCTGTCGGTCATCGGCCCGCTCAAGGACAAGCAGGCATCCCGTCTGCACGACGCGGTCGCGTAATCCCCGTCTCTGCAAGGTCTCTGCAAGGTCTCTGTAAGGAACGAAGCAATGAGCAAGCTGCGCGTGGCGGTCCTCGGTGCGAAGGGCCGGATCGGATCCGAGGCGGTACGAGCCGTCGAGGCCGCCGACGACATGGAACTGGTGGCCGCGCTGGGCCGGGGCGACAAGCTGGAGACCTTGGTCGACGCCGGCGCCCAGGCCGTGGTCGAACTGACCACGCCCGCCTCGGTCATGGGCAACCTCGACTTCTGCGTACGGCACGGCATCCACGCCGTGGTCGGCACGACGGGCTGGACCGACGAGCGCCTCGCGCAGCTCAACACCTCGCTGGCCGCCTCGCCGGAGACGGGCGTGCTCATCGCCCCGAACTTCTCCATCGGCGCCGTACTGACCATGAAGTTCGCCGAGGTCGCCGCGCCGTACTTCGAGTCCGTCGAGGTCGTCGAACTGCACCACCCGAACAAGGTGGACGCCCCCAGCGGCACCGCCACGCGCACCGCCCAGCTCATCGCCGCGGCCCGGGAGCGCGCGGGCAGCGCCCCGCAGCCGGACGCCACGGTGACGGCCCTGGACGGCGCCCGCGGCGCGAACGTCGACGGCGTCCCGGTGCACGCGGTCCGCCTGCGGGGACTGCTCGCCCACCAGGAGGTGCTGCTCGGCGGTGAGGGCGAGACCCTCACCATCCGCCATGACTCCCTTCACCACAGCAGCTTCATGCCGGGCATCCTGCTCGGCGTCCGCCGCGTGGTGACCACGCCGGGCCTCACCTTCGGCCTGGAACACTTCCTGGACCTCGGCTGAGCCGGGGGACGTACAACAGATAGCCGGCAGACATGCGCGCGAAGATCACCTACGCCATCACGGCCGCCGTCCTGGTCGTCTACTTCGTCCTGGTCGGCAGCCGTGGCGTGCTGCTCATCCAGAACGGCACCCTGATCACCGTCACCTTCGGTGTCGCGGTGCTGATCCTGCCGGTCATCGGCATCTGGTTCCTCTGGAAGAACACCCAGTTCGTCCGGAAGGCCAACCGGCTGGCCGCCGAGCTCGACGCCGAAGGCGGCCTGCCCGTCGACGAGTTGAGGCGCACCCCGGGAGGCCGTATCGACCGCGACTCGGCCGACGAGGTCTTCGCCAAGCGCAAGGCCGAGACCGAGGACGCCCCCGACGACTGGCGCAGCTGGTTCCGCCTCGCGATCGCCTACCACGACGCCCGTGACACCCCACGCGCCCGCAAGGCGATGCAACGGGCGATCGCCCTGCGCGAGGGCAGACCGGTGGAGGCCTGATCGATTTCCAGGCCTGATCGGTTACGAGACCTAATCGGTTACGAGACCTGATCGGTACGCGTCCTGGTCGATACGAGACCTGATCGGTACGAGGCCTGGTCGGTACGAGGCCTGGTCGATGCGAGGCCTGGTCGGTATGACGAAGGGCCGGTCCGCGCTCCGCGGAACCGGCCCTTTCGGCTTGCTGTGACCGACGGGTCAGCCCCGCCCGTACTCGTCCGCCCACACCTCGACGCCGTCCGCCGCCCGGTCGAAGGCCTCCGCACGCGCCAGGAAGTCGGCATTGTGCGTGGTCAGCAGCGGCGGCACGTCCTCGGGGGCACGATCCCGGCGTACGAGGACCAGCGCCTGCCCCTGAACGGTGCGCGGCAGTGCGAGCCAGCGCACCGGCTGCTGCACCGTGCGGACCGCGACGACCTGGTCCCAGGGCGTCGTACTCGTCAGGAAGAAGCCCACCCGGCGCAGTCCTCGTGAACTCACCCACACGCCCACGCGCAGGAACCGCAGCGCGCAGAATATGGCGACCGCGGCGCCGCCGAGACAGGCCGCCGCGGCGGGCAGGGTCCCGGCGACCGCGATGATCACCGCGGCCACCAGCACGTAGGAAGCGAGCAGCAGGACGAGCGCGGCCGCGCCCACCCGCCAGGGGCCGGGCCGGTAGGGACGCCGCCAGCGGCCGCGGTCGTCGAAGGGCAGCGCGAGATCGTCCGAAGCCTCGTCAAAGGCGCGGTCCGCCGTCAGGAAGGGCAGGGGCACGACTGATCCTCACTCAATCCACGCATGGGCTGTGCCCGGTGAGGCTATCGAGCCGGGTGCCCGCTCACCACCCTTGGGGGTCCGGATGAGTCAGCGGCCGTTCGACGCTTCGGAATGCTGCGTCTTCGCAGGTGACTGATCCTGTGACAGGGCGGGCATGCCGAGGATCAGGGAGCCGGCGAGGCCCGCGACCACGGTGAGGCCTATGAGCCATCGACCGAGTATCTGTCCGGCGGTCGCCCGCTCGCGGGGTGGGGGAGTGACATTGCTGCGGAAGTTGTCGGCTTCGGCGATGAAGGCGAACGGTACGGGCTCGCGCCGACGGAACATGGGGGTCGCTTCTCCTCTGGAGGCTCGTGGGGCTGGATCGGTGTCCGGCGACCGACGACTCGAACGGAGCCGCCGTCACCAATACAGACGAGCGAATGCCCCAAGAGGTGCCCAGAATCACCGAATTCGCAGAAGTTCGCCGACGAATGTCGCGGCACGGCACCGAACGCCCCGTTGTCAGTGCCGGGCCGTAGAGTGGGCGCCGCCCGAGCCTGTGATGGGAAGGACCCTCCGCACCGTGACCGACACCCCCGCCGACGACCTCAAGCCCAGCTTCCGCAGCGACGTCACCGTCGAGCTGGTCAAGCACACGGCGTCCGACGCCGACGTGCTGTTCGCCGCCCGCGTCTCCACCGCAGGGGAGCAGTCCCTGGACGAGCTGCGGAAGGACCCGGAGCGTTCCAAGGGCCTGATCAACTACCTGATGCGGGACCGGCACGGCAGCCCCTTCGAGCACAACTCGATGACGTTCTTCATCAGCGCCCCGATCTTCGTCTTCCGCGAGTTCATGCGGCACCGCGTGGGCTGGTCGTACAACGAGGAATCGGGCCGGTACAGGGAGCTCCAGCCGGTCTTCTACGTCCCGGACGAGTCCCGCAAGCTGATCCAGGAGGGCCGCCCCGGGAAGTACGTCTTCGTCGAGGGCACCCAGGCGCAGCAGGAGCTCACAGGCCGTGTGATGGAGGACTCGTACCGCCAGGCGTACGAGGCGTACCAGGAGATGCTCGCCGCCGGCGTGGCCCGCGAGGTGGCCCGTGCGGTCCTGCCCGTCGGCCTCTTCTCCTCGATGTACGCCACGTGCAACGCCCGGTCGCTGATGCACTTCCTCGGCCTGCGCACCCAGCACGAGCTGGCCAAGGTCCCGTCCTTCCCGCAGCGCGAGATCGAGATGGTCGGCGAGAAGATGGAGGCGGAGTGGGCCAAGCTCATGCCGCTCACGTACGCGGCCTTCAACGCCAACGGGCGCGTGGCGCCGTAGCGCACTCCCGCACGCCTTCCGGCACTGATGTACGGATCAGCCGAGCGAAGTGTCCGTATTGCGGCATTTCGAGAAGTTCATCTAGCCTGATCAAACGGACCCGGCACTGCTTGAACCCCCGAGCAGGCAGTGCCGGGCTCCGCATTTGTCAGGCTTTGTCGTGTCCCCCGAGGGCAGACCACGCGTTGAGCAGCGAGTAGCGTGTTACCCATGGCTCCGACCTCCACTCCGCAGACCCCCTTCGGGCGGGTCCTCACCGCCATGGTCACGCCCTTCACGGCGGACGGCGCACTCGACCTCGACGGCGCGCAGCGGCTCGCCACCCACCTGGTGGACGCAGGCAACGACGGCCTGATCATCAACGGCACCACCGGCGAGTCCCCGACCACCAGCGACGCGGAGAAAACGGATCTCGTACGAGCCGTACTGGAGGCGGTCGGCGACCGCGCCCACATCGTCGCCGGCGTCGGCACGAACGACACCCACCACAGCATCGAGCTCGCCCGCGCCGCAGAGAAGACCGGCGCGCACGGCCTGCTCACCGTGACGCCGTACTACAACAAGCCCCCGCAGGAGGGCCTGTACCGGCACTTCTCGGCCATCGCCGACGCCACCGAACTGCCGGTGATGCTCTACGACATCCCCGGCCGCAGCGGCGTACCGATCAACACCGAAACGATCGTGCGGCTCGCCGAGCACCCGCGTATCGTCGCCAACAAGGACGCCAAGGGAGACCTCGGCCGGGCCAGCTGGGCCATCGCCCGCTCCGGCCTCGCCTGGTACTCCGGCGACGACATGCTGAACCTTCCGCTGCTCTCCGTGGGCGCGGTCGGCTTCGTCTCCGTCGTCGGCCATGTCGTCACCCCGGAGCTGCGCGCCATGCTCGACGCGTATGTCTCGGGCGACGTTCAGAAGGCCACCGAGATCCACCAGAAGCTGCTCCCGGTCTTCACCGGCATGTTCCGCACCCAGGGCGTCATGACGACGAAGGCCGCGCTCGCCCTCCAGGGGCTGCCCGCCGGACCGCTGCGCGCCCCGATGGTCGAGCTGTCGGCCGAGGAGACCGCCCAGCTCAAGATCGATCTTGCCGCGGGCGGGGTAGAGCTCTAACCACAGACTTCACAACTGAATACGCATGATCCGCAGGCCGTCGCGGTCTGCACCCCACACAGACAACTGCTACTGCACGAACGTCACGCGCGCCACGTGCCTTGCCAGGTACGTGGCGCGCGTGGTGAGGAGAGTCTTTTGAGTCATCCGCATCCTGAACTCGGCGCCCCGCAGGTCCTCCCGAAGGGTGGCCTGCGCGTCACCCCGCTCGGCGGCCTCGGTGAAATCGGCCGAAACATGACGGTCTTCGAATACGGCGGCCGCTTGCTGATCGTCGACTGCGGAGTGCTCTTCCCCGAGGAGGAGCAGCCCGGAATCGACCTGATCCTGCCGGACTTCACGTCCATCAGGGACCGCCTCGACGACATCGAGGGCATCGTCCTCACGCATGGCCACGAGGACCACATCGGCGGTGTCCCGTACCTCCTGCGCGAGAAGCCGGACATCCCGCTGATCGGCTCCAAGCTGACCCTCGCCCTCATCGAGGCGAAGCTCCAGGAGCACCGCATCCGGCCGTACACACTCGAGGTCGCCGAAGGCAACCGCGAGCGCATCGGCCCCTTCGACTGCGAGTTCGTCGCGGTCAACCACTCCATCCCGGACGCCCTCGCGGTCGCCATCCGCACCCCCGCGGGCATGGTCGTCCACACCGGCGACTTCAAGATGGACCAGCTCCCGCTGGACGGCCGGCTCACGGACCTGCACGCGTTCGCCCGCCTGAGCGAGGAGGGCATCGACCTTCTTCTCTCGGACTCCACGAATGCCGAGGTCCCGGGCTTCGTCCCGCCCGAGCGCGACATCTCGAACGTCCTGCGCCAGGTCTTCGCCAGTGCCCGCAAGCGGATCATCGTGGCGAGCTTCGCCAGCCACGTCCACCGCATCCAGCAGGTCCTGGACGCGGCCCACGCGAACGGCCGCAGGGTCGCCTTCGTCGGCCGTTCGATGGTCCGCAACATGGGCATCGCACGGGACCTGGGCTATCTGAAGGTGCCGCCGGGCCTGGTGGTGGACGTCAAGACGCTGGACGACCTCCCGGACCACGAGATCGTCCTCGTCTGTACGGGCTCCCAGGGTGAGCCGATGGCGGCGCTGTCCAGGATGGCCAACCGGGACCACCAGATCCGGATCGTCCAGGGCGACACGGTGATCCTGGCCTCGTCGCTCATCCCGGGCAACGAGAACGCGGTCTACCGCGTCATCAACGGCCTGACCCGCTGGGGCGCCAACGTCGTCCACAAGGGCAACGCCAAGGTGCACGTCTCCGGCCACGCCTCGGCCGGCGAGCTGCTGTACTTCTACAACATCTGCAAGCCGCGGAACCTGATGCCGGTCCACGGCGAATGGCGCCACCTGCGCGCCAACGCCGAGCTGGGTGCCCTCACCGGCATCCCGCACGACCGGATCGTCATCGCCGAGGACGGCGTCGTCGTCGACCTTGTCGGGGGCAAGGCCAAGATCTCCGGCAAGGTCCAGGCGGGATACGTGTACGTCGACGGCCTCTCCGTCGGTGATGTGGGCGAGCCCGCGCTGAAGGACCGCAAGATCCTCGGTGACGAGGGCATCATCTCGGTGTTCGTGGTGATCGACTCCAGCACGGGCAAGATCAACGCCGGTCCACATGTCCAGGCACGCGGGTCGGGCATCGACGACGCCGCCTTCGCCGACGTGATCCCGAAGGTCACGGAGGTCCTGGAGCGCTCGGCCCAGGACGGCGTGGTCGAGCCCCACCAGATGCAGCAGCTCATCCGCCGCACGCTGGGCAAGTGGGTGTCGGACACCTACCGCCGACGCCCGATGATCCTCCCGGTCGTCGTCGAGGTCTGACCCCTCGCACGCGCCAACCTGGAGCGGGGGGGGGGGGGGTTGATGTTTTTGGCGCCCCCCCAGAGGAAGAAAGCAGAGCAAGGAGGGGGAGGCCCCCAATCAACTCAGCGCGCACGCACCGCGCCGGCGGCCGGAT
>NZ_JBHVWZ010000012.1:208382-243901 GCF_042881985.1 Streptomyces sp. NPDC058246 | reverse complement strand
CGCCTTCCGGGTTGGTGCGCCCCCCCCACGCTTTTTAGACCACGGTAACTGCAAACTCGCCCACACATCACCCCCCGGGGGGGCCCCCCCGGCGCGCGCCGGCCGGGCCCACCCTGCATGCGACGGATTCCCGCCGCAGTGGCTGCTCAGTGGTCGGAATAGCTGAAGTCGCCCATGGTCCAGGCGCTGACGTCGTCGATCGCAACGCGGTACATCCCGCCCGTCTCCGGGATCCCCACCGTGCCCTGCAGGATCCGGGCGACATGGAAGTGCAGATGCGTGGGCGGCCCGTTCTTCTTCGCGGGGGTGTCGAAGACGGCGGAGAATTCTCCCAAGCGGGCGGAATCCGTCAGCACATCCGACACCCTCTGCCTCCACGCGGCTTCGGGAGCCAGCCGACCGGTGATGACAGCACCACCGGTGACCACGGTCAGGGACATCTGGTTGCTCTGCCCTGATTCCACCAGGGCGGCGACGTCAACGAGCAGCTCGTCAGGCTTCGACATGGGGCAGATTATATTGAGCTTGTCCTACCTTCCAAGCGTGGGTCTGAGCTGGTCATCCGTAGGGTCGGCGGACCCCAAGGGTTCTGGGTACGGCTGTGAGCTCGTCGCCGTTGGATGGCTCAAAGAACTCGGGATACGTGACTCGACCGCTGTGTAGACAACGTCGGCGAGGTCGTCTGCGGGATCGATGTGTGACGACGAGCTGGCGGAGCAAGATCCGCTTCGGCTCAACTGCTCTGCGAGGCTCGCGCGGTCCTCTTCGCGGCTGGTGAGCAACGCCAGGAGTGCCCGAACGGGCAGGTGGGACTCGGCCGGGTGCGCAAGGGCCGGTCGCTGACGAGCGTGTATCGGTTGCGCCGCCCCATCCGTTTCCGGCGCAGATGCAGTAACCGGCCTGTCCGAGGTCGCCAACGATTGACTGAGCGGCGCGTTCACGTTGCGGCGATGTCCCGCAGTCGCACGGCTGGGTCCCGGGCGATCGTCGACAGCACCCGCACATGGTTGGCGAAGAAAGTCCACCGCGCCGGGATGTCCACGGTGATCAGTCTCCCCTTCCCCGACGGCACCAAGGCCAACACCCGTACACCAGGCCCTGAATACCGGAAACCTGGCTCGCCTAGCATCCCAGATTCCGCGCCGCGGTGGCTGGCCTCCACGGAAACAGCCAGCGGAGCCCGTCAGGCTTCAGACCGCCGGCCGGCAGCGTCGCCGCGCAGGTCATCGGCCGGCACCACCACGGCCGTGATCCGGCATGACCCCGCTCATCGACCCGAACTTCGAGGACTCAGAAATCGGTCATCGTGGGATTGACCTTGGGAAGGCCCCCGGTCGGCGCCGGCGCCTTCGTGTTAACGGGTGAGGAGGGCGCTTACGGTTCTGCCGCCGGCCGTCCGGCGGGTCACCGCGGTGGCGTGGGCTAGGTGGTTGACCATGGGCCGGCCGAAGCCTCCCGTGCCGCCGTTCAGGTCGGGGGTGCACATGCGCGGCGCCTGCGGACTGCGGTCATGCACGGCCACTTCGATGCTGTCCGGGTGCGCGGTCAGGTCCAGGATGCAGGTGCCGCCGCAGTGGCGCAGGGCGTTGGTGACGAGCTCCGAGACCACCAACCAGGACCACGGTGTCGGCGTCCTCGGCTGTGATCGCTGGTACGAGACTTTGGAGGAACCCCGGCTGCTCTCGCGTGTGTCGGCGACGGATGTCGTGGAGCGGACGGGGGGCGCAGACGCTCCTGTGTCGGCTTGTCGCCCCTCCCGTCGCCGTTCGAGGCCGATTACCTCTCTGTCGAACTCGCGAAAATCTATGGTGGCCGAAGTAGACATTGACCTTCCTCCTGGTTATGGTTTCTCTCGTAGCCCAGAGAGGCAGCAGGGCCTGGCAGACACGAACTGCCAGGCAGCAGTACAGGTGTTGCAGTGTGCAGGGCGGTGCGGTGGTGGAGTTCCGAAGCCAGAGTTGTTGGAGATCGGCGACGGGACTGACGGCCGGACCGGGTGGCCCGCAGTGATCAGGGGCCACCGTGAGCGGGACCGCAGTTGATGCAGTGGCAGTACCCGTAAGTGCAGTTCGCAAGACCAGCAGTGAAGTCAGTGAGCAGTACCTCGGTGAAGGCGTCGGCTGCGGGCGCGCGCACCGGGAAGTTCGGCAGTGGGGTTCCAAGCCAGAGCAGACGCAGGACGGGCGACGGGGCTGACTGCCGAAGAGTGGCGCTGTCACAGGTCACCACGCGATTCGCATTGCCAGTAGTACGCAGGAGAGCAGTACCAGTAGTACGCAGTCCCCCGTTTAGTAAGTAGTGATCCCAGAGGGAAGAACGGAGGAGCCAGGCGCCATCAGGATCGCCCGGGCGGTGTTGAGCCCGGGTACCGCAGGACATCGATAGTGAGGTGGTCTCCGGTCACGCATCCGCGATCCCCGCATTCCCCCGCCTTCTCCCGGGTGGGTGTGCGGAACAAGTAGGCCCGTGCAGCATCAGGGCCGGCAGATGGTGTAGCAGTTCCTTCGGGGCCCTGGTGCCATACGGCACCAGGGCCCCTCATGCATCCCCCAGAGAGGTGCAATGACAGCAGACGACTCCTGCGGCCGTTCTCGATATCGATGACGATCACCCCGCCTACACGAGGGGCCGGGCTGCCGAGATGCCCGGCACCACCCCCAGCCTTCTCCCCGAAGAACGTCCACGGGCGGCGGCTTGAGGTGGGCGTACTCGCGGGTGTCCCGGGCCCAGCATCCGCGCGTGTCGGGGGCGTGACGCGTGATCGTTTCCTGTGGTGATGCGGTGTGCGGGCGTGTAGCGTCTGCGTCAGCTGTCGTGGTTCGGAAGTTCCCCTTTGCCCACGCCTTCGGCGTGGGCGTTTTGCTGTGCTGTGCCGCAGGGACCAGGGCGATCACCTCCGCCTCCCACACGGAGTGGAAGGCGTTCATCGGCTGGAAGGCATAAGACATGGCTACGGGAACTGTGAAGTGGTTCAACGCGGAGAAGGGCTTCGGTTTCATCGCCCAGGACGGCGGCGGCCCGGATGTCTTCGCGCACTACTCCGCGATCAACTCCTCGGGCTTCCGTGAGCTCCAGGAGGGCCAGATCGTGACGTTCGACGTCACCCAGGGCCAGAAGGGCCCACAGGCCGAGAACATCAACCCGGCCTGACTTTCCCCCGCTCGCGGACACGGCGCTCGGCGCGTACGGCTGGCCCATGCAGCCCGTACCGTTTGTCCCGAGCAACGGGCGCCTCGGCTTGTCCGGCGGGTCGGCGGGATCCGAGATGCACCAATCAGGGCCGCGCAGCTGCTGCGCGGCCCTGATCCGTAGTCGAGACCGGCGTCGCGCGCTGATGGGGGCTGGCGACACGGCAGCGTGCGACGCCTCGCCAGTGGTGGCCGTGTGAGGACTTGTGCCCGTGACGTTCCGGCAGGAGTTCATCGACCGGCTCGGCGGGGTGTCTCCCACCCAGCTGACTGGGCTGTGGGATCAGTGGGGTTGGGGTCCCCTGCCAGGTGGAGCTGGCGCAAGGTGCTTTCTGTCTCGTGCCTGAGGTGTTCGGGAGAGGCCAGACGTCGCCACAGCGGGTCGGGACGGCCGGGGACGGTGGCGCCGCGGGCGGCCCATTCCTCGGCGAGCTGTGTGTACAGGGGTGTGCCCTGGTCCGGGGCTTCTCCGGGGATCTGGCCACGGGCGGGTGCTGGGTGGGGAGGCCTTCGGCGCGTTTGTTCCGGAAGACGGGCATCGGCTCTGCGTTTACCGCTGCCGGCCTGTACTCCGTGGCTGGAGTTCGCCCAATGATCGTCCGTCACATTCCTCAAAACGATTCTTCCGCCCTCTTGGACACCGTTTCTGGTGCGCTGCGACGACCTCGGCCACTGTCCTCCCTCGGCGAGGTAGGCACACCGCCGGCCCGGACGGAAATCGCTTGGCTGTCTGGTCGTTGGGTGGCCTGGGATGCACTCCCGCCCCGGGGTATTTCGCCGAGCGCAGGGGCCGGCCTGCGCGGGCGCCGAGGTCGGCCGCCAGCAGCCTGTTGAGGGCGCTGGGGTTGCCGCTTTCGGCGTACTCGAGCAGGTGCAGGAGGGCTGTGAGCTCACCCTGGCGGAGGTACAGGTGGGTCAGGCGGTCGGAGGCGCCAGAGACCAGTGCCCGGCGCACGCGGTTTTCGTAGACGCGTCTGTGCGGGTCGGCGAAACGGATCTGGGGTTCCTCGAACAGGCACGGCTGGGGGGAAGGTAGGGCGCCAGGCTGTCCAGCAACATGGGAGCAATGCTCAGATCCTGTGGATCGGCCCCGGTAGGACGTACCTTCCCGGGCGATTGATCGATAGGTCACCAAGCAAGACCGACGTTCGCGGCATCGGTCGGGAAGGCACCTTCATGCTCACCGTAGTCAACGAAGACGGCGCCACGCGAGATGGGTCGTCGCTGCTGGACGAGATCGTCCGGGAGGGCGCCCGCAGGATGCTGGCCGCCGCGCTGGAAGCCGAGGTCAACGCATACATCGCCGAGTTGGCCGACCAGCGGGACGAGAACGGGCGCCGGCTGGTAGTGCGCAACGGCTATCACCAGCCGAGGAAGGTCACCACCGCGGCCGGGACCGTGGAGGTGAAGGCCCCGCGGGTGAACGACAAGCGCACCGACCTCGATACGGGCGAACGCAGGCGGTTCTCCTCGGCGATCCTGCCGCCTTGGGCCCGGAAGTCCCCGAAGATCGGAGAGGTGCTGCCGCTGCTCTACCTGCATGGGTTGTCGTCCGGGGACTTCGTGCCCGCGCTGGAGCAGTTCCTCGGCAGTTCGGCCGGGCTGTCGCCGGCCACGGTCACGCGGCTGACGGCCCAGTGGCAGGCCGACCACGCTGCCTTCATGGAGCGCGATCTGTCGGCCACGGACTACGTGTACGTGTGGGCCGACGGCATTCACCTGCGCATACGCCTGGAAGAGGCCAAGGCTGCCGTGCTGGTGGTGATGGGCGTGCGGGCGGACGGCACCAAGGAGCTGATCGCGCTGGCCGACGGTTATCGCGAGTCGACGGAGGCGTGGGCGGGCCTGCTACGCGACTGCGCCCGCCGGGGCATGCGCGCCCCGGGGCCGGCCGTCGGGGACGGCGCGCTCGGCTTCTGGAAGGCCCTGGCCGAGGTGTACCCCGACACCCGCGAACAAAGATGCTGGGTTCACAAAACCGCAAATGTTCTCGATTCCCTGCCGAAATCGGCCCAGCCCGCGGCCAAGCGCGCCATCCAGGACATCTACAACGCCGAGAACAAGGAGCAGGCCCGCAAAGCCGTCGCCATATTCGCCAAGCAGTACAACGCGAAGTACCCGAAGGCGGTCAAGAAGATCGTGGACGATGAGGACGAGCTGCTGGCGTTCTACGACTTCCCCGCCGAGCACTGGATCCATCTGCGGACCACGAATCCCATCGAGTCGACGTCGCCACCGTGCGGCTGCGGACCAAGGTCACGAAGGGTGCCGGCAGCCGGGCCGCCGGGCTGGCGATGGTCTTCAAGCTGGTCGAGTCAGCCCAGGCCCGCTGGCGGGCTGTGAACGCTCCCCACCTCGTTGCTCTGGTCCGTGCCGGGGCCCGCTTCGAACGCGGCCACCTCGTCGAACGCTCCGAGACCCTCTCGGCGTGAGCAGCCTCAGCCGATCCGCAGAAGCCGGGAGGATCTCAGGCACTCGGGCGCCGTATGTGCAGGTGGCCATCGCGGGGGAAGGAGGGCGGTGCCGCGGGCAGGATGGTGTCGAAGTCGTAGCGGCTCTTCTGTGCAACCCGGCACGATGCCAGGTTGTCCACCTGGTGCAGGAGTTCGAGACGCTCCAGCCCGTCGGGTTCGAAGGTGTCGAAGGCCCAGCTGGTGAGGGCCTCCAGAGCACGGGAGGCCACTCCCCGCCCGCGAGCCTGCGCCGCGGTCCAGTAGCCCACTTCGGCCGCCGGTTTGCCGGAGGCGACTTCCTTGAGGACCACGTTGCCTACCAACTGTTCGCGAACTGAACCGGGTTGTGCCCCAAGGACGGCGAAGCCGAACCGGTCCCCCGTTGCCCAGCCCTGCTGCTGAGCCTGCACCCAGCGTGCCCCGTCGGCATCGTTATCCACGACAGAGCTCGTCCACTGGCGCAGTGCGGGATCCTGGCTCACCTCGACCAATGCGGCAACGTCCTCCATGCGCCAGGGGCGAAGAACGAGAGCGGGAGAGACCGGCGACGCGGCCACCTGAAGTACGACCGGGGCACTCATCAACCGATCATATGCGGTGGCGTTTTCACCCGACGCCAGCCGCGTCCGCCCCATGCCGCCTTGCGACCACCCCGTCATTGCTGTGTCCGGACGCGCAGAGCCTGGACGGACCAATCGAACACTGGAGCCAGACTCTCCGGGGCCGGCCAGCCGTTGACCACTGCGAGCAGCCGGAGGTACCGCTCCCTGCGGGGGTCACTCACGCTCTCCAGCCGAGTCGCCAGCCGGCGGCGAAGCTCAACGTCGTCGGGGCGACCGAGGAGGTGCGCGCAGTGCGCCGTGAACGCCGCGACGATCGGATCGGCCTGGGGCGAGGCCGGGTCAATGCCGGCGGCCAGGGCCGGGCCGACCTGGTCACGGACGACTGCGGCAATGTCGCGTCGCGGGACCATCATGTCGCTTCGGGTTTGCTCGGCTGCCTGGTCCTCGGCCATCCGCCGCATGACGGCGCGGAAACCCGGGTCCAGGGACATTTCGGCCAACTCCACCCACGCCTGGACCTGCTCTGCCTCCGAGTTGTCGGGCAACTCGGGGGTCATCGAGCGCATGACCCCCGCGAATGCGGGGGCGGCGCCAAAACCGCCGAAGACGGCGTCGAGGAAATCGCCGATCAGACGTCGGCGTTCGTCCTCGGAAAGCTGGGCCAGCCGGTGCATGAGTTCCGTCTCCTCAGGTGTGGACCCGCGCTCGGCCACCGTCATCAGCACCGCGCGCCGCAGGCGCAGGACGCGGATCTGCGCTGCCAGTGCTTCGGCGTGCGCCGCAGCGACCTCGGGAAGCGAGAGCTCGCGGTCCACGACCTTGCGGATCGTGGGAAGGTCCAGTCCCAGCTCGCGCAGGGTCCGCACGAGGTCCAGGCGTGCGACGGCGTCGATGCCGTAGAGGCGGTAGCCGGCCGGGCTGCGGTCCGTCGGCGCCACGATTCCGCGATCGGAGTAGAACCGAATGGTCTTGACCGTGAGACCGGTCCGTCGAGCGAGTTCGCCGATCGAGTAGAGCGTGTCGCCGTCCATGCCCCCACCTTTGTGTCTCCCCCTACTGGAGACTCAAGTCCCTTCGCCTGTCAGCAGGCAACCACTCCTCATCCACAAGTCTTGACAATTCCTCGCAACATGGGGAAGTCCTGGCCCTCCTGACGGTAGTACGGCTGTTCGCTGCTGCCGGACCCGGCCGGATCGAGACGAAAGTCGACGAAGGCCGCGACGAGCCGGGGCTCGGGAAGCAGGCCGGCCCCGGCCCACCGGACACCGGACAGGTACCGGTCCTCCTTGTCTGCGGTGTAGAGACACCAGCCGGACATGGCCGCCCAGTGGAGCCCGCAGCCGCCCCCGCCGTGCTGATCCTGGAATGCCTGCGTGAACGAGATACCGGCCTCGACATCGAGGTACTCACCGTCCGTGTCCCTCCAGGGACCGCAACTCTGAACCCCCGTCACCGGCAGATCCGCTTGGGAGGCACTCGGCGACAGCAGCGGCATAGTGGCCCGCCCGCCTCGAGAGCTCAACTGACACCCTGTGCTGCGCCTCGGCGGCGCCCGGGGAGCGGCCGTGTTGTTCGAGCTCGATTACCTCCTCACTGGCCCCGCGGAAATCTATGTTGGCCGGAGTAGACATTGGGTGGTGGTCTGGTTATGGTTTCTCTCGTAGCCCAGAGCGACAACAGGGCCTGGCAGAGACGAACTGCCAGCCAGCAGTACGTAGTTGCAGTTGCAGGACGGTGCGGTGGTGGAGTTTCGAAGCCAGGTTTGTTGCGGGACGGCGACGGGGCTGACGACCGGACCGGGTGGCCCGCAGTGATCAGGGGCCACCGTGAGCAGTACCGCAGTGGCAGTACCCGTAAGTGCAGTTCGCAGTACCCAGCAGTGAGGTCAGTGAGCGGTACCTCGGTGAAGGCGTCGGCTGCGGGCGCGCGCACCGGGAGGTTCGGCAGTGGGGTTCCAAGCCAGAGCAGACGCAGGACGGGCGACGGGGCTGGCTGCCGAAGAGTGGCGCTGTACGAGGCCACTGAGCAGTTCGCATCACCAGCAGTACGCAGTAGAGCAGTACCAGCAGTACGCAGTACGCAGTACGCAGTACGCAGTACGCAGTACGCAGTACGCAGTACGCAGTACGCAGTACGCAGTACGCAGTACGCAGTA
The DNA here is from genome assembly GCF_042881985.1 of Streptomyces sp. NPDC058246. Taxonomy (NCBI): domain Bacteria; kingdom Bacillati; phylum Actinomycetota; class Actinomycetes; order Kitasatosporales; family Streptomycetaceae; genus Streptomyces; species Streptomyces sp. NPDC058246. The sequence goes on along the minus strand of NZ_JBHVWZ010000012.1, from coordinate 235,542 downwards.
GCGCAGTACCAGCAGTACGCAGTCCCCGTTTAGTAAGTGATTGATCCCAGAGGGAAGAACGGAGGAGCCGAGCGCCATCAGGATCGCCCGGGCGGAAGTCTTGAACCCGGGTACCGCAGGACATCGATAGTGAGGTGGTCTCCGGTCAAGCAACCGCGATCCCAGCAGCCCCGACAGCATCTCGGCCGGGTCTGCGGACATAGAAGGCCGGCGCAGTATCAGGGCCGGCAGATGGTGTAGCAGTTCCTTCGGGGCCCTGGTGCCATACGGCACCAGGGCCCCTCCAGGCGTTCCAAGAGAGGTGCAAGTGACAGCAGACGACTCGTATGGCCGGATCGACGACGACGATTACCCCGCCTACACCATGGGCCGGGCCGCCGAGATGCTCGGCACCACCCACGGCTTCCTGCGCGCCATCGGCGAAGCCCGCCTCATCACCCCGCTCCGCTCCGAGGGCGGACACCGCCGCTACTCCCGCTACCAGCTGCGCATCGCCGCCCGCGCCCGGGAACTCGTCGACCACGGCACCCCCATCGAGGCCGCCTGCCGCATCATCATCCTCGAAGACCAGCTCGAAGAAGCCCAGCGCATCAACGCCGAATACCGCCGCGCCGCCGAATCAGCGAACCCAACGGCCGCGACCTGAGACAGCAAAAGACCTGCAACTCCCCCGCGAGCTTCGGCTGCCGCCCACGCCTGCTGCCCGGAACGCAAGCGTTCCGGGCAACTTCGGTTCTCGCGGCCACCACAACTCACCGGCCGACCGGGCCTTCCTGAGCGCGGACGTCGTCGAGGTGCCGCAGGCCTACGGCGGCGCGCGGATGAATCTGCCGCTGCTGGACGGCAGCGACCAGGTGGGGGTGATGGCTCTGACGCTGGACGCCGTCGGCGACGACGACCGGCGTCTGCCGCGCAGGCTCGCCGGCCTGGTCGCCGACGTGGTGGTCACCAAGAACGCCTACACCGACCTGTTCTCCCTGGCCCGGCGCCGGGAGCCGATAAGCGTGTCCGCGGAGATCCAGTGGAGCCTGCTGCCGCCGCTGACGATGACCGTGCCGCAGGTCGCGGTGGCCGGCATCCTGGAGCCCGCTTACCGCCTCGCCGGCGACAGTTTCGACTACGCCCTCGACGACAACCTCCTGCACATGGCCGTGATCGATGCGATGGGCCATTGCCTGGATGCCGCCGTGATGGCGACCGTCGCCATCGGCGTCTACCGGCATGTCCGGCGCGTGTTCGTCAGCCCGGCCGAGAAGTACGCGTTCATGGACGACGCCATCTCCCGGCAGTTCGGGCCCGACCACTTCGTCACGGCGCAGCTGATGCACCTGAACATCGCCACCGGTGAGATGGAACTGGTCAACGCCGGCCACCCCGCGCCGCACCGCAACCCCGTACATCGACCTCGGCTCCGACTATTACCAGCGACTCCTCGACCCCGAACGTCGAACCCGTGACCTCGTCCGCCAACTCAAGGCCCTCGGCCACGACGTCACCCTCGCCCCCGTCGCCTGAACCTCTCAGCTCCCGGGCGTCAAAGAACGCTGCCGCACGCCCTGAACCGGGGGCTTTTCCGTTCAGGCACTGAGGTGGATCCGGAGCCGGCGCAACCTCGGCCGCAGACTTCCTGACCTCGGTCGCTTCAAGCGTCGTCCCGGGCTCGGTCGCCTCACCGTACGCGTTGCCGATGGGCCGGGCCACGACGCTACGGTCCAGGTGGCTGGTGCGCAGTTCGTCGGCGGCCAGGGTGTTGCTCGTGGCCCGGGTGCAACGAGCCGGATGGTAGGGATACGTGGCCGGGGCTGCGTGCCCAGGTGCCGGCTCGGGCGCCGCATGCCGCGTGCAGCCGTCGTGCAATTTGGTCGAGCAGACGTTCAGACGCTCGTCCAGGCATCGAGGAAGGCTTTCCGTCCAGCTCGATCGTCCGACCTGTGGGCTGCGTGCAGGACGCGCCAGGCAGTGAGTTCGAGATCTCGGAGCCACAGTTCTCCGATGACCTGTGTCTTGAGGTCGGGAAAGTGGTCGGACTCGGCGAGGGCTTGACCGATCACCTCCCCGGCTGCGACGCGCTGGGGCGGAGTCATCTGATCGACGGCCGAGAGGATCTGCCGTGCCAGGGCGGTTCCTTCTCCTGTCAGGGAACGCAGCACCAGAGCCTTGATGTTGGCGGGTAGCAGGTATGCGGTGCCCGAAGTCCTCCACAGCTCCGACCAGAAGCGTTCTCCTGCCATGGTGGGGGCAGGCAGCGCGGCCAGCAGCCCGAGGAGATGGCCGGTGGCCGCATAGCCGTCGGAGTGGGCGGCTGCGACGACTGCGATGCCTGCGACGCGCTCCACATCGAGATGGCCCGCTTCGAGATGCGGGGCCAGACCCAACTGGTGTTCCACCTGGTGTGTGAGGGGAGCGGATACGTGGGGGCGGACCTCAGGAAGCATCGGCGATCCTTGTGCGTAGGCGGGCCCAATGCCCGTTCGGAAGTCCTGATCGTTCCCATGACCAGCCGATCTACTCGGCTTCGGCGGGCCCAATTGACGCCAGGATCAACGAGGTCGGAGTTGAAACGGTTGCGGAGCACCACGCCGGCGACGTGGGCGAGGGGCTCGTGACGGGACTCCTAGAATGCCGTCGGGGTGTCGTCTTCTAGCATGACCTCATGATCACCGGTGGTGCCCAGGAGTCCGAGGGAGGACGAGAAGCTGTGTCCCGCGACGCCGCTGAAGCCGAACACATCCACGCCGCCTCGGGGGGTGGAGAACGTCGTGAAGTCGGGCCGGCCGTCGGAACACGCGGTGACGATGCAGGGGAGAACGCTCACCCGGTTGCCGCTCTGGTGGAGCGGGCGGCCGACCTGGCCGAACCGATCAAGCCGAGGCTGCGTGGCTGGCTCCATGCCGCAATGGTCCCCGCCGCACTGATCGCGGGCATCGTGCTCATCTGCCTGACTCGCACCCCGCAGGCGGCCTGGGCCTGCGCCGTGTACTCGGTCACCGCCTGGCTGCTGTTCGCGACGAGCGCCGTCTACCACCGCGGCACCTGGGGGCCGCTCGGCGAGGCTCTCCTGCGACGTCTCGACCACGCCAACATCTTCCTCATCATCGCCGGCACCTGCACCCCGCTGGCCGTGCTCCTCCTCCCGCCGGACCAGCGGTCCGTGCTGCTGTGGATCGTATGGGCGGGCGCAGCGGCCGGCATCGCGTTCCGGGTCCTGTGGGTCGGAGCGCCGCGCTGGCTGTACACCCCGTGTTACCTGGCACTGGGGTGGGCGCCGGTGCGTTACCTGCCCGACTTCCTGCACACCGGCGGAGCGGCCGTACTCACCCTGATCGTGGCCGGCGGTCTCCTCTACAGCGCGGGTGCGGTCGTCTACGCCCTCAAGCGTCCCGACCCCTCACCCCGCTGGTTCGGCTTCCACGAGATGTTCCACGCGCTGACCGTGGCAGCCTTCACCGCGCACTACATCGCCATCTCGCTGGCCACCTACTGACCCCGCGACAGGTGCTCCCGGCCCGCGCCGCTCATCGCCCACACTGCCGCGCGCTGGACCGCGACGGGCCGGGCGGTCGCCGAGGCATCGCGCTGCGCATACGGGCAGCTGGTGCGCGTGGTGGAGTACACCGTCGCCGGCCACGAGGAAGCCGGTCCGATCCGGCTGATCACCACGATCCTGGATCCGGAGCAGGCACCGGCGGCCGAGCTGGCGGCCTTGCGAGCGGTGGGAGGCTGAAGGGGTGCTGGACGAGATCAAGGTCCACCAGCGCGGCCCGGACGTGGTCCGGCGCTCCAGATACCCCGACGGCGTCGAGCAGGAGGTCTACGGCTCCCTCCTCGTCCACCACGCCGTGCGCCAGGTCATGCACCCGGCCGCACACCGGGCCAGGACCGACCCCGACCGGCTGTCCTTCACCCGCTCCCTGCGTGTCGTGCGCCGCCAGGTCCCCGCCCAGGCGGCTTCTTCCCTCTGAGCGGCTGGCCGCTGCCTGGGACCGGACCCTCGCCGAGATCGCCCGACGCCTCTTACCGGTCCGCACTGGGAGGAAGCGCAGACTGGCGATGCGGGATGCGGGCGCCTCGAGCGATGCCAGGCATGACAAACTGTTCTTTCCACTGCCCGAACCCAGGAGGTCACCATGACTGCAGAGTCTCCATCGCACGAAGGTTCGGAGCCGGTTGACGCCGAGAGCCCTGCCCTCTCGCCCGACGAGGACGGCCAGCACGAACTGAAGCGCAAGTTTCGGGAGGCGCTGGCGCGCAAGCGCGGCATGCAGGCGGACGCCGCCGCCCTCGCTGGGAACACCGACGCGTCGAAGGTCCGCGGCGCGCACGGCCCGGCTGCTAGCCAGCGGTCGTTCCGTCGCAAGAGCGGCGGCTGAGATCTCAGCTTGACTCTGTCGGGGATCTTGGAGTTTCGCGGTGCGGCCGCATGATCAACGGGCATGCTCGGGTCGTTCCGATGACCGATGCGGCTGTCGAGGTTCCCGTTGTCCCTCCGCCCCCGTTCCGGTGAGCAAGTCCCGCCTCTGACCGCGCGGATCGCGCGGGCGAGCAAACCGGACGGCACGACGGCGATATGGGTGCGCGACCGGCTCGACGGGCTGTGGTGCGACGAGGACTTCACCGACTGGTACCCACGCGACGGGCGTCCGGGCCTCTCGCCCGCCCAGCTGGCCACCGTCTGTGTGCTGCAGTTCCTGCTCGGCCTGTCGGACCGGCAGGCCGCCGAGGCGGTGCGCTGCCGCATCGACTGCAAGTACGCCATGGCCACGGAGCTGGGCGACCCCGGCCTCCACCACAGCGTGCTGGCCGACTTCCGTGACCGTCTCGCCGAGGCGACCGTGCTGACCGCCTCCTCGACCTCGCGCTGACCCGTCTCAAGGAGGCCGGTCTGGTGCGCGAGCGCACCACGCAGCGCACCGACTCCACCCACGTCCTGGCCGCGGTGCGCGACCTGCCCCGGCTGGAACTGGTCACCGAGGCCGCTCGAGGAGGTCGCCGGCGCCGCCGGGCACCTGCTGGACGACCTGGTCGACGAGAAATGGGGACGCCGCTACGGCCGCCCGGTCCGCCTGGGCAAGAACCCCACCCGGCCCGAGGCAGGCCGCGCGTCCGGGAGCTGGAACCCCAGGTCAGCGCATCCTTCCGCGCGGTTTCAGCGGTACAGGCGGGAGTTCAGGAGCAGCCAGGGGAGCCCCGTCGTAGCCCACGACCTCACCGAATCGGGAGCCCGTCATCCAGTCCGAGCGGGCCTGGGCGATGTCCTCCTGGGAACGCCCGATGAAGTTCCACCACATGATCAGCTCCTCCTCGAACGGCTCGCCACCCAGGAGCATGAGGGCGGCGTCCGACTCGGCGCGCAGCGGGAGTTCGCGGCGGCCGCAGCCGAGGTAGAGCATCGAGCCGGGGAGCACGGGTACGCCGTCGACGTGGGCCTCCCCGGACATGGCCAGGACCGCGTACTCGAAGTCGGGCTCCAGAGGCAGGCGTACGTCGGTGCCGTTCGCCAGGGCGAGGTCGGCGCCGACGATCGGCGTGTACGTCGTACCGGGCGATGTCGTGCCGTCGACGCTGCCCAGGATGAGCGTGCCCGTCAGGCCGGGGGCCGTGACGAGGGGCAGTTCGGCGTGGTGTTCGAAGTGCGGGTCGGTGTGACGGTGGCCGTCCGGGAGAGCGACCCAGAGCTGCGCTCCGTGCAGGAAGCGGGCGTGCGACTTGGGGCTCTCCTCGGAGTGGCTGATGGCCCGGCCGGAGGTCATGAGGCCCAGTTCGCGCGGGCGGATCGTCTGCAGGCTGCCCGTGGAGTCGCGGTGCAGCACCTCGCCCTCGTGCAGCCAGCTGACGGTCTGCAGGCCCATGTGCGGGTGCGGCGGGACCTGCATACCGGGCTCGTCGGCGATGTCGTCGGGCCCGTAGTGATCGACGAAGCACCACGCGCCGACCATGCGACGGCCCAGGTTGGGCAGCAGACGGCGGACTTCGGTGGACTCGCCGAGCTTGACCCGGCGGGGGCTGAGGAGTTCGCGGACCGGCTCGGCCACCACGAAGCCGCGGCCACCGCAGAGGGCGGGAACCGCCTCCCGATCAAGATTGCTCATGGCGCACAACCTAACCCCGCCGGGGACCGTCCGTCAGGCCATCGACCCGCCCATCACGGGGCACTTGGCTCAGAACCGGCGCGGGACCTAGGACCTCGGTCGCACGTGCGTACGCCATTGGTCGGACCCGTGGGAAGAACAGTAGCCATGGATATAGTAGCCATGTACGGTTTTTTGCATGAGTCCGGTACCTGAGCACACGACGCCAGGCTTCCTTGTCTGGCGTCTGTCGATGAAATGGCGCGTGGCCGTCGACCGCGCGGTCGCCCCGCTGGGCCTGACCCACGCGCAGTACGCGCTGGTGGCCTCGCTGTACGGCATGCGCGGAGACGGGCGGCAGCCCAGTCAGCGCCAACTCGCCGATCACACCGGACTCGAAGCGCTCTATGTGTCGAAGCTGGCCCGCGCCCTGGAGACGGCGGGAATCGTCGACCGCACACGCGATCCGGCGGACCCCCGGGCGATCCGGCTGTCGCTCACGGAGGAAGGGCGCGAGACCGCGCGCCGGGCGACCCGGGTGGTCCAGGGCCTCCTGGAGCAACTCCTCGAACCTCTCGGCGGGCTCCACGGCGAGCGCACGCAGGCGTTCAGCGGTGAACTGGCCACCCTGCTGGCCGTACCCCTCGACCCACCGTCCGAGCCGACAGCGCGCAACCGGACGCCGCCCGACCAGGCGCCGCACAAGCCGCACAACAGGACGCCGGACAACAAGGCACCGCACGAACAGGTCGATTCCCAGGACGAACATTCCTCGAAGGAGCAGTCATGACCACCACTCCCCCTGTCAACGGCCAGGTCATAGGCCTGGCCCACTACGCGAGCCGCGCCGCCCTGGAGAGCGTGCTGGCCCGCACCGGAACGACGTTCCACCAGTCGGTGGCCCTCAGGGCCGTCCACGACAACGGCGGCACCGTCGAGCGCGACCGGCTCGTGGGCCGTCTGACCGGGGCGCTGAAGATCGAGGAGGCGGTGGCCCGGGAGACCGTCGACGAGATGACGGCTCTGAAGTTGCTGGTGGAGCCGACGCCCGAGCAGGTTGCGCTCACGGACGACTCCCGGGAGTTGTTCGAGTCGATCCGCGACGCCGGCAACGAGATCGCGGCCCGGTTGTACGCGGGTATTCCGGCCGAGGATCTGGCGACCGCGGGGCGCGTGCTGACCCTGGTCACCGAGCGGGCCAACGCGGTGCTGGCCAACGCGGAACTGGCCGGCTCCTAGCCGGCCGACGCGTAGCCGGCCGCCGCGTAGCGACACCGTGGCGGTTGTGGAATATTCAACCATCCCGTGTGGTTGTGGCACGTCGAAGGAGGTCAGCAGTGGACATGACGTACTACGACCACGGGACGGCCGCGGAGCGCTGGGAGCGGGCGCGGATGTTCTTCGACGCCAGGGACTACGCCGCGGCGGCGCGGATCCTGGGCGGGCTGGTCGAGGAGGTGCCGGAGCAGACCGGACCCCGGCTGCTGCTGGCGCGCTCCTACTACCACTCCGCCCAACTGCGGCGCGCCGAGGCCGAGTTGCGGGTGCTCGTGGAGCGCGACCCGGTCGAGCACTACGCCCGGCTGATGCTGGGGCGCACACTGCAGCGCCAGGGGCGGCACGAGGAGGCGGAGTCGCACCTGCGGATCGCCTCCGCGCTCTCCGGCGACTTCGAACAGGTGTGATCACACCGTTGAGCGCCAGGGCCCAGGGAAGGGGCCGGTCACCGAGGTGACCGGCCCCTTCCCATGCCCCCGTCAGGCGCACCGTGACCACCCGCCGGCTGCACGGGTGTAGTCGCGCGGACGATCAGGAACATGGTCACGGCAGAGTTCGCCGAGGACAACGCGGACACGAGCGTGCCCACCGCGGCGCGCCAGGCGGACAGTCCCACCGCGGTGAACAGGGACACCCGGCGCCGGGCTGTCGGCGCGGGCGCAAGCAGGGCTGTCGGCGCGGGCGCGGGCGCGAGCAGGGCTGTCGGCGCGGTGCGCCATGTCCGGCTCCCTCCGGCGGTCGCGTGTCTGATCACGCCGCCTGGCCGCCACGGGCACGCTGAGTGCGCTTCTCCTTCCGGTGACCGAACTCGCCGAGGAGCACGTCCACGGCGATGAATACCGCGAGCGGGATGCCGAGCAGCGGGACGAAGTAGCCGAGGACGGCGACGGCCGCCATGGCGGGGACGAGGATCTGCGGCGGGACCTGCTGCCAGGCGCCACGCGGGATGGGCCGCCCGAACGCGGAGTCGCGGCCGCGCTGCCACCACATGCGGTAGCCCCACACGATGAGCAGGATCAGCGAGAGCGCGAGGGCCATCAGGGCGATCTGGTTGACGAGGCCGAAGAGGACACCGGTGTGGGCGTCGATGCCCCAGCGGGTCAGCTTGGCGAGCAACGGGTAGTCGGCGAAGCGGAGTTCGTCGGTCACCTTGCCGGGGGCGGGGTCCACCGCCACCGAGTCCTGCTTCTCCGGCCAGCTGCGCTGGATCTGCTTCACCACGTACGCGGAGTGGGCATCGGCGGGCGCGACGATCTCGACGGGGTCGCCGAGGCCCTTGGCACGGGCCGCCGAGAGGATCGTGTCGAGGTCCTGTGCCGTGGCCTCACCGGTCCCCGCGCCGCTGTGGCCCGCGTGCTCGGCGCCGCCCGTCGACGCCGAAACCGAGGGGGTCGCCTGGCCGAGCGAGGTGCGCAGTTCGTCGATGTTCGCCCCGGCGTACGTCGACCAGGTCAGACCGGTCGCCGAGAGGAAGATGAACCCCGCGGCCGCCCAGACGCCGACCGTGCCGTGGAGTCCCAGGGTGCGGCGGCGCCCACTGGTGCCGCGCACCGTGCGCTGGGCACGGCGACGGCCGAACCACAGCACCAGGCCACCGCCCGCGATCACCCACAGCCAGCTCGCGGCGAGTTCGCTGTACAGGCGGCCGTTCTCGCCGAGGTGCAGGTTCCGGTGGAACTCGTCGATCCAGGTGCGCAGCGGGAGCGCGCCGCCGGAGCCGTACTGTTCCAGGGCTCCGCGCACCTTCGCGGTGTACGGGTCGACGAAGACTGCGAGGGTGTGGTCGGCGCCCACGCCCGGAACGCCGGAGAGCAGTACGCGGGTGGTGGCGTCCGCCTCGGGTGAGGGGCGTACGGCCGAGACCGTGCCTTCGGGGTGGGCCTTGCGGGCGGCTGCCACCTGCTGGGACAGCGGCAGCTTGTGGTCGCCGACCGGGACGGTCAGCTCGTGCGCGTACACGATCTTCTCGGCCTGGAACGAGGCCGCGTACAGCAGACCGGTCGTGGCGGCTATCAGGAGGAAGGGCGCGACGAGCAGCCCGGCGTAGAAGTGCAGGCGCAGGATCAGGGGGCGCAGCGGGGACCAGACTCTTCGGGGCGGAGCCGGGGCGACGGACTGCGGGGACTCGTCCGTCGTGGTCGGGGGAGCGGTGGACATCGGCGGGGTTCTCCGGTCGGGCAGGGGACGAAAGCGGGCCGTTGGCCGGGGAGTTGGGATCCCTTCGCCGGTGGCGGTCCAGTAGTCGGGGCGTGGGGGTGCCCAGTTCCCGGGCGGGCGCGTGGGGTGCGTCACACGCGAAAAGACGCGGAGGACGTGGGACCCGCCTGGCGCCGCGCCGCCTCGCCCGGCGCGGTCCCGCTTGGCATTCTGGCGCGATGGCATCCGAACGAGACCCCAGCGCCTCCCGCCCCCTGAGCGACCGGGTCGAGGAACTCCTCTCCCACGAAGGCCCGTTGCCGATCGTCGCCGCCGGTGACCCGGTGCTGCGCCGGCCGGCCGACCTCTTCGACGGCCAGCTGGACCCGGGGCTGCTGACCCGCTTTGTCGCGGCCCTGCGCGCCACGATGCACGCGGCGCCCGGCGTCGGCCTCGCGGCGCCGCAGGTCGGCGTACCACTGCGGATCGCGGTCATCGAGGATCCGGCGCCAGTGTCCGAGGACGTGCGCCTCGCGCGCGGCCGGGTGCCGCAGCCGTTCCGCGTGCTGGTCAATCCGTCGTACGAGGGGGTCGGCGCGGGTCGGGCCGCGTTCTTCGAGGGGTGTCTGAGCGTTCCGGGCTGGCAGGCCGTGGTGGCCCGGCACGCCGAGGTGCGGCTCACGGCGCTGGACGAGCACGGCCGCGCCCTCGACGAGGTGTTCACCGGCTGGCCCGCGCGCATCGTCCAGCACGAGACGGACCATCTGGACGGCACGCTCTACCTCGACCGTGCCGAGCCGCGCTCACTGTCCTCGAACCAGGCGATGGCGGAGCGCTGGAACCAGCCGACGCCGGAGCGGGCGGCCACGGTCCTCGGCTTCACCCTGCCCGGCTGACGTTCCACCCTGCCCCGGGGCTGACGTTCCACCCAGCCCCACTGACGTTCCGCCCTGCCGACTGACGTTCTGCCTTGCCGGGCTGGCATGCCTTGCCGGAGAGACGTTCCGCCGTGCCTGAGTGACTCCTGGCGCGGCCGACTGCCGCCTGGCGTGGCCCGAGGCGCCACGCGGTTGATACCCCACGCGACTGATACCCGGCGCCGCGTGGCGCCCAGCGCTGCGTGGGGCCCGGCGCGGGCCACGCATCCGGCGCTGCCGGATATCCGGCTCCACCTCGCACCCATGGCCTGCCCGGGACTGCTGACCGGGTGCCGCCGCTCCCGGCGGCACCCGGTCGCAGTCCCGGGTAGGCGTCCCGGCTACGCGTCCCGGTAGGCCTCCAGCAGCCGCAGCCACACCTCGCTCACCGTCGGGTAGGACGGGACGGCGTGCCACAGGCGGCCGATCGGGACCTCCCCGGCGACCGCGATGGTGGCCGAGTGGATCAGTTCGCCCACGCCGGGGCCGACGAGCGTGAGGCCGAGAATGATCTCGCGGTTGATGTCGACGACCATGCGGGCCTTGCCGCGATAGCCGTCGGCGTACAGGCCGGCGCCCGCCGCCGAGGCCATGTCCACGTCCACGGCCCGGACACGGTGGCCGGCCTGTTCCGCCTCGGCGAGGGAGAGGCCCACGGCCGCGGCCTCCGGGTCGGTGAAGACGACCTGCGGGACGGCCGCGTGGTCGGCGGTCGCGGCGTGCGCGCCCCAGGGGTCCGACTCCAGGAGGGGCACTCCCGCCGCGCGGGCGGCGATGGCGGCGCCCGCGATCCGGGCCTGGTACTTGCCCTGGTGGGTGAGGAGGGCGCGGTGGTTGACGTCACCGACCGCGTACAGCCACTCGCTGCCGATCACCTGGAGGCTGTCGTCGACGTCCAGCCACGAACCCGGCTCCAGGCCGATGGTGTCGAGGCCGATGTCGTCGGTGTGGGGCACCCGGCCGGTGGCGAAGAGGATCTCGTCGGCCTCGATGCGGTCGCCGGTGTTCGTCAGGGCCACCACGGTCGAGCCCTCGCGGCTCACCGCGGTCACCGAGGTGCCGGTGCGCACGTCCACGCCCGCCTCCGTCAGGGCCTCGGCGACCAGCTCCCCGGCGAAGGGCTCCATGCGGGGCAACAGCCCCTTGCCGCGTACGAGGATGGTGACCTGGGAGCCGAGCGCCTGCCAGGCCGTCGCCATCTCGGTGGCGACCACACCGCCGCCCACCACGATCAGCCGGCCGGGCACGGCGTGCGCACTGGTGGCCTCGCGGCTGGTCCAGGGCTTGACCTGGGCGAGTCCCGGCAGATCCGGCAGGAGGGCACGGGTGCCGGTGCAGACGGCGACGGCGTGCCGGGCGGTCAGCTCGCGCCGCTCGCCGTCCGAGCCCTCGACCGTCACCGTGCGGGGCCCCGCGAGCCGCCCGTGCCCGCGGTACAGGTCGGCTCCGATGCCGTCCAGCCAGGCGACCTGGCCGTCGTCCTTCCAGTGGGAGGTGTAGTAGTCACGGTGGGCGAGGACCGCGGAGGCGTCGAGGGGGCCCTGCACGGCCTGCCTGAGACCGGGCACGCGGCGGGCGTCGGCGCGGGCGATGACCGGGCGCAGCAGGGCCTTGCTGGGCATACAGGCCCAGTACGAGCACTCGCCGCCGACCAGTTCGCTCTCCACGACCGCGGTGGAGAGGCCGGCCGCGCGGGCGCGGTCGGCGACGTTCTCCCCCACGGGCCCGGCACCGAGCACCACGACGTCGTACGCGATGGATTCCGTTTCCGTCATGGGGCCAGTCTGGTTCCTGGTGTGCGCCGTGGCCACACGGGTAGGGCGCGGAATACGCCCCCCGTGGGTGACGTTGTGGAAACCGGCATGACCCGGACGCCAGGAAGAAGGAAACACGTATGAGCAGCAGCACCGTGGAGCTCACCAAGGAGAACTTCGACCAGACGGTCACGGACAACGAGTTCGTCCTGATCGACTTCTGGGCGTCCTGGTGCGGGCCGTGCCGGCAGTTCGCCCCCATCTACGAGAAGGCGGCGGAGGCCAACCCGGACCTGGTGTTCGCCAAGGTCGACACCGAGGCGCAGCCGGAGCTGGCCGCCGCTTTCGACATCCAGTCGATCCCGACCCTGATGATCGTCCGCGACCAGGTCGCGATCTTCGCCCAGCCCGGGGCGCTGCCCCAGGCCGCCCTGGACGACGTCATCGGGCAGGCCCGGAAGCTGGACATGGACGAGGTCCGCAAGTCCATCGCGGAGCAGCAGTCCCAGCAGCAGGCCCAGCAGGGCGGCGAGTAGGAACCCCGGCCGCGCGCAGGGCCCCGCACTCGGATCGGACGGGACCCCGTACGCGGACCGGACAGAACCCCGTACGCGAATCGGAGCGGATCAGGCAGGACCCGTACGCGGAGCGGATCAGGCAGGACACCGTACGCGGATCAGAACGGATACGCCGCCACGTCACTGCGCACCGTCGTCCAGCGCACGTCGGTGAAGGCCTCCAGGTTGGCCTCGCCGCCGAAGCGGGCGCCGGTGCCGGAGGCGGCGATCCCGCCGAAGGGCGCGACGGCCTCGTCGTTGACGGTCTGGTCGTTGATGTGGACGATGCCGGTCGGGATGCGCTCGGCCAGGTCGAGACCTCGCGCGGTGTCCCGGGTGACGATGCCCAGCGAGAGGCCGTACGGTCCCGTGGAGGCGAGGGCGGCCGCTTCGTCGAGGTCACTGAACGGACGGACCGGTGCGACCGGGCCGAAGACCTCCTCCGCGTACGCCGGGGTCGCGTCGTCGACTCCGGCGAGCACGGTCGGCCGGTAGAACAGCCTCTCGTGCGTGCCGCCCGCCGCCAGCTTGGCGCCTCCTGCCGTGCTGGCTTCCACCAGCCCCTGGATCTTGGCGAGTTGGGCGCTGTCGATGATCGGGCCGAGGTGCACCTGTTCGCGGTACGGGTCTCCTACCGCGAGGGAGTCCGCCTTGGCGGCGAGCCGCTCGACGTACTCCTCGTAGAGGGAGGCGTGCACGAGGTGGCGTCCGGTCGTCATGCAGATCTGCCCCTGGTGGAAGAACGAACCCCAGGCCGCCGTGGAGATCACCGCGTCGATGTCGGCGTCCGCCAGCACGATCAGCGCGGAGTTTCCGCCCAACTCCAGGTGCGCGCGCTTGAGGTGGCGGCCCGCGGCCTCACCGACCGCGCGTCCGGCGGTGGTTGATCCCGTGAAGGAGATCACCGGCACCAGCGGGTCGGCGACCAGCGCCTGACCGGCCTCGGGGCCACCGGGCAGGACGTGCAGCAGCCCCTCCGGGAGACCCGCCTCGGCGAAGACGGCGGCGAGCGCAAGACCGCCGCACACCGCTGTGCGCGGGTCCGGCTTCAATACGACGCCGTTGCCGAGCGCGAGCGCCGGGGCCACCGAGCGGATCGACAGGATCAGCGGCGCGTTGAAGGGGGCGATCACACCCACCACGCCGACCGGGACGCGTCGGGTGTACGACAGACGCGGCGCCTCCGAGGGCAGGATCTGGCCGGTCGGACGGGAGGCGAGCGCGGCCGCCTCGTAGCACTCCTGGGCGGCGACGTGCAGTTCGAAGTCGGCCTTGCCCGGGACGGAGCCGGACTCGCGGACGATCCAGTCGCGCAGTTCGCCTGCGTGCGCGGCGAAGAGGTCGCCCGCCTTGCGCAGCACGGCCGCGCGGACGAAGTGCGGGGCCTTGGCCCACTCCGTCTGGGCGGCGCGGGCGTCCCGCGCCGCCGTGGCGACGTCGTCGGCGGTGGCCAGGGTGACGGCGCCCAGCGCCTCGCCGGTGGCGGGCTCGGTGACGGTGTACTCACCACCCGAGAGGGGGCGGGACTGCCAGGTCGTGGGGTCGAGCAGCGGCATGTCGGCTCTCCGTTCGATCTCTGATCACCAGCGGGGACTCGTCCGGTGCAATGGGCTCGGTCCATGCACCGATCCGGGCCCGGGAACCGGTCGAGCTCATAACGCGAGGGGGAGCCCCGTGTAGTTCGCGGCCAGTTCGGCCGCCGCGGGGCGGGATGCCGCGATCCGGCGCAGTCGCGCGAGCTGCACCCGGTGTTCGAAGACGTCCCCATTTGGTTGAGTGTGCAACATCCTAGTCATGTCGTCCGAGAAGCGCGTGGCCTGCCACACCCGGTCGAGGCACAACTCCGAGTAGCGGTCGAGGAGTTCGGACGATCCGGTGCGGCGCAGCCCGGCGAAGCCGCGCGCCAGGACCCGGACGTCGGACACCGCGAGGTTGAGCCCCTTCGCGCCGGTCGGCGGCACGATGTGGGCGGCGTCCCCGGCGAGGAACAATCGCCCGTACCGCATCGGCTCGTGCACGGAACTCCGCATCGGTGTCACGGACTTGGAGGTGATGGGACCGCGCTCCAGCCGCCAGTCGCCGTCGATCGCGAAGCGCGCGGCGAGTTCGTCCCAGATGCGCTCGTCGGGCCAGTCGCGGGCGTCGGTGCCGTTCGGGACCTGCACGTACAGCCGCGACACGGACGGCGAGCGCATGCTGTGCAGGGCGAAACCGCCCGGGCCGCGCGCGTAGATCAACTCCTCGCAGGAGGGCGGCACATCGGCGAGGATCCCGAGCCAGGAGTAGGGGTAGTCGTGCGCGTAGGTGCGGCTCACCTCGGCCGGGAAGGCATGCCGGGCGATGCCGTGGGAGCCGTCGCAGCCCACCACGTAGTCACAGCTCAGGGTCTGCTCGCGGCCTTCGTGTACGAACCGGACGACGGGCGCGTCGCTCTCCGGCTTCTCGACGGCGAGCGCCGTCGCCTCGAACAACAGCGGTGGCCCCTCGGCGAGTTGAAGGGCCACGAGGTCCTTCACGATCTCCGTCTGGGCGTAGATCGTGACGGTGCGGCCGCCGGTGAGCACGGGGAAGTCGATGTGGTGGCGTTCGCGGTCGAAGCGCAGCTCGATGCCGTGGTGGATCAGGCCCTCGGCGTCCAGGCGGTCGGCGGCGCCGCACTCGCGCAGCGCGTTCACCGTGCCCTGCTCCAGCATTCCCGCGCGCTGGCGCTGCTCGACGTAGGCGCGCGTCCGGCTCTCCAGGACGACGCAGTCGATCCCCGTCCGGCGCAGCAGCCGGGCCAGCAGCAGTCCGGCAGGGCCGCCGCCGATGATGCCGACCGTGGTCCGCATGACGCGCCTCCGTGTCCGATCCGGCCTCGGCCCGGCCCCGGATCCGGCTTCAGCCCGGCTCGGAATCCGGCTTCGGCCCGACTTCTGTGCGGCCCCCGCATCCCGCTTCGGCCAGGCTTCCGTCCGGCTCCGCATCCGGCTTCCGTCCGGCTGGGGACCAGATACAGCCTCTCAGCTGGAGTCGCGATGCACGACCCGCGCGCCCAGCACCTCGTGCGTCTCCGGCGCGGCGCCCGGTTCGCGCACCGCCCGGTCGACCAGCTCGGCGAGGTCGCGTCCGGACGGCAGCTCGATGTGCACGGTGCTCAGCCGGGGCCGCAGCAGCCGGCCGAGCATGAGGTCGTCGGCGCCGATGACGGCCGTCTCCTGCGGGATGCCGATCCCCGCGTCCTGCAGGGCCCGCATGAGCAGCATCGCGTACTCGTCGTTGTAGGCGAACACGGCGTCGAGGCCGAGGGAGCGCCAGCGCGCCGCGAGACGGGCGGCGGCCTCCTCCTCGTAGGCCAGGGGCAGCTCGGTCACCGTCGCGTCCGTGCCGTGCAGGGCACGGTGTACGCCGTCGAGGCGGGGCTTGGAGAAGATCTCCAGGCCGCCCCCCTCGGGCATCACGACGCCGATGCGGCGGCGGCCCCGGGCCAGGAGGTGGGCGCCTGCGCTGTGGCCCACCCGGTCATGGTCCATGAGCAGCGCGTGCGCGCCCTCGACGCGCTCGGGGCCCAGGGTCACGACGGCACGAGCGCCGGCGCGCTTGAGGACGGACACGCCCTGTGGACCGAGCCCGCTGCCCGGCACGAGGACGGCGACCGGGCGCAGCTCGGCCCAGACGCGGGCCGCCTCGTCACCCTCCAGGCCGACACCGCCGTACTGCACGACGGTGTAGTCGAGGCGACCGAGGGCCCACTGGAGCTCGTTGAAGAACTGGCTGTACAGCGGCCCCGCGGGCACGGTCGGCGCGGGCATCAGGACCATACGGCTGTGCCCGGCGCGCAGGCTGCGGGCGGCGGCGTGCGGGACGTAACCGAGTTCCTCGGCGGCCTCGTGGACCCGGCGGCGGGTGGGTTCGCTGATCCGGACGGCGCTGGTGTTGTTCAGGACGTACGAGACGGTCGCGCGCGAGACGCCCGCGAGGCGGGCCACATCGGCGCTCGTCGGCACGGGTCGTTGTGCGGGCGCCGGCGGGACGGACTGCTTCGGTATCTGCACCATGACGGACGGCATCCTTGCAGAAGCACGGCGAGCCACTCTGCGCCGGGGCAGCACGAAGGGCTCGACAGGCGGAACTCCCGCTTCCACAAAGGAACTTGCGCATCCCGTACCGGATGGCCCGTCCGAAGGTTACCGTTCGGTAGACGACGTGCTTCGGAGGTGTCCGGATGGCTCCCGACCGTGCCGCGGGTCTGGCGGAGTGTGCTCGCGCCCTCGCCGACGGCGAGGTGACCGCGCGTGAGCTGGTCGAGCGGGCGCTGGCCCGGATCGACGCGACCCAGCCCACCCTGAACGCCTTTCGCCGGGTGCGCGCCGAGGCCGCGCTCGCCGAGGCCGACGCGGCCGACAAGGAACTGGCGGCGGGGGTTCGGCGACCGCTGCTCGGAGTGCCGGTGGCGGTCAAGGACGACATGGACGTGGCGGGCGAACCGACCGCGTTCGGCTGCCCGGGCGACTACCCGCCGCAGGCCGAGGACGGGGAGGCGGTACGCCGGCTGCGGGCGTCCGGGGCCATCGTGATCGGCAAGACCAACACCTGCGAGCTCGGCCAGTGGCCCTTCACCGAGGGGCCCGCCTTCGGCGCCACCCGCAACCCCTGGCACGCGGACCACACGCCGGGCGGCTCGTCCGGGGGCTCCGCGGCGGCGGTGGCGGCCGGTCTGGTCCCGGCCGCGCTCGGCTCGGACGGCGCGGGCTCGGTGCGCATTCCCGCCTCCTGGACGCATCTGATCGGCATCAAGCCGCAGCGCGGGCGGATCTCCACCTGGCCGCGCCCGGAGTCCTTCCAGGGCATCACCGTCAACGGAACGCTCGCCCGCACGGTCTCCGACGCCGCCCTGCTGCTGGACGCGGCGAGCGGCAACCACGACGGCGACCTGCACCGCCCGGTCCCGCTGCGCGTGTCCGACGCGGTGGGCCGCGACCCGGGCCGGCTGCGGATCGCGCTGTCCCTCAAGCCGCCGTTCACCGCGCTGCCCGCCCGGCTCGACCCGGCCATACGGGCGAAGGTCGTCGCGCTCGCGGAGCGGCTCGCGGCGCTCGGGCACGAGGTGGAGGAGGCGGAGCCGCGCTACGGACAGATCGGGCTCACGTTCGTCCCGCGCGCCACGGCGGGTCTCGCCGAGCGGGTGCGCGACGCGCCGTTCCCCGAGCTCCTCGACCGGCGCACCCGGGATGCCGCCCGCCTCGGCCGGCTGCTGGGCGGCGCGCCGCTGCGGGTGGCCCGGCGGGCCGAGGCCGCCCTGCACCGGCGGATCGGCGCGCTCTTCCACACGTACGACGTCCTGCTCGCGCCGACGACCGCCACTCCCCCGCCGCCGATCGGCTCGATGCTGCATCTGAACGGCCTCGGCACCGATCGCGCCATGATCGCCGCCTGCCCGTACGCCTGGCCGTGGAACATTCTCGGCTGGCCCGGCGTGAACATCCCGGCCGGCTTTGTCGGCGAGGGCCTGCCCGTCGGCGCGCAGCTGCTCGGACCGGCGAGCAGCGAGCCGCTCCTCGTCTCGCTGGCGGCCCAGTTGGAGGCGGACCTGCGCTGGCACGAACAGTGGCCGCCGCACGAGGCTGCCGCGGATTCTCCGGCCGCGTAAGCGAGTTGGCAACGCACGGGGTGACCAGCGGCTTCCGGCCGTACCCTGTGAGCATGGGCGATGCGTCGATGGTCGGATTGATGGGCCGGGTGACCGGCACGGTCGGGCCCGGGCTCGTCGGCGAGGTGATCGTCCGGGTGCGCGGCGGCGCCGAGCACTTCCTCGCGTATCCCGCGTCCGCGAAGGAGCGCATCGAGCGCGGCACGGTGGTGATGGTGGTGGAGTACCTGCCGCCGCGGACCGTCTACGTCTCTGCGGCGTACGACAGTTGACGGCTTGTCCGTTGAGGCTTGTCCGTTGAGGCTTGTGGGTTGACTGCTCGTCCACTGACGGCTCGTCGGCTGAAGGACTCGTCCGTTGACCGTTCACCCTGTGCGTCTCGGCGGCGTACGGCCGTCAAGGGCTCGTCTGTGCGGGTCGCGTCCCAGGTGAGAACGGTACGCGTCAAGATTGCAACAAGGATTCGTCAGCGTCTGTACCCCGGCCTTGCGCAGGAGCACACTCCCGTTCGTTCGGTGCCGACAGGGCACCATGCAAAGGGGGCGTATGCCGATGGTTGTCGGCGTCGTGGCGGGGGCGGTTGTCCTCGCACTGGTCTTCATCGTTGTGGTCTTCAAGCTCATGTGGCGCGTCGCGGAGCCCAACGAAGCACTGATCATCTCCGGTTCGAAGCATCGGACCGAAGGCCTTGAAGAAGGCATGGGATTCCGCATCGTGACGGGGCGCGGCACGCTGGTGCTGCCGGGTGTGCAGGCGGTGCGCAAGATCTCGCTCGACCTCAACGAGACCGAGCTGCACGTGGACTGCGTGACCACCCAGGGCATTCCGCTGAAGGTGCGGGGCGTGGTCATCTTCAAGGTGGGCGACGACTTCGTGTCGATCGCCAACGCGGGGCGTCGCTTCCTCGACCAGCAGAAGATGATGTCGGAGCGTGTGCACAACGTGTTCGCCGGTCATCTGCGGTCCATCGTCGGCGGGTTGACCGTCGAGGACATGATCCGCGACCGGGAGAAGATGACCGGCCAGACCCGGGCCGCGTGCGGTACCGAGATGGAGAAGCTCGGTCTGATCGTCGACTCGCTGCAGATCCACGAGATCGAGGACCCGACCGGGTACATCAAGAACCTCGCGATGCCGCACGCCGCCGCCGTCCAGCGGGACGCGCGCATCGCGCAGGCGGAGGCGAATCGTCTCGCCACCGAGGCCGAACAGAAGGCCGCGGCCCGGATGTCGGAGGCGACCCGGGACAGCGAGATCCTCCAGGCCGGCTACCAGGCCGAGCGTGACAAGGCGGCGGCGAAGGCGCGGCAGGCCGGACCGCTCGCGGACGCCGCAGCCCGGCAGGACGTCGTCGTACAGGAGACCCGGATCGCCGAGCTCGATGCCCTCCGTCGTGAGCAGCAGCTCCAGGCGGACGTCCGCAAGCCGGCGGACGCCCAGGCGTACGAGACGCGGGCCCGTGCCGAGGCCGAGCGTGACGCGCGTATCTCGGCGGCGCAGGCCAAGGCCAAGGAGACCGAGCTCGCGGCCGCGGCCGAGGCCAACCGGGTCAAGACGGCCGCCACCGCGGAGGCCGAGGCGACGAAGGCCCGGGGTGCGGCCGCCGCGACGGCGACCAGGGCCACGGGTGAGGCCGAGGCCGCAGCGGCTCAGGCCAAGGGGCTCGCCGCGGCCGAAGCGACCCGGGCGCAGGGTCTCGCGGAGGCGGAGGCCATCAAGGCGCGGGCCGCCGCCCTCGCCGAGAACCAGGAGGCCGTCGTCGCCCAGCAACTCGCCGAGAACTGGCCGGAGATCGTCCAGGCGGGCGCGAGCGCGTTCGGCAACGTCGACCACATGGTGCTGCTCAACGGCGCCGACGGCATGGCGGACATGTTCGCCAAGGCCCTCACCATGGGCGGCACCGGCCTGGGCCTGGCACGTCAGTTGCTGGCGTCGATGAACCAGAACGGTACGAACGGTGCGGCGGAGAACGGGGCCGCCGGGATCAACGGGGTCGTACCGCCGCGGTCGGAGCGGGTGCCGGTGGAGAAGGACAGCTGAGGACGACTGAGGACAACTTAGGACGGCTGAGGACGACTTAGGGGGGCCGAGGACGGCTTAGGAGGGCCGAGGACGGCTGAGAACGGCTGACGACAACTGAGGACAGCCGAGAACAGCTGGGCGTGAGGCTTCGGGCGTGCGGGAGTTGACCCCCGTACGCCCGAAGTCCGTGCAGGCTCTAACGTGGCCCCGTGACAGCCTTTACCGACGCAACCGACGCAGACGTCCCCGGCCGCTACGGCCCCTCCGCGACCACCGAGGCCGAGCCCCGCGAGGTGGGCCGCGTGAAGACGGAGTACTCCCCCGCGCACGACGGCGACCCCGATCCCGGCGAGATCGTCTGGACGTGGGTGCCCTTCGAGGAGAACGACGGGCGGGGCAAGGACCGGCCGGTGCTCGTCGTCGCCCGGGAAGCCGCCGGGACCTTCCTCGCTGTGCAGCTCTCCAGCAAGGGCCACGACGGCGACCGGGAATGGGTGCCGATCGGCTCCGGTCCATGGGACCGGTCGGGACGCGATTCGTGGGTGGACGTGGATCGCGTACTGCGGCTGCACGAGGACGGCATGCGGCGCGAGGCGTGTGCGCTGGACCGGATGCGGTTCAACTCGGTCGTGCACCGGCTGCGGGAGCGGTACGGGTGGCGTTGAGCGCCGCGCGCTCGCTTCCGGATCCTTATCGGCCTCTCCCTCCGTCGGCTTGTCACCGGACTCCCGCCCGGATCCCGGCGCGAGAAAGCTTTGGACGAGGTTCGAAACGTCAGGGCAGCACGGGCCGTCCCCGGTCTGGGCCTGGCCCTCTCCTTGCCGTCCCCGTGGGAGTCGACCGCGTGGGAGTCGACCGCCGGAGCGGCCGGTAGCCATCGGTCACTCGTCCGGTCCAGTCCAGCCCGGTCCAGCCCGATCCAGTCCAGCCCGGTCCCATGGCTTTTCCAGGACCGGTCGGACCGGACGACCGTCTGCTGTACGTCAGTCACTGCGGGCGGAACTGGCGTTTCAGCGGACGCCGACCGTCGACGCGAACGCTTGCTCGAATGCGCGGCGCGTCGTCCCGCCCGCCGTGCGGTCCAGGATCCCGAACACCACGTGCTCGAAGTACCTCTCGAAGCGGCCCTCGATCAGCAGGCGCCGGAAGGCCTCCGCCACTTGTGCCGGGTCGTTCTGGAAGACGCCGCAGCCCCAGGCGCCGAGCACCAGTCTCCGGTAGCCATGGGTCGCGGCCGTCTCCAGGACCCGTTCGGCGCGTACGGCGAGGGCGTGCGGGAGGTCGGCCGCGCGCTCGGGTGCGGTGCGCAGGACGACTCCGGCATTGGGGGCCGCGGCGGTCAGGAATCCCGCCGTGTACGGCGCCTCGAGGAGCCGGCCGCGGTCGTCCCGGAAGACGGGCACGGCGGGTGAGTGAATGACACGGTCCGTGTAGAACGGGTCACGGTGGGCGCGGTGGTGGTCGTAGAACTTCCGGGCCCGCAGCAGGCACGTGTACAGCGCGGAGGCCCGGCACAGGGCCTCTTCCTGGGCCTGAGCGCCGTTCAGATAGCCGCCGCCCGGATTGCGGGCGGAGGAGAAGTTCAGGACGGCGACGGAGCCCAAGGTGCGCGTGAGCCGTCGGGCGGCCTCCAGACTGCTTTCGCCCGTGACCTCGAAAACCGTATCGACCGGAGTGACCGGACGCATCCCCACCGGCTCCGGAACCGGTCCCGGCCCGTACATCCGCGTCCCGGCCCGGGCGGCCTCGACCGTCGCGGCGATCGCCACCTCGCGCCCGGCGGGCGCGCGATACGCGCCCGCCGCGACGATCTCCTGCGTCTGCTGTGCGATCGCGCGGAGGCGTGCGCTCATGGCGCGACCCCCGTACGCGCCACGCGCACGCCCCGCGCGATCTCCCCCGTGCGTGCCATGCGCACGCCCCCCGCGATCTCCCCCGTCGTGCCCATGAACGCATCGTGAGCGATGCTGGTCATGCGGCGCAACAGAGTTTCGCGGCTCCGCAAACAGTGGTTCCCGGCCCCGAAAGCGACGATCTGCACTCTTGTGCGAACCGCCGATTGGGTCTTGGGTGGGACGGACGATTGCCGGTCCGGCCCACAAGACGCCGGGCCGGCGGCATGGTGGAATCTCAGGAGGATCCCGACATGTCCGATTCGGTGAGTGACTGTACGGAGCGCCGCTCCCGTGTCACCGAGGCTGAGGTGGAGGCGCTGGTCCGTGGCATCTGCTTCAAGACCGGCCCACCACGTTTCCTCGGTGTCGAGGTGGAATGGCTCGTCCACGAGCTGCGGACACCGCGGCTCCCGGTACCACCCGCACGACTCGAAGCGGCGTACGCCGCCCTTCGGACCCTGCCTCTGCGTTCGGCGCTGACCGTCGAACCCGGGGGCCAGCTGGAGCTCAGCTCCGCTCCCGCCGCCTCCCTGATGGAGTGCATCGGGTCCGTCTCGGCCGACCTCGACGCCGTCCGCGCGACGCTGCGCGAGGCGGGCCTCGGCCTCAGTGGCTACGGCCATGAACCCTGGAACCCCCCGACCCGCTTCCTCCACGAGCCCCGGTACGACGCCATGGAGCGGTACCTCGACCGCGCGGGGCCCGAGGGCCGCGCCATGATGTGCAGCTCCGCCTCCGTCCAAGTGTGTCTGGACGCCGGGTACGAGGAGCCGGGTCCGCTCGGGCACGGGCGGCGCTGGTGGCTGGCGCACCAGCTGGGCGCTGTCCTGGTGGCCGCGTTCGCCCACTCTCCCCTTGCCCAGGGGCGGCACACCGGCTGGCGCTCCACGCGGCAGTCGCTGTGGGCGGCGATGGACCCGGGGCGGAGCAGCGCGCCTCCCCAGGGCACCGACCCCCGGGCCGCCTGGGCCCGGCATGTCCTGGACGCGCCGGTCATGTGCGTACGCGCGCCGAGCGGCCCATGGGACGTACCGGACGGCATGACGTTCCGGGAGTGGACCCGGTCCGGAGCGCCGCCGACCCGGGCGGACCTCGACTATCACCTGACGACCCTGTTCCCGCCGGTGCGTCCGCGTGGGCATCTGGAACTGCGCATGATCGACGCGCAGCCTGGCGACGACGGGTGGATCGTGCCGCTCGCCGTGACGGCGGCGCTCTTCGACGACGTGGAGGCGGCCGAGACCGCGTACCGGACGGTGAAGCCCCTGGCCGAGCGGACGGGCTCGCTGCCCGCTCCGTGCAATCCGCTGTGGCGGGACGCCGCTCGGCACGGTCTGGCCGACCCCGAGTTGCACGAAGCCGCGGTCATCTGTTTCGCGGCGGCCGCCGAGGCGTTGCCCCGGCTCGGTGCCACCAGCGATGTCCTGGACGCCGTGGCGGAGTTCACCGGCCGCTATGTGGCCCAGGGCCGCTCCCCCGCCGACGATGTGCTCAGCCAATTGCTCGGCCGAGCCGCCGACGATCCATCCAACGGCCGGTCCGTCGATCGAGCCGGCGATCGAGCCGGCGACCGACCCGCCGACCGAGTCACCGATCGCCCCACCGGCCAGTCCAACGGTCAGTTCCACGGGAAGGACATCCGCACATGACCGCCCCCGATTCGCTCACGGATCCGGAGTCGCTCAGGGAGCGCGCGCTGGACGCGCTGACCACGGCGCGCGAACGCACCGCGCTCCTCACGTCCTGCGTGGAGGAGCCCGAACTGACCGCCCAGCACTCGGCGTTGATGTCCCCGCTGGTGTGGGATCTCGCACACATCGGCAACCAGGAGGAGCTGTGGCTGCTGCGCGAGGTCGCGGGGCGTGAGGCGATGCGGCCCGAGATCGACGGGCTGTACGACGCGTTCGAGCATCCGCGTGCCGAGCGGCCCTCGCTGCCGCTGCTGCCGCCCGCCGAGGCCCGCAAGTACGCGGCCGAGGTGCGCGGCCGGGCGCTGGACGTCCTGGAGAGCACAGCGTTCCAGGGCACGCGGCTGACCGAGGCGGGGTTCGCCTTCGGAATGATCGCGCAGCACGAACAGCAGCACGACGAGACCATGCTGATCACCCATCAGCTCCGGAAGGGACCGGCCGCCCTGACGGCACCGGATCCCGCGCCCGCGCCCCTGTTCACCGGCCCCGCCGAAGTCCTGGTGCCCGGCGGCCCGTTCGTGATGGGCACGTCCACCGAGCCCTGGGCGCTGGACAACGAACGGCCGGCGCACCGGCGTACGGTCCCGTCGTTCTTCATCGACACCACGCCGGTCACGAACGCCGCCTACCAGGCCTTCATCGAGGACGGCGGCTACGGCGAGCGGCGCTGGTGGACCCCTGAGGGCTGGGACCACATACGGGCCCATGACATCGAGGCGCCGCTGTTCTGGCGGCGCGAGGGCGGGCAGTGGCTGCGGCGGCGCTTCGGTGTCACCGAGCTCGTGCCGCCCGACGAGCCGGTCCTGCACGTGTCCTGGTACGAGGCCGACGCGTACGCGCGCTGGGCGGGGCGGCGGCTGCCCACCGAGGCCGAGTGGGAGAAGGCGGCCCGCCACGACCCGGCGTCCGACCGCTCCACGCGCTATCCCTGGGGCGACGCCGACCCCACCCCCGAGCACGCCAACCTCGGCCAGCGCCATCTGCGTCCGGCCCCGGCCGGCAGCTATCCGGCGGGCGCGTCGCCGCTGGGCGTACGGCAGTTGATCGGTGACGTGTGGGAGTGGACGTCGAGCGACCTGGAGCCCTACCCCGGATTCGTCGCCTTCCCCTACCGGGAGTACTCGGAGGTCTTCTTCGGTCCTGAGTACAAAGTGCTGCGCGGCGGGTCGTTCGCGGTGGACCCGGTGGCCTGCCGTGGCACGTTCCGCAACTGGGACTATCCGATCCGCCGGCAGATCTTCTCCGGGTTCCGCACCGCGCGCGATGCCGCGCCCGGGAGTTCCTGATGTGCCGACATCTGGCGTTCCTGGGGCCTGAGGAGCCGATCGGCGCGCTCGTCATGGAGCCGGAGCACGGCCTGTACCGGCAGTCGTGGACACCCCGGCGGCAGCGGTACGGGACGGTCAACGCCGATGGTTTCGGCGTGGGTTGGTACGCCGAGGGGGACCCGATGCCCGCCCGGTACCGCCGTACCGGGCCCATCTGGGGCGACCAGTCGTTCGCGGACCTGGCCCGTGTCGTCAGGACCACGGCGCTGCTCGCCGCGGTGCGGGACGCCACCGTGGCGGGTGCGGACGGGGAGGCCGCGGCGGCGCCGTTCGCCGCGGGCGCCTGGCTGTTCAGCCACAACGGCGCGGTGCGCGGGTGGCCCGGCTCCCTCGCGCCCCTCGCCGCGACCCTGCCCGCGGCGGAGTTGCTGTCGCTGGAGGCCCGCTGCGACTCGGCGCTCGTGTGGGCGCTGCTCCTGCACCGGCTGCGCGGCGGTGACGGTGAGAGCCAGGCGCTGGCCGACACGGTCCTGGAGGTCGCCGAGGCGGCCCCCGGGTCCCGGCTCAACCTGCTGCTCACCAACGGCTCGACGATCATCGCGACCGCGTGGGGCGACACCCTCTGGTATCTCACCGAGCCCGGCCGCCGCACCGTCGTGGCCTCCGAGCCCTACGACGACGACCCGCACTGGCAGGAGGTCCCCGACCGCACACTCCTCACGGCGAGCCGCACCGAGGTGCTGCTCACGCCGCTCAAGGACATGAACGACGACATGGCATCCTCCCCCACTCTCGGCTCCGCTGGACCGGGGGGACCCCCATCACCGAAGGAGCCCCGTACGTGAGTCCGTTCCTTCTCACCCGCACCCTGCCCGAGGACGCCACGGAGGCCGCCCTGCGCGCCGACGTCCTGCACGGCCTCAGCCACACGCCCAAGACACTGCCGCCCAAGTGGTTCTACGACGCGCACGGCAGCGAGCTCTTCGAGAAGATCACCGAACTGCCCGAGTACTACCCCACACGCGCCGAGCGCGAGATCCTGATCGACCGGGCCCCCGAGATCGCCGCGGCGACCGGCGCGCGCACCCTCGTCGAGCTGGGTTCCGGCTCGTCGGAGAAGACCCGGCACCTGCTCGACGCGCTGCCGGGGCTGCACACGTACGTCCCCGTCGACGTCAGCGAGAGCGCGCTCACCCAGGCCGGGCACGCGTTGATCGACGAACGCCCCGGGCTCGACGTGCATGCGCTGATCGCCGACTTCACCGGCGGTCTCACCCTTCCGGACACGCCCGGGCCACGGCTCGTCGCGTTCCTCGGCGGCACGATCGGCAATCTGCTCCCCGCCGAACGCGCCACGTTCCTGGCGTCCGTACGGGCCCTGCTGTCGCCCGGCGACACCCTGCTGCTCGGCACGGACCTCGTCAAGGACGAGTCGGTCCTCGTCGCCGCCTACGACGACGCGGCCGGAGTGACGGCGGAGTTCAACAAGAACGTGCTGACCGTCGTCAATCGTGAACTCGGCGCCGACTTCGACCCCGCCGCGTTCGACCATGTCGCCCTCTGGGACGCCGAGCGGGAGTGGATCGAGATGCGGCTGCGGTCGCGTGTCACGCAGACGGTCAAGATCCCCGCCCTCGACCTCGCCGTGGACTTCGCGGACGGCGAGGAACTGCGCACCGAGATCTCGGCGAAGTTCCGCGAGGAGGGCGTGCGCGGCGAACTGGCCGAGGCGGGCTTCGAGTTGACCCACTGGTGGACGGACAAGGAGGGCCGCTTCGCGCTGTCGCTGAGCATGGCCGGGTAGCCGGCGCCGCGATGGGTCGTGGGGGGGGGCGGGGCCGGGGGGGGGGGGAAGGGGAGGGGGGGGGGGGGCGCGAAAAACAAGCGGACCCGCCGGGGGCGAGGGGGGGGGGGGGCGGAGGGGGAGAGATATATTTTTTTTGTA
>NZ_JBHVWZ010000012.1:68480-208372 GCF_042881985.1 Streptomyces sp. NPDC058246 | reverse complement strand
GGACACGGCGGCCCGCTTCGCGCTGTCCCTGCTCAGGGCCGGGTAGCCGCCGCCGCGAGGGGTCGTTTGACCACCGAGGGGGGGCGGTGGTCACACGAGGAGGCTCGTTGTCACCATGACCAGCTTGCCGACCGGCGAGGAGAAGCGAGGCGGCGGCAAGCTGGTCATGATTTCTGTTTCTGTAGCCCGAGGTCTGGGCATGGAGCCGAATGCCCGCCGTCGGGACGAAATACGTTCGCAGCCCTGCCCGCAACGACAACTCGGGAAAGGTCGGCGCCCGCGAACGCGAGCGGCGCCACACGCTGGTCGATCAGGTTCGGTGGGCGGTCCGTCGCACGATTTTCATCGTGAGGGAGATCGGATCCGGTGGACCTCAACACCATCACCGAAGTCATCCGGCGGCGCCCTCGGAAAGTGACGAACAGAATCTGGACGCTGCCCTGACCTGACGTGCCTACCGGACCCCGTCGGTCAGGTTCACCGTGGCCGTCGCCGGGCAACCGGCGTCACTCCCCCTTGTCCGCCAGCGCCTGCGTGATGCGGTCGGAGGCGCGCCGGGCCTCCGTCGCCGGGTCGGATCCGGTGAGGACCTTCGTCATATAGGCCTTGATGGGGTTGTCGGCCTCGACGGCGGCCCACTGGGGCGAGGAGGGTGTGGCCCGGCCCCGCGCGGCGCCCGCCGCCATGGCCGCGACCCCTTCCTGGCCCGCCACCGCGCCGGCGAGGGTGGTCTTGTTCGGCACATAGTTCATCGTGCGGGCCAGCTCGGTCTGCCACTTGGCGCCTGCGAGTGCCGCGACGACGGCGGTGGCGCCCGGACGGTCGTCCGTGTTCGTCGGTACGACGAGGTCGGAGCCGCCGGTGAAGACCGCTCCGGGTGCCGCGGCCGTCTTGCCGGGCACCGGGAAGAACCCCAGCTCGTCCTTGAGGGCGGGGTTGGTTCGCTCGATGGCCTGGACGAGCCCGGGCACGGCCACGACCTGGGCGACCCTCCCCTTGGCGAACACCCCGGCCTGCGGCGGGTGTTCCTCGTCGCCGTCCGCGGGCCCGTCACCGAGTGCCTGCAGACGCCGGTAGAAGTCCATGCCCCGCAGCGCGGCCGGTGTCTGCAGTGTGCCCTTCCAGTTCCCGGCGGAAGACTTCTCGGCGAGGTCGCCGCCCTCGTCCCAGATGAACCCGGCGAGGGTGTACCAGTCCTGTCCGGCCAGGTAAATGCCTTGGATGCCAGCCGAGTTGAGCCGAGCGGTGTCCGCGATCCACTGGTCGCGGGTCTTCGGCGGCCCGTCGATCCCGGCCTGTGCGAACAGGTCCTTGCGGTAGATGACGACGCGGTTGGCCGCGTACCAGGGGATGCCGAACTGGCGGGCGCCGATGCGGCCGGGTTCCGCGAGGCCGGGCAGCCAGTCGTTCATGCCCCAGTCGCGCATCGATTCGAGGGTCAGGTCGCTCAGTCCGCCCCCTTCCACGTACTGCGCGACCTGGGTGTTGCCGACCTCGATGACGTCGGGACCGCTCTTGTCACCCTGCTTGAGCGCTGCTTGGACCTTCTCCCCGATCCCGGTCCACTCCTGGATGCGAATGTTCAGCCGGAGGTCACCGTGGGTGCGCTCGAAGTCCCCGGTGAACCGCTTCAGGAACTCCTTCGAGGCGCTGTCCTTCATCAGCCACACCGTGACGGTCCGCCGCTCGGCCCCGCCCTCCGGCAGGACACCGCAGGCGGTGAGGAGGGAGGCGGTGACACATACGACGGCGAGGAGGCGATGTCTCACGAGGGGTCCTGTTCTGTCTTGCGGACAGGGGCAAGGGGCCCGACGTGGGGGACGAGCTCGACGCTCGTACGGGTGTTCTGGATTTTGGTATGGACCAATCGGGTGAGTCAAGGGCGACGGCATCTCGCGGACCGCCGCGCCGTGGGGCACCGTGGAATGACGCGTGGCACACCCGCCACGGCGCGCGTGGCACACCCGCCACGGCGGAGAGGAGCACCCGCATGTCCGAG
Organism: Streptomyces sp. NPDC058246; assembly: GCF_042881985.1. Lineage (NCBI taxonomy): Bacteria > Bacillati > Actinomycetota > Actinomycetes > Kitasatosporales > Streptomycetaceae > Streptomyces > Streptomyces sp. NPDC058246. The sequence continues at coordinate 206,373 of NZ_JBHVWZ010000012.1, read as the reverse complement.
AACACCTACCGGGTCACCGAGATCGTCGGGACTTCCCACGAGGGCGTCGACCAGGCCATCCGCAACGGGGTCACCCGCGCCTCGCAGACCTTGCGCAACCTCGACTGGTTCGAGGTCACGCAGGTCAGGGGGCAGATCGAGAACGGTCAGATCGAGCACTACCAGGTCGGCCTGAAGGTCGGCTTCCGCCTGGACGAGGGCGACTGACCTCTCTGAACCCAGTGCCCGCTCTGGACCCGGTGACCTCTCGGGACCAGGTGACTCTCGGGGCCCGGTGCCCCCTCGGGACCAGGCGACCTCTCTGAACCCGGTGACCCCTCAGGTCCGCCCTTCCCGCTGCTGCGCGTCCTTCAGCGCCGCGCTCGTGGCCGCCCAGCGCGCCCGTACGACCTTGAAGCCCGCCCGTTCCGCGTCCTCGCAGACGAGTTCGTCGTCGTCCACGAGGACGCGGATCTCGCGGTCACGGGCCAGTCGGCGGAGGATCTCCAGCTTGGTGCGGCGGGCGGGCCTGCGGTCGTCGTTGCGCCGCATCCAGATGCGCCCCTCCGGCAGGCCCTGCGCGGCCAGCCAGTCCTCGGTGTCCCGGCGGCACCGTTCGGGGCGGCCGGTGAGGTAGACGACCTCGCACTCCTCCGCGCTCTTCAACGCCAGCGTGATGCCCTCGGCCAGCGGCGTGTCCTGTGGTGCGGCGGCGAAGAACCCGTCCCAGTCGCGCGGCTTCCGCTCCAGGAACCGCTGACGGTGCGCGGTGTCCGCGAGGGTGCCGTCCAGGTCGAACACGGCGAGTGGTCTGCTGCTCTTCTCCTTCACCCGCACCACCCTAGACAGGACCGGGCACGCCCCGCCGACACGGCCGGGCATCTCATGCCGACACGGCCGGGTATCTCATGCCGACACGGCCCGGTACGCCCCGCGCGCCGCGGTGCCGATCCCCGTGTGAACGCGTCCAACTTCCGCCCCCTCGGGCCCTGTTCACCTCACCCGGCAAGCCCTTACCGTAATGCCTCGCACAGCATGTCGTACAGCATTCGATATATCGAACGACAGGGTGGCGGAGGGACGCCGCCGCCCATCCCTTTCGGCCGGCCCGGTGACCGGACCAAGGAGAGCCGCACATGATCACACCTGACAGGCTGTCACGCCCCGAAGCCATCGCGGCGGGGCCTGCTCCGTGCGCTGGTCGCGCTGCCCGCCACCGCACTGGTCCTCGGCGAACTGCCCGGCCTGCTCGGCTCGGCCGCGGCGGCGGCACCCTCCCGGGGTCACGCCAGCCGCTACACCATCGTGCCGTTCTCGAACAGCGACGACGGCACCGTCGACGTCTACGAGTCGGACGACTCCACCGACTTCCGGCTCCTGAAGACCGCCGCGTACACGCCACCGAGCAACCGCATCCGCGACGCCGGCGTGTTCCGGCACACCGACGGCTACTACTACCTCACCTACACCACGCACACCTGGCAGGACGTCAGCACCACCATCGGCTTCGCCCCCGGCTCCGACCGGGTCAACTGGACTTTCCTGTACGACTACACGGTCCCGATCGCCGATCTGTCCCGCGCGTGGGCGCCCGAGTGGTTCGTGGACGGCGACGGCAGTTCCAGTCGGGCAGCTATCCCACCCGCTTCTGGCAGGAGCAGTACAACTACCCGGGCTCGTACCTGCGCCACCACGACCACCAGCTCCGGGTGGACGCGGCGGACGGCACCGGCCGCTTCCGCCAGGACGGCTCCTTCGCCCCCGTCACGGCCTGGGCATGACCGCCACCCCCGCTGACAAGGAGATTCGTATGCGCCACGGCTCCGGCCCCCTCCGACCGTCCCGGCGCGGTGTGCTGGGGGCGATGGCCGCCCTGACCGCGGGGGTGCCTCTCGGCGCCCCGGCCGCCCGCGCCGCGACCGCGACCGCGTATGTGATGGGCTACTTCACCGAGTCCCCGAACGGCACCGGCTCGGACTACGGCCTCCATCTGGCCGTCAGCACCGACTCGCTCCAGTGGACCCCGCTGAACCAGAACAACCCCGTCGTGACCCCGACCGCAGGCACCGGCGGCCTGCGCGACCCGTTCATCCTGCGCAGGCAGGACGGCACGTTCGTGGTGCTCGCCACCGACCTCTTGGGCACCGACTGGAGCCAGCAGAGCCAGTACATCCACGTCTGGGACTCCACCGACCTGCGCTCCTTCACCGGCTACCGCCGGCTGAAGCTGCACGACATGGCCACCCACAGCTGGGCGCCGGAGGCGTACTGGGACGCGGGACGGGGGCAGTACGGGATCATCTACTCGGCCGTCAACTCCAGTGGCCACAACGTCATCATGGTGAACCACACGACCGACTTCGTGACGGCGTCGGCCGCGCAGGTCTTCTTCGACCCCGGCTACGACGTGATCGACGGCGACCTGGCCGTCGGCGTGAGCGGGGTGAACTACCTGTACTTCAAGAAGGACCAGACTCTGGTGGGCGCCAAGTCCACCTCCCTGGACCCGGGCAGCTTCACCGTGTTCAGTACCCCGGTCTCGCACGGCGGCACCGAGGCCCCGATCCTCGTGAAGTCCCAGGCGTCCGGCGCCTGGTACCTCTGGGGAGACACCTATACGCCGAACGGCGTCTTCTACGCCTGGCAGAGCACCGACCTCGCCGCCGGCACCTGGGCCGCGGTCGACCAGCGCCTGTACACCCAGCCGCTCAACTCCAAGCACGCCACCATCCAGCCGATCACGACGACCGAGTACACCAACCTCGTCGCGAAGTGGGGCACTCCGGCCTGGAACCGGCTCAAGTCGTACAACTACCCGGCGCGTTACGTCCGCCACTCCAACTACATCGGACGCATCGACGAGTACCCCTTCGACCCGTACACCGACTCCGAGTGGAAGCTCGTGCCGGGCCTCGCGGACAGCGCGGGCGTGTCCTTCCAGTTGGTCAACCACCCAACCCGCCACCTGCGGCACTACGACTACCAGCTGCGGCTGGACGTCAACGACGGCACGACGACGTTCGCGCAGGACGCCACGTTCTACCGGACGGCGGGCCTCGCCGACACCGCATGGTCGTCCTTCCGCTCCTACAACAACCCGGACCGATACATCCGGCACGCGAACTACGTCCTGCGCATCGACCCCCTCTCCACCAGCACCGACAAGGCCGACGCCACGTTCTCGGTCGGCTACTGACCGCACCCTCGCCCCAGGAGACACCCCCCATGTCACCTCTCCGCAGAGTCCTCGCCTGTCTGGCCGCGGCAACAGCCGCTCTCGGCGGGCTCGCGGCGACCGCTCCCGCCGCGGCCGCCGCCGACTCGGGCACCTTCAGCGTGCTCACCTACAACGTCGCCGGACTGCCGGAATCGCTGTCCAGCGCCTCGACACCGCGGGACACGAGCACCACCGAGATCGGCCGACGCACAGCCCCGTACGACATCGTCGACGTCCAGGAGGACTTCAACTACCACGCGTACCTGTACTCCACGGACACCCACCCCTACCGCACGGCGACCAGCGGCGGCGCGGGCGTGGGCAGCGGCCTCAACACCGTCTCCGCCTACGCCTGGGACGGCGACGACTTCGAGCGCGTGCGCTGGAACGACTGCCAGTACGACTCGGGCGACTGCCTGACCCCCAAGGGCTTCACCTTCATGCGCGAGCGCCTGGCCGAGGGCGTCTACGTGGACTTCTACAACCTCCACACCAACGCCGGCACCAACGACGGCGACCTTGCGGCGCGCGCCGCCAACCTCGCCCAGCTGACGTCGTTCATCGACACCCACTCGGCGGGCAACGCCGTCGTCGTGATGGGTGACACCAACACGCGCTACACCCGCTCCGGCGACACGATCGCCGAGTTCGCCGCCGCGGGCGGTCTCACCGACGCCTGGGTCGAGCTGATCCGCGACGGCACCCCGCCCGCCAAGGGCAGCGACGCGCTGGTGTGCGACCAGACCGGCGCCACGGTGCCCAACACCTGCGAGGTCGTCGACAAGGTCCTCTACCGCGGCAGCAAGCTGGTGACGCTCGACGCGACCTCGTACAACAACGAGCACGCCAGGTTCCTGACCGCCGACGGGCTCATGCTCTCCGACCACGACCCGATCACGGTCGGCTTCACCTGGTCACGCAACTCCGCCTTCCAGCTCAGCGACCAGTTCGGCGGCCCGCACGGGGACTACTTCAACGACATCGACAGCGTGCCGCCCGCCGCCCGGGCCACCACCGTCTCGCTGCGCAGCGGTTCGCGCGTCGACCAGTTGGGCCTGACGCTGAGCAACGGCACCACGCTGGCGCACGGGGGCACCGGCGGCACTCCCTCGTCCCTCACCCTCGGCAGCGGCGAGTACATCACCTCGGCCCGGCTGTGCGAGGGCGTGAAGGACAGCCACACCAGGATTTTCTACGCGAAGTTCACCACCAACCTCGGCAACAGCCTGGCGGGCGGCACGACGACCTCGGACTGCGTGACCCGTACCGCTCCGCCCGGCCGGCAGATCGCCGGCTTCCACGGCCGTACGGGGGACGAGGTCGACAAGATCGGCTTCATCTACACCCAGCGCTGAGCGGACGGCAGGGAGCCCGTGTCCCGCCGCGTGGTCGTACGCGGCGGGACACGGGCCGGTCGGCTCAACCAGCTGACGAACAGCTCACGAACAGCTCACGAAGAAAGCCATTCGGTGGCGTTCAGGGCGAGCGCGGCGTTGGTCGCGCCGGTGTCGTTCCAGCCGTCGTACAGCGTGTTGCCGGACTGGCCGGTGCCGTCGTCGATCGGCGAACTGTCGCCCCAGAAGGCGACCTTGCCGCTGCCGAAGGTGCTCGTCGCGAAGAACGCGCCGGTGTTGCCGGAGTAACCGGACCGGTAGAGCAGGCCCTTGACGGCCGAGTTGTCGGCGGGCTTGAGGGTGGCCGTCGTACCACTGGCGATCAGGCTCTTCGTCACCGTGCCGAACGAGCCGTGCAGGACCGCGTTGGTGCTGTCGGAGATCGCCGCCGGGTAACCGGAGCTGATGCTCAGCGAGTCGACGGAGAAGCCGAACGGGTCGGTGCTGTCGACGCTGTTGTTGGTCATCAGGTCGTTGAGGATCTCGACCGCGTCATAGCCGTCGTTGTTGCGGTCGGCGCCCGTGTGGTCGGAGATCATGAACAGACCGCCGCCGTTCTTCACGAACGTCATGATCGCGGTCTTCTCGGCCGTGGTGAACAGCGTGTTGGGCTCGGGCAGGACCAGGGTGTCGAACTTGGACAGGTCGGTCGCAGCCGTACCGCCGTACGTCAGCTTGGAGCCCGAAGGCAGCGTGTCCAGCGAGTAGGTGCCGGTCTTCTGCAGGGCCACGCCCCAGGAGGACAGGGCGCCGGTCCAGTCCTTCTCGGCGGACGGGGTGGAGTCCTGGCCGAGCGGGTCGGGCTGGCTGGTGGAGATGATCCAGTCCGCGTTGCCCGCCGTCTCGGCGTGGCCGTTGTCGAACAGGACCCGGTGGGTGGTCGCCGCGTGCGCCGGGGACGCGGTGGACGTCTGGAGCGCGGCACCCGTGAGCAGCAGGCCGAGCGCGGTCAGCGCGGTGGCGAGTCTGTGACGGGGCTTCGTGGGGGTGAGCATCCGACATTCCTCCATGGGTGGGGGGACGGGGGAAAAGGCGGTGCGGGCGCCGGTCTTCGCGCGTAGAACGGCCGTTGGACAACTGCCGCTCAGTACAAGGTTGGACGGTACACACAAGATCACGGTCACCGGGAGGCCCTCCGGTGAATTCTCAGAGACCTCTCACCTTGCTCCCCAACTGTCACACGGGGCACATGAGTTGACGCGCGATCAGGATGCGTCGGCGAGCCAGGGCCTGACCTGCTTGCGCGCCTCGTGGAGGCGGGACTTGAGCGTGCCGAGCGGGATGCCGACCCGCTCGGCCACCTCCGCGTACTCCAGCTGGCAGATGTCCCGGTATACCAGCGGCGCCACCAGGTGCGGGTGTTCCCGCTCCAGGCGCTCCAGCGCCTCCAGGAGGTCGACCCGGGAACCGGCGATGACGCTCGTGGTACGCGGATCGACCTGTTGTGACGCGTCGATCGCGACCGGCTGCTCGGCCGCTCGCCGCTTCAGCTCGCGGTACTTCTGCCGGGCACAGTTGGCGACGACCGTGTAGAGCCAGGTGCTGAAGCGGCTGCGGCCCTCGAAGGTGGTGATCTTCCGGGCCACCTGGAGGAGGACGTCCTGGGCCGCCTCCTCGGCGTCCTCACGACAGGGCAGGAAGCGTCCGCAGCGCCGAACGACCTCGGGCTGGACCTTCTGGAGCAGAGCGTTCAGCGCCGCCCCGTCACCGGCGGCCGCACGCAGAGCGAGCTCCTCGGTCTCCGCCGCGTCCTGCACTGGGTGCTCCCCTCGGTGTCGATGTGAGGCCAGGCATGATAGTCGCATGCACTCCCTGGAGCGGATCGGCCGCTACCGTCTGGACCGGCGCCTGGGCGCGGGCGGCTTCGGCGTGGTCTGGCTCGCCCACGACGACGTGCTGGAGGCCACCGTCGCGGTGAAGGTGCTGTCGGAGAACTGGGTCGATCACCTGGACATCCGCGAGCGCTTCCTCTCCGAGGCACGGCTGCTGCGCCGCGCCGACTCCAACCGGGTCGTCCAGGTCTACGACATCGGGGAACTGCCGGACGGCAGGCCGTACTTCGTCATGGAATACGCCGACGGTGGCACCCTCGCCGACCGGATCGAGGCCGGTCCGCTGCCCGTAGTGGAGGCCCTGCGGCTGACGGCCCTCGCGGCCCGGGGGGCGGCCGCGCTGCACGAGGCCGGCATCGTGCACCGGGACATCAAGCCGTCCAACGTGCTGCTGCGCACCTCGTCCGGTGGCTCCGACCGTGTGCTGCTGGCGGACCTGGGCCTCGCCAAGAGCCTGGCCCAGGCGTCCGGGCTCACCATGGCGGCGGGTTCCGCGGGCTACACGCCGCCCGAGCAGGCCGCGCCGGGATCCGGGATCGACGCCCGGGCCGACGTGTACAGCCTGGGCGCCCTCGGCTACCACCTCGTCACCGGCACGGTCCCCGGGCCGCCCGGCAAGGTCGTACGGCCCGACCGGCTCCGTACGGACCTGGCCCCCGACGTCCAGCGTGCGCTGCTGCGCGCCATGGAACCCGATCGCGAGCGGCGCTGGCCCACGGCGGGCGGTTTCGCCGCGGAGCTGGAGCGACTGGCCGGGCTCGGTGCCACTCCCCCGCCTCCTCGGCGCCGTCGGCGGGTGCTGATCACGGTGCTTGCCGCCGCCGTCGTGGCGGGCGCCGCCGGCGTCACCGCCGCGGTCATGACGCGCGAGCCCGCCACCAAGACCCTCCGGGTCGAGGACAGCACCGGCCGGATCACGGCCGAGGTGCCCACCGCGTGGGGCCGCCAGTTGCGCGATTCCGGATGGAATCCGAAGGCTCTCGGCCTGAAGGACGCGAAGGAGCCCGGCCTCGCCGTCGCGGACGACCTCACGAAGTGGCAGAACCTCGGCGCGGGCGTCAACGGAACCTTCATCGGCCTGAGCGAACACGGCGACGTCACGGCCAGGGTCCGCGCGATCGCCCACGCCGGATGCCATGACGACGGCAGCCGCCCCTACACCGGCACCCGCTGGCACGGCCTGATACGCACCTGGGACCACTGTCCGGGAAGCCGCGGCTCCCTCACGGAGGCGGCCCTGACTCCGGCGGGCGGCGCCGGGCAGCAGCCGCAGGTGTACGTCCAGATCCGCCAGGACGGCGGTGACCGCGCCGCGGTCGACCGCGTCCTCGCGTCCGTACGGGTCGGAGCCTGACAGGTGTCGGTCGTACGGGCCGGATTCCGGTACGCATCGGGCCGTACGGCCAGGAGCCGGGCCGGCAAGGAGCGAGGCCGGTGGAATTTCCCGCCGATCCCGCGAACTTTTCCGTGTCCGACGGCATCGGAGACTGATGACGGGGCACAACGCGCCGTGCGCACGCGTCAGGGCGCGTGCGGTGATTCTCAAGGAGTGGTGACATGGCGACCTTCCGACCCGGCGCGGCGGACCTCGACCGGCTCGGCGCGGTTCCCGCATCCCGCACATCACGTCCCGCCCGGCGGGCGACGCTGCTCGCGGGCATCGCGCTGCTGGGACTGCTCACCGGCTGCGGTACCGAGAACAACGGCGCCGGTACGCCGCAGAAGCTGCCCGGCACGGCCGAGCCGGCCTCCGACGGCGTGACCACGGACGCCGGTGCGAGCACCCCGGCGAGCCCGACCGGCGGGGCCACTTCCAGCTCCGGCTCCAGCTCCGCCTCCGCCGGATCCGGTACGTCGTCGGGAGCGGCCTCCGCCTCCGCCGCGACCGGCACCCGCTGCCACACCTCCGAGCTGCGCGCGTCGGTCGGGAACAACGACCCGGGCGCGGGGCAGGAGAACTTCCCCGTCGTCCTGACCAACAGCTCCGGACGCACCTGCACCGTGCGCGGCTACCCCGGGGCGGCGTTCATCGACGCGTCCGGCAAGCAGTTGGGCCCCGACCCGCAGCGCTCCTCGGGCACGCCGACGACCATCACACTGGCGCCCGGGCAGAGCGCGTGGGCCGGCCTGACGTTCTCCAACCCCGAGATCAGCGGCGCCCATACGGCGACGCCCGCCTCGCTCCTCGTCACCCCGCCCGACGAGAAGGCCTCGCTCAAGGTGAAGTGGACGCAGGGCAAGGTGCCCGTGTCCGGCAACGCGTCTTCGGTGTCCTTGACGGTCGTCCGCGCGGGCACCGGCGTCTGAGGCGGGCCCGCCCGCACGGGTGCGCTGGGCGCCCCAGCCCGCACTCCCCCGCCCGCACCCCCAGCCCGCACTCCCCCGCCCCGCCGCCTGCCGCACAGGCCGGCGGGGCTCTTCGTGCGTGCCGCGCGATGACCGCGTACGTCAGCCGGGCGCTTGCCGCTTGCGGCCCTTACCGCCTGCCGGGCGTGACCGCGTACGTCGGTCTGTCGCCCTACCGCCTGCCGGGGAGTGACCACGTACGTCGGTCTGTCGCCCTACCGCCTGCCGGGCGGTGACCACACAGGTCAGCCCGACGGGGGCGGCGCGGGGCCCTTCCCTCCCGTCCGTCCGCGACACGGCCCCGCAGGTCAGCCGGGTTTGTCACGGAACAGCAACACGTCCCGGTTCCCGCGATCTTTTCCGGAACTCCCGCCCATCCAACCGGTCGACGCGCCCCGCGGGACGCGTCTCACGGGGACGCGAGTTCGGCCGCCAGGCCGCAACCGTGCCGAGGAACCGACGAACTGGGGAACGATCATGAGCGGCATCTCACGCAGGCGGCTGCTGGCGGCGACGGCATCGACGGGCGCGCTGGGCGCGCTCTCCGCCTGCTCCTCCCCGGGCTGGTCCGTCGAGGGCGGCGGCGCGGACGGCAGTGCGCGCGGCAAGGGAACGGAGCAGGCCCGGCCGGCCAAGCTGATCGGCGACGGGTCCACCGCCGACACCGGGGCGCAGCCCCGGCAGCCGAAGGCGGAGCGGCTGAAGCAGGGCGAGCGCCCGCCGCAGTTCGTGGTCTTCTCCTGGGACGGCGCGGGCGAGCTCAGCAATCAGCTGTTCTCCCGCTTTCGCAAGGTCGCGGCCTCGCACGGCGCCTCGATGACGTTCTTCCTGAGCGGTATCTACACGCTGCCCGAGTCGAAGAAGCATCTGTACAGCCCGCCGCAGCACCCCGTCGGCGCGTCCGCCATCGGCTACCTCGCCGACCGGCACATCCACGCCACGCTCCAGCAGGTGCGCGCCGCCTGGCTGGAGGGCCACGAGATAGGCACCCACTTCAACGGCCACTTCTGCGGCGCGAACGGAGTCCGCCGCTGGTCGTCGGCCGAGTGGCGCAGCGAGATCGACCAGGCGATGCGTTTCGTGACCGAGTGGAAGACCAACACGGGCTTCACCGACCTCGATCCGCTGCCCTTCGACTACGGCAAGGAGCTGACGGGCGGCCGCACCCCGTGTCTGGAGGGCCAGGCGGCCCTCCTGCCCACCGCCGCCGAACTCGGCTGGAAGTACGACGCCAGCTCACCCGGCGGCCTGCAGATGTGGCCCGACAAGGTGCAGGGCGGCAGGATCTGGGACTTCCCGCTCCAGTCGATTCCCTTCTCCGGCCACTCCTTCCAAGTCCTGTCGATGGACTACAACATGATGGCCAACCAGTCCGCGGCCGACCCCCGGGGCGACCGATCCCAGTACGACACCTGGCGCGCCCAGGCCCGCGACACCTACCTCGCCGGTTTCCGCCGCGCCTACCAGAGCAATCGCGCGCCCTTCTTCGTCGGCAACCACTTCGAGCGGTGGAACGGCGGCATCTACATGGACGCGGTCGAGGAGGCCGTCGAGCGGATCGCCGCGTACGACGACGTACGCATGGTCTCCTTCCGGCAGCTCGTGGAGTGGCTGGAGGCCCAGGACCCGGCGGTGCTGCGGAAGTTGCGCACGCTCGCTCCCGGACAGTCGCCTCTCGGCGGCTGGGCGGAGTTCCTGGGAGGCACAGGCGCGGCGGGTTCTCCTTCGGGCGCGACCGGGTCCTGACGATTCACCGGTGGCCGCCGTGTCCTCCCCCGTCCCCGGAGCCGTAGCCGCCAGAGCCATATCCGGAGCCGTACTGCCCGCCGCTCGGGCAGTAGGAGTAATAGGGGTAATAGCAGTAGCCGTACGTCGGGGCGGTGGACGACGGACTCGGCCGCGGTGCCGGCGACGGGGGCGTCGAGGGCTTGTGCGTGGCGGTCGGCGACGGAGTCCTGGACGCCTTGGGCGGGGCCGGGGTCGCGGGCGCCGTGGATTCGGCGGAGGAGTCCCAGTTGACCACTTCCAGCTGGAGCGACGGCTTGGAGGTGTCGAGGGTCCAGTGCTGGGCGGCCTCGTCCTTGCGGAGTTTGAGGACCAGCGCCGCCTCGGCCTTGGTGGAGGCGGGGGCGAGGGCCAGGTCCTGGTTCCAGCGCGGTACCAGCGTGCCCTGGAGGGTGAAGTCGTAGCGCACGTTCTTGGTCTCCGGCTGCGACTCGCCGGAGCAGGGGGCCAGGGGGACCGAGTAGCCCAGGTGGGAGTCGAGGCAGAGGTCGGGGTCGGTGGCGTCGCGCAGCAGCCCGTCCGCCTCGTACGACCATTGCAGGGCCGATTTCGAGGTGCAGGCGGTCAGTTCGGTCTCCACGCCCTTCGCGGGCTTCGTGCCGACGATGCCGATGCACAGCCCGGTCGCGGTGTTGCGCAGCCGGCCCCGCGCGGTGCCGTTCGGCTGCCCGCCGGTGCCGATCCAGGACGGGTTCGCGCCGGGCACGGTCCCCGAGCCGGAACTGGGTGCTTCCGAGGAACCGTTGCCGTCGGCCATGCCGCCCGTGTGGTCGGAGTTCGAGCCGGCCGCCCACAGCACCAGCGGGACGAGGATCAGCGTGCTCACGGTCAGCACGCCGAGGGCGACGTTCCGGCGGCGCGGGGCACGTCGGGGGGCCTTGTGCGTGCCGGCCCGGTGGGTGGCGCCCCGGTGCGCCGGCGGACGGGACGCGGCGGGCGCCTGGCCGCGCGGCGCGGTGGCCGTGGAACCGGCGGGAGCGCTCGGCGGGTGAGGGGCTGTCGCCGGTGGGGTGAACTCTCCGGGCGGGGCGGTCCGTACGGACGTCGTGGCGCCCCCGTCGGACTCGCACTGTTCCGTCACCTCCACGATCGTGGTGGCGCGTCCCGGGCGGGTTTCAAGGTAGGCGCGTGCGCCCCAGCCGAGCACGGCTTCGGCCAGTGGGAGGGCGAGTTGACCGTTGAACTGGTTCAACTGGTCGGCCGTGTACCGGCAGTGCCCGCACCGGTCCATGTGGCGCCGCAGGTCGCGGTCGAGGGCGACGCCGCCGCGCCGGAAGGACACGTCGAGCATGCGGTGGTAGCGGTGGCACTCCTGCTCGGGGGCGAGTTCACGGTGGATTTCCAGGCAGCCCTCGCGCAGCCGTTCGCGGGCCCGGCGCAGTTCTGTCGGTGCGTCCTCGATGTCGAGGCCCAACAGGGCTGCGGGAAGCTCCAGTTGTTCGGCCTCGGCCTCCACGTGCCAGAGCAGGCAGCGGGCGGGCTCCGGAAGTCGCTGGAACGCCCGGGAGAGCAGGCGTCTGCCCTCCCGTGGAAGGAGTCGCGCGGCGGCCCGGTCCTCGCTGTCCGAGCCGGCGAGCAGCTCGGGGTGGAGCAGTTCGCGCCGCTGGTCCGTGAGCCATTCGGCGGCTATGCGGCGCACGGTGACCAGCAGCTGCGGCCGCCAGGCGGACGTCGGCCCGGTCTGCCGCAGCGCTGCCCCGAACAGGCGGGTGAATGAGGCCGTGGTGAGCATTCCGGCGGGACGGACGCCGTGGGTGCACAGCCGGGCGTAAGAGAAGACCGCTTCCCAGTGGCGGTCGAGGAGTTCCCCGACGGGATAGTGCGCGGGCGTGTTCCCCGAGCTCTTCTTCAGGTCTGCCGCGAGCCGCTCATCGGAGACATCGAACAAGCGAGCGGGGTTGGGGAAATGAGACAGGGTTGCGTCATTCACGTCCGCTTTCCTCCCAAAGGTAACGCAGGAATTAGTCCATACCAATGGGTATGTAGACCGCCCGACAAAGCGAGGGACGGACTACCCATGGGGGGTTGCGCCACGAACGGCCGCCTACGGCAGCTCTCTTGAAGCAAGGGGCGTACGGGCGCGCCGCACGCGTACAGAAGGAAGCGAAATTGTCTGCACGCCGACAAGGCACACCTTTGCACAGGGCACCGAGCCGGAACAAGCGATCTCGCCGATTTCCCTTTCGCCTGGCCGGCACGAATATTGACTGGACGTCACCCGAGCGCGCGCAAATGAAATTCGGATTCCCGTGGCCGCCACGAACCGGTACAGAACTCACCACATTGGAAGCGCTCTTTCACGACAAGTTCTCGTAGCGCACGGATCAACGGGTGGACGGGGAGAGCCCGCCGGTCGGCGTCCAGCGGGCGCGGTCGGCGGAGAGGGCACCGATGACGGCGAGAAGCCCAAGGCGCCCCGTCCCGCCCGGGAACTCAGTGCCCACTGATCGCCCGCGGCGTATACGGCCGCTCCAGCTCCTCGATCTCCTTCTCCGTCAGCTCCAGGGCGAGGGCGGCCACCGCGTCCTCGACGTGGTGGGGCTTGGTGGCGCCGACGATGGGCGCGGTCACGGTGCTCTGGTGCAGCAGCCAGGCCAGAGCGACCCGCGCGCGGGGCACGTCACGTTCGGCGGCGATCCGGGCGACGGCGTCGACGATCTCCCGGTCGCCGTCCCGGTAGAGGTTCCTGCCGAACTCGTCGGTCCGGCTGCGCGCCGTGGTCGCGTCCCAGTCCCGGGTGAGGCGCCCGCGGGCGAGCGGGCTCCAGGGCAGTACGCCGACGCCCTGGTCCTCGCAGAGCGGCAGCATCTCCCGCTCCTCCTCGCGGTAGAGGAGGTTGTAGTGGTTCTGCATGGAGACGAACCGCGTCCAGCCGTTCAGCCGGGCCGTGTACTGCGCCTTGGAGAACTGCCAGGCGTACATCGAACTCGCCCCGATGTAACGGGCCTTGCCCGCCTTGACCACGTCGTGCAGGGCCTCCATCGTCTCCTCGACGGGGGTGGCGGGGTCGTAGCGGTGGATCTGGTAGAGGTCGACATAGTCGGTGCCCAGCCGGCGCAGGCTGTTGTCGATCTCCGTCATGATCGCCTTGCGGGACAGGCCGCGGCCGTTGGGGCCGTCGTGCATCGCGCCGTTCACCTTGCTGGCGATGACGATCTCGTCGCGGCGCGCGAGGTCGGCGAGCACCCGGCCCACGATCTCCTCGCTGGTCCCGTCGGAGTACACGTTCGCCGTGTCGAAGAAGGTGATCCCGGCCTCCAACGCCTGGCGGATCAGCGGGCGTGACGCCTCCTCGTCGAGGGTCCACTCGTGGACGCCACGGCCGGGAAGACCGAAACTCATGCAGCCCAGGCAGATCCGGGAGACGTCCAGGCCCGTCGAACCGAGCTTCACGTACTCCATGCTCACTCCTGCTCTCGCTCGCTTGGGTGGGGCACTCCGACGACTGATCCTTGCCCGCCCGGTGCGCCGCGAAGCACTCCGCGGCGCGGCGTCACCCGCGCCGACTGCCGCCGCGAGGGCCCTGCCCCATCGCTGGGGACGCGCCGAGAGCCGCCCCGCAAGCACCTACCCCACCGGACGAAACCGCCGAGAGCCACCCCGCAGGCACCCACCCCACCGGCGGGGAATCTTGCCGCCCCCAAGGCGTTGAACCACCTGTGAGCTCTGTGATCGCGGGAACCCGCTTCTCCGTACTCGACCGCTCGCGCACCCGCGAGGGGCACGAGGCGCCCGAGGCGCTGCGCGACACCATACGGCTGGCTCAGGACCTGGAGCGGCTCGGCTACCACCGGATCTGGGTATCTGAGCACCACGGCGTTCCCGGCGTCGCCGGGTCCGCGCCCACCGTGCTGGCCGCCGCGGTCGCCGCCGCCACCCGGACGATCCGGGTCGGCACCGGCGGTGTGATGCTGCCGAACCACCAACCCCTGGTCGTGGCCGAGCAGTTCGGCGTACTGGAGTCGCTGTTCCCGGGGCGGATCGACATGGGTCTGGGGCGTTCCGTCGGCTTCACGGACGGTGTGCGCAAGGCGCTCGGGCGGGACAAGGACGTCGCCGACGACTTCGCGACGCAGCTCGACGAACTGCTCGGCTGGTTCCGCGGGACGTCTCCGACCGGTGCGCACGCGCGCCCCGCGGAGGGCCTGGCCGTACCGCCCTTCGTGCTCGCCATGGGCGAGGGCGCCACGATCGCGGCGCGGGCCGGCCTCCCGATGGTCATCGGGGACCTCAGGAACCGGGAGAAGATGCTGCGCGGCATCGACCACTACCGGGCGACCTTCCGGCCGTCCGTCTGGGCGCGGGAGCCGTACGTCGTCGTCTCGGGCACCGTCGCGGTGGCCGCGAGCCCGGCCAAGGCACGCCGTCTACTGCTCCCGGAGGCCTGGTCGATGGCGTACTCGCGTACGCACGGCACGTTCCCGCCCCTGCCGCCCGCCGAGCGCGTCGAGGCCCTCGCCATGACCGCCAAGGAGCGCGGCTTCTACGAGTCCGGTCTGAGCGGCCAGCTCGCGGGCACCGAGGAGGAGGTCGCGCACGAGCTGGAGACGGTGATCAAGGAGTCGGGCGCCCAGGAGGTACTCGTCACCACCAGTACGTACGACCGCGACGCCCTCCTGGACTCCTACCGGAGACTCGCCGGGGTCGCGGGACTGACCGGGGTCGCGACCGGCTGAGTGTGCTGCTCGCGCTGGGCCCAGCGGACCGCCCGCGGCGCCGCCAGCCCCGTGACGGCGAACAGTGCTCCCACGACGTACCACCCGGGGCGCCCCCAGGTGATGCAGAGCGAGATGAGCAGGCCCGGTCCGAGGGCCTCGGCAAGGGCCGCACCGAGGCCGAACACCCCCAGGTACTGGCCGGTGGCGTGCTTCGGGGCGAGGGCGAAGGACACCTCGAAGCCCGCGGCGGAGTGCCACAACTCGCCGATCGTATGGATCACCACCGCGATCAGGAGCAGCGCGGCGGCAGTCCACGCCGGTATCCCCGCGGCCAGTGAGATCAGCGAGCAGGAGATGAGGAAGGCCGCGCCCGACCGGCGGTAGGCGACTGCGCCTGCCGTGGGGGAATCGATGTTCCGGCTGGCGCGCACCTGAAAGGCGATGACCATGACGGTGCAGGTGAGCATGGTGCCCGAGATGAGCCAGCGCGGGGCGGTGGTGGCCGTGACCAGCCAGAGGGGAATGGCCACCGTGAGCACCTTGAACTGGATGGCCATGATGCCGTCGAGGGCGGTGAGCAGCAGATAGGGGCGGTCCCGGAGGGCGATCCAGCGGGGGCCGCCGACGGCGGGCCCCGGGGTGACCGCAGGCAGGCGGACGAGGACCGCCGCGGCGGCCGCGAAGCCGATCGCGTTGCCGATGACCAGGAGGTGGTAGGCGGTGAGGGTGCCCACCTGGACGAGCCGGCCCGCAAGCAGGGCACCGAGCGAGATGCCGACGTTGGTCACGGCCCGCAGATAGGCGCGGAATTCCTGCGGCCGGTCGCCTCCGTAGTGCCTGATGAGCGGAGCGCGCGCGGCGAGTCCGGCGGCCTTCGCCCCGGTGGCCGTGCAGACCGCGAGGACGAACGGCCAGAAGCTCTCCGCGAGCACGAAGCCGGCCGTCGCCACCGCCTGGACGACCAGAGTGGTCGCGTAGACACCGCGCGCGCCGTACCTGTCCGCGAGGTGACCGGCGGCGACGCCCAGGGCGAGCGAGACGAACCCGGCGATGCCGAGTCCGAGACCCACCTGGCTCGCCGGAAGGTGCACCGCCTGCGTGAAGTACAGGACCCCGGCGGTCAGGTAGAGGCCGCTGCCTACGGTGTAGACGAAGTTCGAGACGGCGAGGACGCGCTGCGGTCCCGCATCCGGCATCAGTCGGGGCATGTCGTGGCTCCGCGGTCAGGGCGGGTTCGGTAAGGGCCGGACCAGCTTGTTGCACATTACTTGCAATAGCAAGAGCCTTGCGATTAGTCGTGGCTTGTATCGTGGGCACCGCCCCGAACCCGCAGGAGTACCGCCCCATGCCCAGTCCCCACGACTCGTACGTCCGCGTACGGGGCGCCCGCGAGCACAACCTTCAGGGCGTGGACGTCGACATCCCGCGTGACGTTCTCGCGGTGTTCACAGGCGTCTCCGGCTCGGGCAAGTCCTCGCTGGCCTTCGGGACGATCTACGCGGAGGCGCAACGGCGCTACTTCGAGTCGGTCGCCCCCTACGCGCGGCGGTTGATCCACCAGGTCGGCGCGCCGAAGGTAGGGGAGATCACCGGGCTGCCGCCCGCGGTGTCGCTGCAGCAGCGCCGGGCGGCGCCCACGTCGCGCTCGTCCGTCGGTACGGTCACCAATCTGTCCAACTCGCTGCGCATGCTGTTCTCGCGGGCGGGCGACTATCCGGAGGGCGCCGAGCGGCTCGACTCGGACGCGTTCTCGCCCAACACGGCGGCCGGCGCCTGTCCCGAGTGCCATGGGCTCGGGCAAGTGCACCGTACGACCGAGGAGTTGCTCGTCCCGGATCCCGCGCTGTCGATCCGCGACGGGGCGATCGCCGCGTGGCCGGGCGCCTGGCAGGGCAAGAACCTGCGGGACATCCTCGACACCCTCGGGTACGACGTGGACCGGCCCTGGCACGAGCTGCCCGCCGGGACACGGGAGTGGATTCTCTTCACGGACGAGCAGCCGGTCGTCACCGTGCACCCGGTGCGGGACGCGGACCGCATCCAACGCCCTTACCAGGGTACGTACATGAGCGCCCGGCACTATGTCATGAAGACCTTCTCGGACACCAAGAGCGCGACGCTCAGGGCGAAGGCGGAGCGGTTCCTCACCAGCGCTCCGTGTCCGGTGTGCGGCGGCAGCCGGCTGCGTCCCGAGGCGCTGGCGGTGACGTTCGCGGGCCGGACCATCGCCGAACTGGCCGCGCTGCCCCTGGTGGAGCTGTCCCGCACGCTGCACGGGTCCACGGAGGCCGCCCGCGTCCTCACCGACGACCTCAGATCCCGTATCGAGCCCGTCGTCGAGCTGGGTCTCGGCTATCTGAGCCTCGACCGGGCCACCCCGACGCTCTCCCCGGGCGAACTCCAGCGGCTGCGCCTGGCCACCCAGTTGCGCTCCGGCCTCTTCGGCGTCGTGTACGTCCTCGACGAGCCGTCCGCCGGACTGCACCCGGCGGACACGGAGGCCCTGCTCACCGTCCTGGAGCGGTTGAAGTCGGCGGGGAACTCGGTGTTCGTCGTGGAGCACCACCTCGATGTCGTCCGGGGTGCCGACTGGCTCGTCGACGTCGGTCCGCGCGCCGGTGAACACGGCGGGCGCGTGCTGCACAGCGGTCCGGTCGCGGAGCTGGAGCGCGTCGCGGAGTCCGCGACGGCGCGGTTCCTTTTCGACCGCTCCCCCGCTCCGGTCCGCGAAGTCCGTTCCCCCAGCGGCCAGTTGAAGGTCGGTCCAGTCACCCGGCACAACCTGCGCGCAGTCACCGCCGAGTTCCCGCTCGGGGTGTTCACCGCGGTCACCGGTGTCTCGGGTTCCGGCAAGTCCACGCTGGTCGGCGAGGTGACCGAGGACCTGCCGGGCGTCGGGCGTCTCGTCACGGTCGACCAGAAGCCCATCGGCCGTACCCCGCGCTCGAACCTGGCGACGTACACGGGACTCTTCGACGTCGTGCGCAAGGTCTTCGCCGCGACGGACGAGGCGCGTCAGCGCGGCTACGGCGTCGGACGGTTCTCCTTCAACGTCGCCGGGGGCCGCTGCGAGACCTGTCAGGGCGAGGGTTTCGTCAGTGTGGAGCTGCTGTTCCTGCCCAGCACCTACGCTCCGTGCCCGGACTGCGGCGGGGCGCGCTACAACCCCGAGACGCTCGAAGTGACGTACCGGGGACGGAACATCGCGCAGGTCCTGGACCTGACGGTGGAGGCGGCGGCACGGTTCTTCGCCGAGACGGACACCCCGGCCGTCGCGCGCAGCCTGACCACGCTCCTCGACGTGGGCCTCGGCTATCTGCGACTCGGCCAGCCCGCCACCGAGTTGTCCGGTGGCGAGGCACAACGCATCAAGCTGGCCACCGAGTTGCAGCGGGTCCGCCGCGGGCACACCTTCTACCTGCTCGACGAGCCGACGACGGGTCTGCACCCCGCCGACGTCGAGGTGCTGACGCGCCAGCTGCACGGTCTGGTCGACGCGGGCCACACCGTCGTGGTCGTGGAGCACGACATGGCGGTCGTCACGGGCGCCGACTGGGTGATCGACCTGGGCCCGGGCGGGGGCGACGCGGGCGGGCGGATCGTCGCGGCGGGCCCTCCGGGCGAGGTGGCGCGAGCGGAGGGCAGCACGACGGCTCCGTATCTCGCCCGCGCGCTCGCTCGCACACCCTGAGCGCCTCCTTTCCGGCCCACACCGGGGACACGGGCTCGCCCTGGAAGCGGATCACGTCCGCGACGCGGGGGCTCGCGCGAAGCCGGGGTGTCCCGCGTCCTGCGGGTGAGGGTCGCCCTGCGCCGCTCGGGCAAGGTCGCGCCGGTCGGTGTGATCGCCCGGCGCGAGCGCGGGCAGCACCTGTACCTCGGCGACCAGCGCGCGGGCCGATACGACCCGCCACACGGAGGCCGGCAGCGAGTCGCTCCCGACGAACGCGGGCGCGGTACTCGCCGTTCCGCCGACCAGCCGGTAGTGGAGGCGTACGGGCTGGACGGGCACGTCGGCGTCGAGCGCGGCCTGGAAGACGGCCCGCCGGAAGTGTCCCTGGGCTCGGCCGCACCAGGTGCTGCCCTCGGGGAAGGCCACGACGGCCGCCCCGTCGCGCAGGGCGTCCGCGATCCGCCGCACCGTGCCGGGCAGGGCGCGCAGCCGGTCGCGGTCGATGAACAGGGTGCCGCCGCGGGCGGCCACCGGGCCGGCCACGGGCCAGCCGCGCACCTCGGACTTGGCGAGCATCCGGGCCGGCCGGACGGCGGCGAGCAGGGGGATGTCCAGCCACGAGATGTGGTTGGCGACGATCAGCAGTCCGCCGGTGGGCGCGGCGGCACCGGTGAACCGCATCCGTACACCCGCGGCACGCACCACGGCCCGGCACCAGCGACGGATCAACCGGTCGCGCACCGTCGCCCGCAGCCGTCCGACGAGCGGGCACGACGCCACCCCGACGAGGACCAACGCGAGGACGGCGACCAGCCGCGGCACGGCGCGCGGCACGGCGGCCCAGGACGCCGTGGACTCCACGCAGGTGTGCGGCGAGCAGGGCGCTGTGGGCAGCCAGGCACTGGTCGGCCGGTCGGCGAGAGCGGCGGGAACCGCGACGGCCCGCGCCGCCCCGCTCAGGGCTCCGGTGGCGGGAAGCACCGCCACGCCCGGCCCCCCACCGAGGCGGGGGCGCCGCGGGACCGCGAGGCGCGGCGCTCCGATGCGTGCCGCTCCGCTCCGGGGCGCGCTCATCACGCCGGGACGAGCGAGAGGAAGTGCCGCAGATAGCGCGGGTCGACCCGGCGCATCGACAGCAGGACGTACAGGTCGGCGACGCCGAAGTCGGGGTCGTGGGCCGGCCGCCCGCACACCCAGGCACCGAGGCGGAGGTAGCCGCGCAGCAGCGGCGGAAGCTCGGTGCGCCCGGGACGGGCGACGCCCTCCGCGCTCCAGGGCAGCAGCGGACGTACCCGGTACTCCTCGGGTGCCAGGTGCTTGGCCTGAACGCGGTCCCAGGTCCCGGCCGCGAGCGCGCCGCCGTCGCCCAGCGGAATCGAGCAGCAGCCCGCGAGCCACTCGTGGCCGCCGTCGACCATGTACCGCGCTATCCCGGCCCAGATGAGCCCGATGACCGCGCCGTCGCGGTGGTCGGGGTGCACGCAGGAGCGGCCCACCTCGACGAGCCCGGAGCGGATTGCGGCCAGCGGACCGAGATCGAACTCGCCCTCCGAGTACAGCCGTCCGGCGATCGCGGCCCGTTCGGGCGGCAGCAACCGGTAGGTGCCGACGACCTGGCCGCTCACCGTGTCGCGGACCAGCAGGTGGTCGCAGTACGCGTCGAAGGGGTCGATGTCGAGGCCCGGCTGCGGGGTGGCCAAAAGGGCGCCCATCTCGCCGGCGAAGACGTCGTGCCGCAGCTGCTGGGCGGCCCGCACGTCGGCCTCGTCGCGGGCGAGGGTGACGGTGTAGCGGCTCGGGGCCACGGGCTGTGGGGGGCTGTCGAGGGTGGAAACGCCGGTCATGGCACTCTCCTGGTCACGGGCCGGTTCGGCGGTGCGGCGGCAGACCGTGTCGGTGCGGTCTGTGCGCTCCTGTTCTTCCGACGCCGGTTGGCGTGCACGTGACCGTGGCCAGGAGGTGGGATGTGGGGATGTTGAATGCCCGGGATCGGCGTCCCGCGGGCGGCGCGCGCCGGACGACCACGGGTGGGTGCCGCGTACCCGGACCGCCGTGGCCGGGGCCACCGGAGTGCTATCGCGTGCGCTCCAGCAAGGCCACCGTCAGGCCGCCGGGACGTTCCGCACCGGTGGCGATGTAGTGCGCGCGCAGGGCCGCCGCCTGGTCCGGGGGCAGACCGTTCAGTGGATTCCTCGGATTCCCCTTCACCACCAGCCAGATCCGCTTCTCGCCCCGAAGGCACCGGTCCGGCTTCGGGCAGTCGGTCGACAGCAGGTCATCGCGGTGGGCGGCCGACTCGGCGAGGAAGACGTCGCGCATCCGCACCTCGCGAGGCAGGTAGTAGCGGACGCCCAGGGCGAACATCCCCGCTTCCTCGTTCCTGTCGTAGATGATCGCGTCGCCGGGGGCGTAGTGCCTCTCGATGGCCCGCGCGGCGCCCGCGTACTCGGGGCCGCCGGTCCGGTAGTGCCCGAGCGGCTGCCGTAGTAATTCCTGTTCGGGCAGCGTGAGCAGGGCGAGGACCGCGAGGGCCGGCACGAGTACCCGCCGGGACCGTACCGCGGCGGTGAGACCGGCCCCGGCCAGCACCGCGACCGCGGGCAGGGTGAACAGCATGTACCGGAAACAGAAGTACGAGACATTCCCGTGGGACAGCGACCAGATCGCCAGGGGAGGCGCCACGGCCGACACGGCGCAGAAGACGACGCCTTCGCGGCGCTCCCCGCACGCCACCACGGCCAGTAGCATCAACGCCCCCGCGCACAGGCCGGAGTGGAACATCTGCGGCCATACATCGGCGAGGCCCGTGACCGCCGGCTCGGGGATCCAGGAGCTCTGCCGAACGGTCTGCGCCCGTCCCAGCACCATCAGCGGACACAGCACGGCGACACCGGCCGACGCGGCCAGACAGGAGCCCCACAACACCCGGCGCTCGTGCCGGGCCCGCAGGGCCACCAGCACCAGATGCCCGATCAGGCAGGTCAACGCGATCAGGTGCAACAGCCCGACGGCCACCAGGCCCAGGGCGTAAGCCGTCCACCGCCGCCAACTGCCGGGCCGGTCCAGGGCCCGGAGCAGGAGGAGCACGGTCAGGACGACCGCCAGCATCACCAGGGCGTAGGGACGGGCCTCTTGGGCGAACCGGGTCACCCCCGGAATCAGGGCGAACGACACCCCGCCCGCCAGTCCGGCGCGCGAGCCGAACAGCCGCTGACCGATCAGCGCCACACAGGCGGCGGCGCCGGCCATCGCCAGCGCGGAGAGCAGACGCAGAGCCGGGGCCGAGTCCCCGAAGACCCTCATCCACCCGTGCAGGATCAGGTAGTACGTGCCCACCACCGCGTCCACCCGCTGCACCGTGGCCAGCACCTGGCCCGTCCCGCGGCCGGCCACGTCCCAGCTCGTCAACTCGTCGCGCCCGAGGAGCGGTTGGCCGATCCGGTAGGTGGCCAGGACCAGCGCGACCGTCGAAGGCCACAGCCACAGTCCGAGCGGGGTCGCCCGCCGGCCGGTCCGCGCTTCGTGGGCGGGGCCATCGCCGGTGTCCTGGACGGGAGGAGAGAGAAGTGCCATACCGACACCGATAGCGGCGCGTCGGTGCGGGCGTCGGCCGGACCCGCCCGGACCGGCCCGCTTTCCCCCATTCGGCCCAATCCCGGCCGTGAGGTGCCTGGCGGGACCGGAGTGAGCACCACGCCCGGTCCCGCCCGTCCGCACCCTTACGGCGAACGTCTTCCCCATTCACCGGGGCTCGGCCTGAGCTTCACCTGGGCTCAGCCAGAGCCTCACCGGCGCTCAGCCGGAGCACCCCTTTGGGCGGGCGCGGGGAACTGCGCGCCCAGCCAAGGACGGCCCGCAGCGCGGACCAGTACCTCACCGCGCCTTACGCGCGGCCCGCATCCACTCCTTGTTCATGCTGGTGATGGAGAACAGCGGAATGCCCTTCGGGCAGGCGGTCGCGCACTCCCCGGCGAGCGTGCACCCGCCGAACCCCTCCTCGTCCATCTGGGCCACCATGTCGAGCACCCGCGTCTCCCGCTCGGGAGCGCCCTGCGGCAGCACATTCAGATGGTTCACCTTCGCCGAGGCGAAGAGCATCGCGGCCCCGTTGGGGCAGGCCGCCACACACGCCCCGCAGCCGATGCACTCGGCGTGCTCGAAGGCGAAGTCGGCGTCCGGCTTGGGCACCGGCGCCGCGTGCGCCTCGGGCGCGGCGCCGGTCGGCGCGGTGATGTAGCCACCGGCCTGGATGATCCGGTCGAAGGCCGACCGGTCCACCACCAGGTCCTTCACGACCGGGAAGGCCGAGGCGCGCCACGGCTCGATGTCGATCGCGTCGCCGTCCTGGAAGGAACGCATGTGCAACTGGCAGGTGGTGGTGCGCTCGGGTCCGTGCGCGTCACCGTTGATGACGAGCGAGCAGGCACCGCAGATGCCCTCGCGGCAGTCGTGGTCGAAGGCGACCGGGTCCTCGCCCCTGAGGATGAGTTCCTCGTTGAGGGTGTCGAGCATCTCCAGGAAGGACATGTCGGCCGAGATGTCGTCCACCTCGTACGTGGACATCGCTCCGTCGGCGTCGGCGTTCTTCTGCCGCCAGACGCGCAGGGTGAGCTTCATGCGTAGCTCCGCTGGGTGGGGTGGACGTACTCGAAGACCAGGTCTTCCTTGTGCAGGACGGGCGCGGCGCCGGTGTCGGTGAACTCCCAGGCGGCGGCGTACGAGAACTCCTCGTCCTTGCGGGCCGCCTCGCCGTCCGGGGTCTGCGACTCCTCGCGGAAGTGCCCGCCGCAGGACTCGGACCGGTGCAGCGCGTCGAGGCACATGAGCTCGGCGAGCTCCAGGTAGTCGACGACGCGGTTGGCCTTCTCCAGGGACTGGTTGAACTCCTCGCCGGTGCCGGGCACCTTGATGCGCCGCCAGAACTCCTCGCGGATCTGCGGGATGCGCTCCAGCGCCTTGCGCAGTCCGGACTCCGTTCGGGCCATGCCGCAGAACTCCCACATGAGTTCGCCGACCTCGCGGTGGAAGGAGTCGGGCGTGCGGTCGCCGTCGACGGCGAGGAGCAGCCGCAGTCGGTCCTCGGTCTCGGCCAGCACCTCCTGGACGGCGGGGTGTTCGTCGGTGACCCGCTCGTGGTGCGGGTTGCGGGCGAGGTAGTCGTTGATGGTGGACGGCAGCACGAAGTAGCCGTCGGCGAGGCCCTGCATGAGCGCGGACGCGCCCAGCCGGTTCGCGCCGTGGTCGGAGAAGTTGGCCTCACCGATCGCGAACAGGCCGGGGACGGTCGTCTGGAGGTCGTAGTCGACCCACAGGCCGCCCATCGTGTAGTGCACGGCGGGGTAGATCCGCATCGGCACCGTGTACGGGTCCTCGGCGGTGATCCGGGCGTACATGTCGAAGAGGTTGCCGTACTTCTCCTCGACCTTCGCCCGGCCCATGCGCCGGACGGCGTCGGCGAAGTCCAGGTACACGCCCTGCCCGCCGGGGCCCACTCCCCTGCCCTCGTCGCAGACGTTCTTGGCGGCGCGGGAGGCGATGTCGCGGGGTACGAGGTTTCCGAAGGACGGATAGACGCGCTCCAGGTAGTAGTCGCGCTCGTCCTCGGGGATCTCGTTCGGCGGACGGTGGTCCCCCTTGGCCTTCGGCACCCAGATGCGGCCGTCGTTGCGCAGCGACTCACTCATCAGGGTGAGCTTGGACTGGTGGTCGCCGGTGCGCGGGATGCAGGTGGGGTGGATCTGGGTGAAGCAGGGGTTGGCGAAGTAGGCGCCACGCCGGTGCGCCCGCCAGATCGCGGTCGCGTTGGAGTTCATGGCGTTCGTCGAGAGGTAGAAGACGTTGCCGTATCCGCCGCTCGCGAGGACGACGGCGTCCGCGTAGTACGTATCGATCTTGCCCGTGATCAGATCGCGGGCCACGATCCCGCGCGCCCGCCCGTCCACCACGATCAGGTCGAGCATCTCGGTACGCGCGTGCATCTCGATATTGCCCGCGGCGATCTGCCGGGACAGCGCCTGGTACGCGCCGAGCAGCAGCTGCTGGCCCGTCTGGCCACGGGCGTAGAAGGTACGGGAGACCTGGACGCCGCCGAAGGAGCGGGTGTCGAGGAGGCCGCCGTACTCTCGGGCGAAGGGCACGCCCTGGGCCACGCACTGGTCGATGATCTCGACGGAGATCTGCGCCAGCCGGTGGACGTTGGACTCGCGCGCCCTGAAGTCGCCGCCTTTGACGGTGTCGTAGAAGAGCCGGTGGACGGAGTCGCCGTCGTTGCGGTAGTTCTTCGCCGCGTTGATACCGCCCTGGGCGGCGATGGAGTGGGCGCGGCGGGGCGAGTCCTGGTAGCAGAACTGGACGACGTGGTAGCCCTGTTCGGCGAGTGTGGCGCCGGCGGATCCGCCGGCCAGACCGGTGCCCACGACGATCACCGTGTGCTTGCGGCGGTTGGCGGGGTTGACCAGCTTGGCCTCGAAGCGGCGGGTGTCCCAGCGTTCGTGGACCGGACCCTGCGGGACCTTGCCGTCGACGACCGGCTCACCGGTCGCGTACTCGGTGTATGCGGTCATGTCAGCTCACCACTCCAGTCATGACTCCGACGGGTACGGAGACGAAGCCCGCCGTCAGCACCAGCGCGAGGACGTTGGCGACGGTCTTGAGGGCGCGGTCGCGGGTGCGGCTGCCGGCGCCCAGGGTTTGTGCGGCGCTCCAGAAGCCGTGCCGGATGTGCAGGCCGAGCGCGAGCATCGCGACGATGTAGATCACGTTGCCGTACCAGGTGGAGAAGGTGTCCACGACGTTCTGGTACGGGTGGCCCTCCTGGAAGCCGCCGGAGTGCACGGTGCCGGTCGTGAGGTCCAGGATGTGCCAGACGATGAACAGGCCGAGGATGATCCCGCCCCAGCGCATGGTGCGCGTCGCGTAGCTCGCCCGCGGCTTGCTGTGGACGTACTTGCTGGGGCGCGCCCTGATGTCGCGGCGGCTGAGCTGGTAGGCGGCGGTGGCGTGCGCGACGACGGCGACGACCAGGACCACGCGGATGATCCACAGCGCCCACTCGTAGTGCAGGAAGGGCTCGCCGAGGGTGCGCAGCCAGTGCGCGTAGTGATTGAACTCGCCCGTACCGAAGAAGATCTTCAGGTTGCCGAGCATATGGACGGCCAGGTACAGCAGCATGATCAGACCGCTCACGGCCATGACGGTCTTCTTGCCGACGGACGAGTCCCACACGGTGCGTGTCATGGACGGTTTTCGGTCCGTCCGCGTTGCCAGAGCCATGGAACAGCACGCTAGGGCCGAGGGACCCGATCGGTCCAAGACATGGTCCGGCTCGATTCCATAGGCTTGGGCTATCGTGGCTTGTGTGCAGTTCCAACAGCTCCAGTACTTCGTGGCGGTCGCCGAGACCCGGCACTTCACCCGGGCCGCCGATCTGGTCCATGTCGCGCAGCCCTCCCTCTCCCAGCAGATCAAGTCCCTGGAGCGGGAGTTGGGTGCGGATCTGTTCCTGCGGGCGCGCGGGAACATCACGCTCACCGACGCCGGGGAGGCGCTGCTGCCGCTGGCCCGGCGCATCCTCGCCGACGCGGACACCGCCCGGCACGAGGTGCAGGAGCTGGCCCAGCTGCGCAGCGGCCGGGTGCGTCTGGGCGCGACCCCGAGCCTGTGCACGGGCCTGCTCCCGGACGTGCTGCGCGCCTTCCACGACCGCTACCCGGGCATCCGGCTGCTGATCGAGGAAGGGGGCTCCCACGATCTCGTACGAGAACTCGCGCGCGGAGCGCTGGACCTCGCCCTGGTCGTCCTCCCGCTCCCGACGCCGTCCCCCGCGCTGACCACGGTGGAGCTGCTGCGCGAGGACCTCGTGGTGGTGTCGTCGCCGGAGGCCCCCGCCCCCGGCCGCGGACGGCGCACGGTCGGCGTCGCCGACCTGGAGGGCGAACGTCTGGTGATGTTCCGGCACGGCTACGACCTGCGCGAACTGACCGTCGCCGCGTGCCGCGCCGAGGGCTTCGAGCCGGACTTCGCCGTGGAGGGCGGGGAAATGGACGCGGTGCTCGGTTTTGTACGGGCGGGGCTCGGCGTGGCCGTCGTACCGCGCATGGTCGCGACGCGCTCCGGGCGGGGGCTACGGGTGACACCGCTGGCCCGTCCCGGCCTCCATCGGACGATCGCACTGGCCCACCGCAGCGATGTGGCTCCGCCACGGGCGGCCCGGGAGCTCCAGCGGATGCTGCTGGAGCGCTGAACGGCGGGGTCAGGACAGGAAGCGCCCAGGCGCCCGGCTCTCACAGCCGGGCGCCCCGTCGACCTGCTCTGCGCCGAGGAGCGGCGCATTGCTCTGTACCGAGGCGCGTCGCGGGCGTGCTGTGCCGAGGCGCGTCCCGGGCGTTGCGTTCTGTGCCGAGGCGCGTCGCGGGCGTGCTGCGGGCGGCGCGTCGCGGGCATGCTGCGGGCGGCGCCCCCGCGCCCCCGTCACCAGGTCGGAATGAAGCCGCCGTCGATGACGAGGTCGCTGCCGGTGATGTTGCGGGCGTGGTCGGCGGCGAGGAAGAGGACCAGTTCGGCGACCTCCCGCGGCTGGGAGAAACGACCGGTGACGGTCGCGCCGGCGGCCCCGGCCACCACCTCCTCGGGGGTGATCCCGGCGGCGGCCGATACGGTCTCGGCCACGCCACCGCCGCCGAGCCACAGCTCCGTCTCGACCGGGCCGGGGCTGACGGTGTTGACCCGGATGCCCTGGGGGCCGACCTCCTTCGACAGTGCCTTGGAGAAGGCGACCAGGGCGGCCTTGCTCGCGCTGTAGTCGATCACCAGCGGGTCGGGCAGGGTGGCGTTGACCGAGGCGATCGTCACCACCGAGCCGCGGCCCGCCTCGAGCATCACCGGCAGCGCGGCCCGGGTGACCCGGACGGCGGTCAGCAGGTTCAGGTCGACGGTGCGCCGCCAGTCCTCGTCGGTCACCGAGAGGAAGCCGCCCGTGCGGGCCGGGGCCGAGCCGACGTTGTTGACCAGCACGTCGATCCGCCCGTTCGCCGCCGCCACGAGCCGCTGGGCGGCCCCGGGTTCGGCGAGGTCGACGGGCACCCGGATGACGTTGCCCTGTTCGACCAGCGTGTCCAGGCCCGCCGTGGTGGTCCGGGATCCGGCGATCACCGTCGCCCCCGCGCCGGCCAGTACCTCGGTGACGGCCAGTCCGATGCCCTTGCTGGCGCCGGTCACGACCGCGGTCCTGCCCTGAAGTTCCGTGCTCATGCGTCTCGACTCCTCTGCTGGGACGCCCGCTTCGTCGGACGCCGATGGGATGTATGTCCCGTCAGGGGCGCGATGCGTCGCGGCCGTGGAGGTCCCGGTCGGCCGGCCACTGGAGGGCGTACCCGGCCACGGTCCGCCGGCCGTGCCCGACGACCAGGGAGTGCCCGTGGTCGGGCAACCGCTCGCGCTCGGTGACGGCCGGCGAGTCGCCGCGGAACTCGTACGCCGATCGGCTCACGACGTCGGGACGGTACGGAAGCCCGCGTGCAGCTGAGCCGGCGGCAGCGCCCGCACGCCCTTGATCCGGGCGGGACGATGGCCAAGGCCGCCCGGCCCAGGTCCGCGCCCGCCGGCAGCTTCGCCCGATCAGCCCGCCGAAGGAGTGCCCGATGGGCATCGGCGGCCGGTCGAGGGAGTGAATGATCCCGGCGCGGTGGTTCGTGACGTCGTCGATGCCGAGCCGACGACGGCACGCAGCCGGCCCCCAGTCGACCGAACTGGGGGGCCACCGTCGCGGCAAGGCCGACGCGATGCACCCGGCCCACTCGACATGCCCGACGTACGCGACGTACCCACGGTGTCGCGGGCCCTCGGTGTCGCGGGCCCGTACCAGTCGGCCGGCCCCGCGCACCGTGCGTCGCGCGCGTCGTCAGCCGGTCGCGTCCACCAGCGCCAGATCGTGCAGCCGCTCCGGTGGGCCGGGCCGAGCGTAGTACCAGCCCTGGGCCGTGTCACAGCCCAGTATCCGCAGCTGCTCGGCCTGGGCGCCGGTTTCCACGCCCTCGACCGTGACCGCGAGGTCGAGGCTGTGGGCGAGGGAGACGATCCCCTCGACGATCTTCAGGTCGACCGGGTCCGCGGGGAACTGCTGCATGCCCTGGGTGAAGGATCGGTCCAGCTTGAGGATGCTTACCGGCAGGCGGCGCAGGTTGGCGAGGTTGGAGTACCCCGTGCCGAAGTCGTCGAGGGCGATGTCGACGCCCATTTCGGCGAGCCGCCGCAGTGGCTTGAGCAGGTCGTCGTCGGCGCCGATCAGCGCGGACTCGGTGACTTCCAGGCACAGCGCCTCGGCGTCGAGTCCTTCGCGCTCGAGGATGTCGATCGTGTCCTGGACCAGACCGGGATGGGTCAACTGGCACGGCGACAGGTTGACGTTGATGCGCAACGGCCCCGCGTCGACGTGTCGTTCCTGCCACGCCCTGGCCTGGCGCACCGACTGCTCCAGGACCCAGCGGCCGAGCGGGACGATCAGTCCGGTGTGCTCGGCGAGCGGGATGAACTGGTCGGGTCCGAGGACGCCGTGCTGCGGGTGCAGCCAGCGCACCAGAGCCTCCGCCCCGCGCACACTGCCGTCGCCGAGGTGCACCAGCGGCTGGTACTCGATGAAGAACTCGCCCCGGTCCAGGGCCGCGGGCAGCGCGGTGGTCAGTCCGTGCCGGGTGATGGCGCGGGCGTCGGCCTCGGGGTCGGCGAGCTCGAAGCGGTTGCCGCCCGCGGACTTGGCCCGGTACATCGTGATGTCGGCGCTGCGCAGGACCTCGGCGGGCCCGCGCTCACCCGCCGGCCCCTCGACGATGCCGATACTGCCCCGCACGGTCAGTTCGCGGCCGTCGATGCTGATCGGGGTGACCAGCGCGTTCATGATGCGCCCGGCGAGCTCGTCGACCTCGCGCTCGGTGTCGGGTCCGGTGGTCAGGGCGACGAACTCGTCACCGCCGAGCCGGGCCACCATCTCGCCCGGGGCGGTCGCGCAGGACTGGAGCCGGTCGGCGACCTCGACGAGCAGCCGGTCACCGGCCGCGTGCCCGAGACTGTCGTTGATGGTCTTGAAGCCGTCGAGGTCGAGATAGCACAGCCCGAAGCGCTGGCCGTCGCCCGCGGACAGCGCCTTCTCCAGGCGCTCGAAGAACAGGGTGCGGTTGGGCAGTCCGGTGAGCGCGTCGTGCGTGGCCTCGTAGCGCAGCCGCAGATTGAGCAGCCGCCGCTCGGTGGTGTCCTCCATCAAGGCCAGCTGGTACTGGGGTTCGCCGTCCGGGTCGCGCAGCAGCGAGACCGTCAGGTTGGTCCACAGCGCGGTTCCGTCGGGACGGTAGAAGGCTTTTTCCACGTGGTAGTGCTCGCGCTCGCCGCGTACCAACTCCTCGTACAGGCGCCAGACTTGAGGAGCGTCGTCAGGGTGGGTCCACTCGGGGACCTTGCGGCCGCGCATCGACTGCTCGGAGCCACCGAACATGCGCAGCAGGGCTCCATTCACCTGCAGGATGTTGCCTTCGAGGTCGGCGATGCCGATCCCTATGGCCGCGCCCTCGAAGACCGCGCGGAAGCGGGCCTCGCTGGCGTGCAGCGCCTCGGCCACCGCGCTGCGCGCGTTCAACGCCGCCCGGTAGATGGCCTCTTGCTCGGCGAGCGTCCGCTCGCGCAGCGCCCGCGCGAACCCGGCTGCCATGGCGTGCTGCAACCGCGCCGACCGGGTCCGCAGCGCATCCTGGGGCCCGTCCTCGCCGCAGTAGAGCACCAGGTAGGCGTCCACGCAGTCGAGGGCGCGGCTGAGCGCCTCGGGGTCGGTGCAGTGCGCGGCGACGAGCGCGGCGCCGACCGCCTGGCCCTCCGTAGCGTCGAAGGTCCTGGCTCGCAGAGCGTCGCTCAACCGCCGTGCGAGCGGCAGCAGTTGCTGCTCGAATTCTGGCCGGGTCAGCGACGTCGAGGTGACAGGGAAGACGGCCCGGCCCCAGATCGTCGCGAACCGGCGCAGTCTGTCCTCCGGCCCGTCCGGCTCGGCGGTCACGCCGTGCGCCCCACGCCGGCGAACCCGGAGAAGGAATAGGGATCCTCGTCCTCGGGTGCCGTGTCGGGCCGCCAGTTCGGCATCGACACCAGTCCGGGTTCCACCATGTCGTACCCCTCGAAGAACCGCGCGATCTCCTCGCGCGAGCGCATGATCAGCGGGCTGCGGATGTTCTTGTAGACGTCGACCGTGCCCTCGGCCCGCTCCGCAGGGAGCGGAATTCCCTCGTACGAGGCATGCGTGACGACGAGCAGACTGCCCGGCGCCAGTGCGTCGCGCAGTTCCGCCACCGCACCGTACGGGTCGTCCGCGTCTTCCACGAAGTGCAGTATGGCAACGAGGAGGAGGGCGACCGGCCGGTTCAGGTCGATCAGGCGCTGAAGCTGCGGACTCGCCAGGATCTCCTGGGGCTTGAGGAGATCGGCGGCGACGACGTCCACCTTCTCGTTGTCCCGCAGCACGGCCTCGCTGTGCGCGACGGCCACCGGGTCGTGGTCCACGTAGACGACGTGCGCGCCGGGGCTGGCCGTCTGGGCGACCTCGTGGACGTTTCCGAAGGTCGGGATGCCGGAGCCGATGTCCAGGAACTGGTCGATTCCCTCGTCGGCCGCGAAACGCACGGCGCGGCGCATGAACGCCCGGTTCGCCTGCATGATCTTGGGAAGTCCCGGCATGAACTCCATCGCCTTGCGTGCCGCTTCCCGGTCGACCTCGAAGTTGTGCGAACCGCCCAGGTAGTAGTCATACATACGGGACACGCTCGGCACCGAGATGTCAATGTTCCGGGGGGCCCAGGCGGGACGCTCCATCTATCTCTCCAAGGCGTTGTCGACGGCGTAGACGATCCGGTGTTCGAGCTGAGGCTACTGATCGCCCGCCAAAGGAGCGAGCCAAAACGGAAATTGACCGTCCGTTCCCGGTCACTGCCTCCGGCAAGTGCCGAATTGGCGCCCCGCGAGCGCCACCCGAACGCGCCTCTCACCGCCCCTGCGAAATCGCTCCGAAGCATTCCAAAAGGCTCCGCAGAGTTACGAAGAGTGGCCACGCTGTCGGAGAGTCGCCGAGGTCATTCCGAACGGACGCGCCCCGGTCCGCCTCGGGCCCGGACCCGGCCCGGGTGCGCCCCTCGGCCCCGGACCGCCCGGCCCCTCGCCTCGTCCCGTCCCGGGAATCCGTGACCCGCCCCCCCCGGTCCCGGCACCCTGACCCGCCCGTCCCGGCACCGGGACACGCCCGTCCCGTCCTGTCCCGGCACCGGGACACGCCCGTCCCGTCCTGTCCCGGCACCGTGATCCGCCCGTCCCGTCCCGGCACCGTGATCCGCCCATCGCGTCCGGGTACGCCAAGTGGTCCGCCCCCTCCGTGCGGTGCGGAGGGGGCGGACCCGGGGTCGCGCGCGTCGCTGTGTTCGTCCGGCACACTTGCCTGTCTGTGTCCACTCCCTTCCGCGTTCCGTTGCCTATGGGGTGAGGCGATCAACCCTGGGGAGGTGATCCACTACTCCGACGCGCCGACCGGCTTTCCGTCGGGTGCGACGGCGTACCACGTGCCGCCGACGCCCTGACCGTTGGTGTCCCCGGGAGCCGTGTCACCGGAGAAGGTGTAGATCGGCCAGCAGTTGACCGTCATCTGCTTGACGCCGTCCGGGCGGGTGAAGCCCATCAGGCCCTTCTTCTTGACGCCCTTGGTGTCGTTCGCGGAGACCGGCGCGACGGCGGGCCACTTCTCGAGGCAGGCGCCGGTGCAGGCCGACTTCGAGACGGGCCAGGCCTGGTCCTTCATGAAGCGGTAGACGGTCATGCCGTTCTTGTCGACGACGATGTCACCGAGCTTCGCGTCCTTGCGGACCGACAGACCCGGCAGGTCGGCCAGCGTCGCCTTCTTTCCGTTCGGCGCGGACGCGAACCACGTACCGCCCACGCCCTGGCCGTTGGCGTCCCCGGCCTTGGTGTCCTTCGCGTACCGGTACATCGGCCAGCCGGCGACGGTCAGCTGCTTCGTGCCGTCCGAACGGGTGACCTCACCGAGAAGCGCCTTGTCCACACCGGTGGCGGCCTCGGCACCCTCGGCGGGCACCGGCGGCCAGGCCTTCGCGCAGTCGCCGTCACAGCTGGACTTGGGCGGTTCGGCGGTGTCCTTGTCGAAGCGGTAGAGGGTGAGTCCGGCACTGTCGGTCAGCACCTTGCCAAGCTTCGCGCTCTCCGTGACGGAGAGCTGACCTGCGGCTTCCGCCTGGGCCGCGGCACTCTGCTGGGTCCCGGAATCGGCGCCGTAGCCGTTGCCCGCGGTCGTGCTCGTTCCATAGTCACCCGCGGCCGCGGTGGCACCCACGTTCTGGCTCCCCGTCGACTGGGTGCCCTGTTCCTGACCGCACGCCGTCGTGAGCGCCAGCACGGCCGCAGCTGTCGCCACGAGTGAGGCGCTCCGCCAGGAGGTCTTCATTGGTAACTCCCGCTGTTCGCGTTGGTGTTGCAGCGCCCTGCGGCACCGCGCATGGCCCTAGGTACGGGTGGGGACGGCGGGAGTGTTCAACCGGCTCACAAATTTCTTTCCGAATCCTGTGACGCGCACCGCGCGGCTAGCACGTGCGTGCGCCCTCGGCGACGTGTCTCGCACGCTCCGTCAAACCGCCGGGAGGCGCACGTCCTCCCTTCGGGGGCAATCCCCCGGCACTCCGGCGTACGCAGGCGTCACGGGGCAGATGATCTCCGTCGTGCATGGACCCAAGCGGACCCGATCCGCCCTCGTCATACGGGTGTTGGCAGTGCTGACGCTCACCTGGATTCTCGGCGGTGCGCCGAGCGGAACGGCCGCGGCCGATGCGTGCGCGTACGCCTCCACCGGCCCGGACGGCGACGGGAGTGCGGCGGTGGCCGTCGCCGGGAGCGGCGTGGCGGCCGTCGCTGGAAGCGGCGCTGTGGCGGTGGCCGGGAACACCAACTGGTGCCCGACGCCCACCCCGACACCACCCTGCCCTACGCCCACCCCGACCCCGACGCCGACGCCCACCCCGACACCCGCCCCCACCCGCGCTCACTCGCCGAAGCCCGAACCGCCGCCTCCCCCGCCGCCGCCTCCTCCCGCGCCGACACCACGACCCGTGGCGCCGCGGCCCGCCCCCACGCCGACGCCGAGTGCGCGCCCCCGGCCCCCCGAGCCCAAGCCCCCGAAGCGCCCCAAGCTGTCGCCGTCCCCGGTGAGTTACCCGGCGTACCACACCCCGCCGCGCAAGCACCCGCCGCGCAGTGGCCCGTCGCTGGTCTCGCTCACCCTGCTCATCACCGCGCCCGCGGTGCTCGCCGTCGCGGCGCTGCGCCCGCGCTGACCCTTGGAGGCATCCTTGTCGGATTGGCTTGTTCTCGCCCTCGCGATGGCGGCCGCGTGCGTCGTCGTCCTCATCGTGGCCCTCGTACGCCATCGCACGGCCCGGGAGGACGACGATCCGTCCGAGACCCCGGACGTGATCGAGTACATGACGATGATGATCGGCGTCGTGTACGCCATCGTTCTCGGCCTGGCCATCGCCGGTGTCTGGGAGGCCCGCGGCGGCGCCCAGGACCATGTGCAGGCGGAGGCCCAGGCGCTGCACGAGATTTCGGAGCGGGTCCGCGTCTACCCGCCCGACGTGCGCGACCGCATCCGGGGCGACGTCAACGCGTATGTCAGCCACGTCGTCACCACCGAGTGGAAGACCATGGCGGACAAAGGCCATGTGACCGCCGAGGGCGGCCGGCTCCTGGACCGTGTCCGCGAGGACGTCACCGACTACCAGCCGAAGTCGGACTTCGAGGCTCAGGCGTACCAGCCGCTGGTCGACCAGGTGACGGCGGCGGACGCCGCGCGCAACGCCCGCTCCGACTCGACGGGGGCGACCATGCCGGGCGTGGTGTGGTTCGGGCTGATCACCGGCGCCGTGGTCACCATCGGGATGGTCTTCGCGCTGCAGATCCGGCGCACCCCCCGCGAACTGATCCTCGCCGGGCTCTTCTCCGCCCTGATCGCCTTCCTGCTCTTCCTGATCTGGGACTTCGACGCGCCCTACAGCCGGGGCATCACGGCGTCGGCGGAACCGTTCACCTCGCTGTTCCCGCACCTTCCCGGGTGACGGAATCCTCAGGAGTCGTCCGACGGCCGGGGGACGGGCGCCACGCCGCGCCCGTCACCCGGCCGCACGCACACCGTCCCCCGTACGGCCCCCACGATTGCCCCGTTCGCGCGACTGCGATCGCGCCCACGCGCACCCTTTCCTAGCGTTCCGTTCATCGAGGTGCATTTCCGGCGCGAGCGGAAGAAGTCCGCGGCACGGCTCCTCGGGGACCTGGAGGCGCACCATGCGCGCGATACCCATGGCTTCGGCCGTACTGCCGGCCGTGGCCGTCCTGACGTTCGCCGCGCCCGCCGCCGTCGCAGACAACGGAGGCGGGAACGGACACGCGAACGGCAACGGAAATGGGACCAGCACCGGCACCGGCAATCACAACGTCACGCCGTTCGGCTACAGCGTCGAGCCGTCGGCCATCTCCGCGGGCGGTCAGATCTCACTGCTGCTGAAGCGGGACGGGGGCTGCAAGAGCCGCGCCACGGTCTCCTCGGGGGTCTTCGAGACCGTCACCATCTCGCCGGGCCAGTCCTCGGCCAGGGCCACGGTCGACTGGGACGCCAAAGCGGGTGCGGTGTACGAGGTGACGTTCGTGTGCGACGGCGTGCGGGGCCACACCGAGCTCACCATCGCCCCCGGCCGCTCCGACGACGGCCGGACGCCCCCCGACCTGACGCCCGCCGCGGTTCCGGTCGAACGGGGCGTCAGGGCGGGTGTCGGCGGCAGCGTCGGCGGCTTCGACCTCAAGGAGATCGGCCTGGGCGCCGCGCTCATCGGCGGCTCCGTCGGCACGGCGTGGCACTTGTCGCGCCGACGCGGCGCGGACGACGACTCCTGAGGCGGTGGCGCGATGCTTCTTACGCGACGGCACAGCCCTCCGCCCCGGACCCCTTCGGAAGGATCCAGGGCGAAGAGCTGTCACGTGCGGAGTCCTGAAGGGGGACGCCGGTCCCGAAGGGGAGGACCGGTCCGTCGACGGCGAGGCCGTCAGATCCTCTTCTCGGACCTGCGGCGCATCCAGTACACCCCGCCGCCGATGACGGCCGCGGCCACCAGACCGCTGCCGATCGCCATGTCGGTGGGCGTGGCGCCGGTCGAGCTGCCGCCGCCGAACCCGGCGTGGGCACCACCGATGACGGTGAAGGCGGACGGACGGGTCAGCCGGCTCGCGCCCACGCAGTCGACCCTGATGTCGTACGTGCCGGGGTGCGCGTCAGGGGCGACGGTCACCGTTCCGCTCGCCCTGTCGTTGTCGCCCGGGACCCGCGAGAGGGTGGCACGCCGGAATCCGGGCGAGGTCATGGTGCCGCCGTTCCGGCAGTCGTCGACCGTCACCGTCAGCCGGCCGCCGGCGGCGATGATGCTGGGTACGGCGACGATGTTCCTGGAAGGCCCCCAGCGTTCGTTGCCCCGGCCGTTTTCGCGTTCGTTGCCGGGCCCGAACCCGTTGTTGTTGCCGAACCCGTTGTTGCCCGGCCCGCCTCCACGTTCGTTGCCCGGCCCGAAGCCATTGTTGTTGCCGAACCCGTTGTTGCCCGGCCCGCCTCCACGTTCGTTGCCCGGCCCGAACCCGTTGTTGTTGCCGAACCCGTTGTTACCCGGCCCGAAGCCGTTGTTGTTGCCCAAGCCGCCCCAGTTGTTGCCCGGAACAATAACGCTGGTGTTGCCCAGGCCACCCACGTTGTTGTTCTGATTGCCCGTGCCGCCCATACCGTCCGCGACGGCCGCGGGGGCGGCGGGCCCGAAGACGGCGGCCACCGCAACCGCGGCCGCCAGGGCACGTGAGTTTCGCATGTGATCCTCCGCGGAAGACGCCCCGGGAACCGTCCCCGGTGGATCGGCGAGAAAACGCCTCCCAATCAGACCCTCAGATGCCGTGCACAGAGCCGCATTTCGAGAATGGTCCGTCCTGGTGAGAGGACACGCCGAGAGAATTCCATACAATCGGATATTGCCGCAGGTCACGGACCGTCAGAAAATTCCTGCCTGCGGCAACTCGGATGGCGCACGGCCGAGGTGCTCCACCACCCGTTCGCCCGCCCCCCGTCGCCCTCCGAGCAAGCTGCACTTAGCGTTCTCATACGCGCGACGGAGGCGGCGACGGCCGCGTCGAGAGGGGATGGCGAATGTCTGCGTCCGAGCTGGCCGAAGAGGAGGAGCGGCGGAGGAAGCGAGCCCCGTGGGGCGTGATAGCGCTTGTTCTGCTGACCGGTCTCGCACTCATTCGGAATGGTTCCGGTGAGTTCGACGTGGGCCCTCCGCAGCCCGCTTCCGCGGCGGCCGCGGACAGCCGCACCCCCGTCGGCACCTTCTCGAGCGGGCTGGCCCCGCTGCCGTACTCCCAGGTCGACCGGGTGCGGATCCCGGCGATCCGGGTCGACGCGCCGGTCATTCCGGTGGGCCTGGACAATGACGGATGGGTCGGCGCGCCGCCGCCGGACGACCCGAATCTCGCGGGCTGGTTCACCGGCGCGGTCTCGCCCGGCGAAAAGGGCACGGCCGTGATCGTGGGCCATGTGGACAACATGCAGGGCCCCGCCGTCTTCTATGGACTCGGGGCGCTCAAGAAGGGAAACCGGGTAGAGGTCCGGCGCAAGGACGGAAAGATCGCCGTGTTCGACGTGTACGGCATCGACGTCTTCGCGAAGAGCAATTTCCCCGGCGACCGTGTGTACAGCAGCAAGGGAACCGCCGAATTGCGCATCATCACCTGCGGGGGCGGTTTCTCCAAGCAGCACGGATACGACGGAAACGTCGTCGTTTTCGCCCGCCTGGTCGAGGTTCGCTGAGCGTTCCACGACCGGGCGGGCGAAAGCCCGTGGTCCGCGTCAGGTGAACTTCCGGCGCGGCACGTGGAAGTGATAGCCGGAATCCAGCAGGTGCGGCAGATAGCGGCGCAGCGCGCGGACGCTCTGTGAGCGGTCACCGCCCGCGTCGTGCGAGAGGACGACGACCCCCGGGGCGGCGCCGCTCTCCACCCGGTCGACGATCGTGTCGGTGCCCGGGGTGGTCCAGTCGAGCGAGTCGACGGTCCAGGCCAGCGGCTCCATGCCGAATTCCGCGCCGACCCGGAAGACCGCCCGGTTCCAGGCCCCGTACGGCGCGCGGAACCAGACGGGCGGCTCGCCGTAGGCGTCGTCGATGACCTCACAGGTGCGCTCGATCTCGGAGCGGATCTCGGAGCGCGAGAGCTGGGTCAGCAGGGGGTGTGTCCAGGTGTGGTTGCCGACGACGTGCCCGTCGTCGGCCATCTCGCTCAGCAGGTCCTGGTTGTCGGCGGCCATCTCCCCGCACACGAAGAACATCGCGCGCACGTCGTACTTGCGCAGCGTGCGCAGGATGTCCGGGGTGTAGCGCGGGTCGGGGCCGTCGTCGAAGGTCAGCACCATGTTCCGGCCGCGCGCGGACATGCGCAGGAACGGCTCGTGCCGGACGGCGGTCCGGGCGGGTCTGCTGCGCGTGGGGGCGAATCCGGCCATCGGCTGGAGGCGGTAGGCGGAGGGCTTGAGGGCGCTGCGCACCTCCGGGCCCGAGACCGCAGGGGCTTTCCGCACCGGCTCGGTGGCCGGTTCGTCCGTCAGGACGCGCGCCGTGCCCGCCGCCCCGGCCGCGCCCAGGACGGCGGCGCCGGCGATCAACGCCCGGCGCCTGGTGAGCAGCTGATCCTTTTTCATGACTCATCAGTCACCCCGGGGAGGGGCGGCGCGGCTGAGCAACACCGGTGTGGACCCACGAAAGCACCCGCTCGGACCATTTCAGCGGCGGCGCACCAGCGGGAAGGGCAATGTCTCACGGATGGTCAGCCCGGTGAGGAACATGATCAGCCGGTCGACACCGATGCCGAGGCCTCCGGTGGGCGGCATCGCGTACTCCAGCGCGTCGAGGAAGTCCTCGTCCAGCTCCATCGCCTCCGGGTCTCCCCCGGCGGCGCGCAGCGACTGCGCGGTCAGCCGACGGCGCTGTTCGACCGGGTCGGTCAACTCCGAGTAGGCGGTGCCCAGTTCGGTGCCGAAGGCGACGAGGTCCCAGCGCTCGGCGAGGCGCGGGTCGGCGCGGTGCTGGCGGGTGAGCGGGGAGACATCGGTCGGGAAGTCCTTGTAGAAGGTGGGCAGCCGGGTCTTCTCCTCGACCAGCCGTTCGTACATCTCCAGTACGACGTCACCGCGTCCGTCGTCCGCCCTGTACGGCACGCCCGCCCGGTCGCACAGTCGCAGCAGGGTCTCCTGGGGTGTGCCGGCCCCGATCTCCTCCCCCAGGGCCTCCGAGAGGGCGCCGTACACCGTCTTGACGGGCCAGGGCCCGGAGATGTCGTACTCGGTGCCGTCCTTGCGGGCGACGGGCCTTCCGAAGGCGGCGGTCGCGGCGCCCTGGATCAGCTCGCGGGTGAGGTCGAGCATCACGTCGTAGTCCGCGAAGGCCTGATAGGCCTCCAGCATCGTGAACTCGGGGTTGTGCTTGTAGGAGACGCCCTCGTTGCGGAAGGTGCGGCCCATCTCGAAGACCTTCTCCAGGCCGCCGACGCACAGCCGCTTCAGATACAGCTCGGGTGCGATGCGCAGATAGAGGTTCAGGTCGTAGGCGTTGATGTGGGTGGTGAACGGGCGGGCGTTGGCGCCGCCGTGGATCTGCTGGAGCATCGGGGTCTCGACCTCCAGATAGCCGCGGTCCAGCAGTCCCTGGCGCAGGGCCTGGACGGCCGTGGAGCGGGCCCGCACGACCTCGCGGGCGGCCGGGCTGGAGACCAGGTCGAGATAGCGGCGGCGGACCTTGGCCTCGGGGTCGGCGAGGCCCCGGTGTTTGTCGGGCAGCGGGCGCAGGCACTTGCCGATGAGCTGCCAGGAGCTGACGAAGACGGTCGGTTCCCCCTGGTGGCTGGTGCCCGCGCGGCCGGTCGCCGTGACGTGGTCGCCGATGTCGATGTCCTTGCGGAACCGGTCGAGTGCGGGCCCGGAGTCCTCGCGGGTGAGGGCGAGTTGGAGGTCGCCGGACCAGTCGCGCAGCACGGCGAAGACGAGGCCGCCGAAGTCGCGGACGAGGATGATCCGCCCGGCGACGGTCACCCGGTCGCCCGCGCGGACCTCGGCGAGGGCGTGGGTGCGCGGGGGCAGGCCCACCGGGTAGGGGTCGGTGCCCTCGGCGCGGAGCCGCTCCAGTGTGCGGTGCCGGATGCGGACCTGGTCGGGCAGTCCGGCGGTGGGATCGCCGCCCCCGGCCTCGTCCCCTGCGTCGAGGCCGAGAGACGACAGCGACGGCAGGCCCGTGGTGGTGGCGGGTTCCGGTCCGCCCTTGGTCTTCCCCTTGCCCCAGAGCTTGCGCAGCGAGGGTACGGAGACGAAGCCCTCGGCGATGCCGGAGGCCAGGCCGATGCGGGCGAGGGAGCCGGTCTCGCCGTAGCAGATGAAGCGGGGATACCACTCGGGGTGGTATTTGGCGTTGGAGCGGTACAGCGCTTCCAGTTGCCACCACCGGGAGAAGAACAGGAGCAGTCGGCGCCAGAGCCGGAGCACCGGTCCCGCGCCGATGCGCGCGCCTTCTTCGAAGACCGAGCGGAACACCGCGAAGTTGAGCGAGATGCGCCGCACGCCGACCGTGCCCGCGACCGCGCACAGCTCCGCGACCATGAACTCCATGACCCCGTTGGGGGCGGTGCGGTCACGGCGCATCAGGTCGAGCGAGATGCCGTCCCGGCCCCAGGGGACGAAGGAGAGCAGCGCGAGGAGCTTGCCGTCGGATCCGATCGCCTCGACGAGGAGGCAGTCGCCGTCCGCGGGGTCACCTAGGCGGTCGAGGGCCATCGAGAAGCCGCGCTCGGTCTCGGTGTCGCGCCAGGCGTCGGCCCTGTCGACGATCTCCTCCATCTCCTCGTCGGTGAGGGTGGAGTGACGGCGTACCCGGCAGGTGGCGCCGGTGCGCCGGACGCGGTGGACGGCCTGGCGGGTCACGCGCATGTCGCGGCCGTCCAGGTCGAAGTCGGCGACGTGCAGGATGGCCTCGTCGCCGAGTTGGAGCGCCCCGAGCCCGGAGCGCGCGAACGCCTTCGCGCCGTCCTCCGAGGCGCCCATCACGGCTGGTGCCCAGGCGTAGCGGCGGGCCGCGTCCAGCCAGGCGCCGATGGCGTGCGGCCACGCCTCGCGGTCGCCGACGGGGTCACCGCTGGCCAGGCAGACACCGGCCTCGACGCGGTAGGTGACGGCGGCCTTGCCGCTGGGCGAGAAGACGACGGCCTTGTCGCGGCGGGTGGCGAAGTAGCCGAGGGAGTCGTCGGCGCCGTACGCGTGCAGCAGGGCGCGGATGCGGGCCTCCTCGTCGCCGTGCAGGGCCGCCTCCATGCGCTGGGAGCGGAAGAGCGTGGCGGCGGCGTTGAGCAGGGCGAGGGCGCCGAAGAGGCCGAGGAGGAAGGACAGGGCTCGCGGGGGACTCCCCTCGAAGGAGCGCCCGGAGACCAGGCCGCCGCAGACCCGGTTGGCCGCCCACAGCAGCTGCCGGCCCTCCGGCAGGGTGCCGGGAAACAGCACGACCAGGCCCCAGCCGATCAGGATGGCCACGCCGAGCCCGGCGAGCAGTACGGCGAGGGCCCGCCAGACGGCGCCGCGCCGGTGGGCGGCGTAGAACTCCTTGCGGGCCACGATCAGCAGCACCAGCGCGAGCCCGCAGACGACGAGCGACGGAAGCGCCTGGGCGTAGACGCCCTGGGCGATGTCGGGGATGTCGTCGAGGACGAGGATTCCGAGGTAGACGACGACCAGCCACCAGGCGACCTTCTTGCGGGCGGCGGTCGCGCCGGCGAGCAGGAAGAGGAAGACGGCGTACGCCAGGTTGGCGCTGACCGGGACGGTCAGCAGGTCGAGGAAGTTCACGACGGGGCGCAGCAGGACCCGGAGGGGCTCGATGAAGGCCAGCAGGGCGCAGAGGAGGCCGAGGGCGCCGAAGAAGGCCCCGAAGCCTTCGGGCACCTTGCTGAGGAAGCCGCTCCGGGACGGTGGTATCGGGCCTGTGGCGTCCTTCGGTGGGCGGGCCTCCACGGTGGCACTCATGGTTTCGACTCTAGGAAGGGCGGCGCGTGCCCGCCCGTCGAGCACGTTTCCCCGTGTCCCCCACGGGGTCGGGACCTGCGGTTTCCGATAGCCTCACAGCCGTGACGGAACAGCAGCACTCGCAGGGTTTCGAGCGGGGCACGGACGGTCCCAAGGTCATCGTCGTCGGGGTGGACGGCTCCGACTCCTCGCTGCGCGCGGCGGCATATGCCGGTGGCCTGGCCCGACGGCAGCGCGCGCTGCTGGCCGTCGTGTACGTCCAGCCGGTGATGGCGGCGGGGGCGGCGCTCGGGGTGCCCGTCGCCGAGACGACCGACGAGATCGCCGAGGACCTCGCCGCGCAGATCCGGGACGCGGCCGAGCGGGTCAAGGGCATATTCGACGTCCGCTGGGAGTTCCACACCTTCCGTGGCGACCCCTACAACGGCCTGGTGACGGCGGCGGACGAGCTCAAGGCGGACGCCGTGGTGGTCGGCGCCTCCGAGCAGGCGGGACACCGGATCATCGGTTCGGTGGCGATCCGGCTCGTCAAGGCGGGACGCTGGCCGGTCACGGTCGTGCCCTAGCCCTTTTCGAGGTGTCCGCGGCTCGCGTGGCATCTTCCGTCGCCGCCGCCCCTGGGCCATCATGATCCGCCGTCAGCCGATTACCGTCTGCGAAGAGGTGAGGCTCATGGCCGGGCTCCGAATGGGTGAGGGCATTCTCCGCCGCAAACCCATCGAACACATCGAAGAGACCGAAATCGGGGCGGG
This sequence comes from Streptomyces sp. NPDC058246, assembly GCF_042881985.1. Lineage (NCBI taxonomy): Bacteria > Bacillati > Actinomycetota > Actinomycetes > Kitasatosporales > Streptomycetaceae > Streptomyces > Streptomyces sp. NPDC058246. Next base: position 163,570 of record NZ_JBHVWZ010000012.1, on the reverse strand, counting down.
CCCGAAACTCGACCGGTCGCTCGGGCTGTGGCAGCTCACCGCGATCGGGGTCGGTGGCATCATCGGCGCGGGCATCTTCACGCTCGCCGGGACGGTCGCGAACGGCACGGCGGGCCCCGCGGTCCTGGTCTCCTTCCTCATCGCGGGCGTGGCGAGCGCGGCGGCGGCCCTGTCGTACGCGGAGTTCGCGGGCCTGATCCCGAAGGCCGGCTCGGCCTACACCTACGGCTACGCGGTGCTCGGCGAGTTCGCCGGCTGGTTCATCGGCTGGGACCTGCTCCTGGAGTACACCGCGATCGTGGCCGTGGTCGCGATCGGCATCTCCGGCTACTTCAGCTTCCTGATCGGGGAGCTGGGCGCCGATCTGCCGACCTGGATGCTGGGGGCGCCCGGCACCGGCGACGGCCACCGGGTGGACCTGTTCGCCGCGGTGCTGTGCCTGGTCATCGCGGCTCTGCTGAACATGGGCATCAAGAACGCGGCCCGCTTCGAGACGGTCGTCGTGATCCTGAAGGTCCTGGTCGTCCTGCTCGTCATCGGCGTGGGCGTCTTCCACATCGACACGAGCAACTACAACCCGTTCTTCCCGTACGGGATCAGCGGGGCGTTCACGGGTGCGGCGACCGTCTTCTTCGCGGTCTTCGGGTACGACGCCATGTCGACGGCGGCCGAGGAGTCGAAGGACGCCCAGCGGCACATGCCGAAGGCGATCATCTACTCCCTGGCGATCTCGATGGTCCTGTACGTGGCCGCCTGCCTGGTCCTGACCGGCATGCAGAACTACAAGGAGATCGACAAGGAGAGCGGCTTCTCTACCGCCTTCAAGTCGGTGGGCCTGAACGGTCTCGCGGACGTCATCGCGGTCGGCGCGATCATCGGCATCCTCACGGTGATGTTCACGTTCATGCTGGGCGTCACGCGGGTGTGGTTCTCGATGAGCCGGGACGGCCTGCTGCCCAAGTGGTTCGCGAAGACGCACCCCACCCGCCATGTGCCGACCCGCGTGACGTGGATCGTCGGATTCGCCTCGGCCGCCATCGCCGGGTTCCTGCCGATCGGCCAGGCGGCGGAACTCACCAACATCGGGATCCTGCTGGCGTTCGTCGTGGTGTGCGTCGCGGTGATCGTGCTGCGCTACCGCCGGCCCGACCTGCCGCGCACCTTCCGCACCCCGGGGATGCCGGTCGTACCCGCGCTGGGGGTGATCTTCTCCATCTGGCTGATCACCTTCCTGCAGTGGCAGACGTGGGTGCGGTTCGCGGTGTGGTTCCTGATCGGATGCGTGATCTACTTCGGATACTCGTACAAGCGGTCGGAGCTGGCGAAGGACACCACGGCTACTTCCCCATGACGAGCCCGGCCTGGGCCGCGCCCCGGCTCAGGACGACGTCCCGGATCCGGTCGCGTACGGCGCCGACCTCGGCCCCTTGGTCCAGCGCGGCGTTGAGGTTCACCACGCGACCGGCGTCGATGTCGAAGGCCTGCGGAATGAACTCGGCCTTCGACACCTCCCAGCGGCCGCCCCGGTGCGCGGGCGGGGCGAAGGTGAACCGCCCGATTGAGCTCTCGTTGGCGCGCGTGTCCCCGACGCGCCGGCTGTTGACCATCTCGCCGGCGATCTGGTCTCCCATGCCATAGACGACCCAGGTGCCGTTGACCTTCTCGTACGCCTGCGGGACGTGCGCGTGCGTGCCGAGGATCAGGTCGATGTCGGGCCTGCCGTCGGTCCGGGAGGCGGTCAGCTCCTTGCTCAGCTGCAGCTGCCACTCGTCCGGCGCGTCCTGCCATTCGGTGCCCCAGTGCAGGGATACGACGACCACGTCGCCGCCCGCCTTCCGGGCGGCACGGGCGTCCGCGACGATCCTGGCGGGGTCGATCAGATTGACGGCCCAGGGCTGGTCCGGCGGCGGGGACCCGTTGGTGCCCAGGGTGTACGCGAGGTGCGCCACGTTGGCGTCGCCCGCGCGCATCAGGGTGGCGATGGTCGCCTCCTGCGGCGTGCGCGCCGATCCCGCGTGCCGGACGCCCGCGCGGTCCAGCGCGTCCAGGGTGCGCCGGATACCGTCGGTGCCGTCGTCCAGGGTGTGTTCCGAGGCGGTCGAGCAGCTGTCGTAGCCGGTCGCCGCGAGTGCGTCGGCGATCTGCGGCGGGGACTTGAAGATCGGCTGGTCGGTGTACTGGCCGTCCGCGCCGTACACGGTCTCCATGTGACAGATCGCCAGGTCGGCGCCGGAGACGACGGGTTGCACCGCCGCGAGCATCGGCCGGAAGTCGTATCCGTTGCCTCCCGCGTCGTAGCTCGCCCGCTCGATGATCGAGCTGTGCGGCAGTACGTCGCCGGAGGCCACGAGGGTGAATCCGCGGGTGGCGGAGGAGGGCGCGGGCCGGCTGCCGTGCCGGGCCGGCGCCTGCTCGGTCGCCTGGCAGCCCGCGGCGCCCGCGAGGAGTACGGCCGCGAGGGCCAAGGTGGTCGGTCGTCGCCTGCGTGTGGTCATCGCTCTCGCCCCGATACAGTCGGATTTGATTATGAATCGACAGGTAAGGGCGGCCGGGAGTCAAGGAGCCACGACCGCCGCTAGCCCGTCCGGCGAGGCAGGACGCGCCCGTTGGGGCGATGCGGGGTGCGGGCCCCGAGGGGGTGCGTCGGACCCCGGACGGTCGGGTACCGGAGGCGCTGGGCGGGTACTGGAGGCGCTGCGCAGGTACCGGGAGGCGCTCGCCGGGCGGTCCCGCGCCGCGGTGCTCGCGCCCGTTGGGGGGCGGTGCGGGGGCCGAGGGGGTGCGCCCACCCCCGACGGTCGAGTGCCGGAGGCGCTGCGCGGGTACTGGAGGCGCTGCGCAGGTACCGGGGGGCGCTCGCCTGGCGGTCCCGCGCCGCGGTGCTCGCGCCCGTGGGGGCGATGCGGGGTCCGGGGGCCGAGGGGGTGCGTCGGCCCCCGACGGTCGGGTACCGGAGGCGCTGCGCGGGTCCGGGAGGCGCTGCGCGGGTACCGGGGGGCGCTCGCCGGGCGGTCCCGCGCCGCGGTGCTCGCGCCCGTGGGGGCGATGCGGGGTCCGGGGGCTGAGGGGGTGCGTCGGCCCCCGACGGTCGGGTACCGGAGGCGCTGCGCGGGTACGGGAGGCGCTCGCCGGGCGGTCCGCGCCGGGGTGCTCGGGCCCGCCACCACCACCGAGGATGACGTCGGCAGCTCAGCTTCCATCAGGGGCGCCACCCTGGTGGCGGGCGCGCCGCACCGGCGCCGCCGGCGACGGCCGGAGGGCCCCCAACCGCCCGGCGGACCGTTCACCGCACCGCTCACCGACCGCATCGACCGCCCACCGCACAACCATGCCCCGCCCCTGTCCCCGCGGCGCGGCACCCGCTGGCATACACGCCATGACGGCCGGAACCACCACCATCACGCACGGGACGACCGCCGAGCACGAGCTGGCCGCGCTGCAGCGCGAGCACGGCCGGCCGCTCTTCGCGCTGCTGCTGCGCCTGTCCGACGGCGACCGGCAGCGCGCCGAGGACCTGGTGCAGGAGACCTTCGTACGCGCCTGGCAGCACCCCGAGGCACTGCGTGCCGACGAATTCGACTCGGTACGCCCCTGGCTGCTCACCGTCGGACGGCGGCTCGCCATAGACGCACGCCGGGCCCGCCAGGCGCGCCCCCCGGAGGTCGGGGACGCGGTGCTGGAGAGCGCCCGGGTCTGCGCGGATCACGCCGAACGGTCCGCGGCGACGCTCGATGTACGGGAGGCTGTGAAGACACTCACTCCCGAGCACCGTGAAGTCCTGGTGCAGGTGTACTTCCGTGGGGCGAGTGTGGCCGAGGCCGCCGCGGCGCTCGGAATTCCGCCCGGTACGGTGAAGTCCCGTGCGTACTACGCATTGCGCGCCCTGCGCCGGGTTCTTCCGGAATACGCAGCCGACCTGCGGTGAAACCGAAGGCTGAGTCAAACCTCCGTAAAGCGCCTTGCTGAGGACCACGGTTGAGCACTCAGCTGTCCTCATCCGTGTTCCGGATTGGGGGCCCGGGCCCGGGGGTGGGGCGACGCGCAGGCACACCGGAGGAAGGCGGGAAGGGATGCTGCACAGAGGTCAAGAGAGCACGGACGGCACCGGCGGTGGGGAACTCACCGTGCCCATGGCGTGGTTGTACGCCGAGTACATCGCCGACGAACTGTTGCGGACCGGCGACCTGATGCCGCCCACGTCCTTCGAGTTCCGCGCCGGGCGCGACGCGCTGGCGCTGACCATCTTCCTCTCCGACAGCGCCGGTGAGCTCTCCGGTATCCGGGTCGTCACACAGCTGGAGACCTGGCTTTCGCTGACGGCGTACGACCAGCCGTGGCAGGACTGGGTGCGCGAGCGCATGGCGCGGCTCGCCGCCGAGGCGGTGGAATCGGCCGGCCCCGCTCCGGACTTGGAGCTGGCGTCGGCGGCCTGGCGGTGGCTGGAGGAGACCGAGCTGCTCGCCCCCGACCTGGACGCGGTGCCCGGTGGCGGCCCCGTGCCGGGCGAGGACGACGGTCCGAAGGTGTGGACGCCCGCCTGGCGGCTGGGGCTGCCCCTGGGGCATCTGGCGATCCACCTCTTCTGACGACCTTGCCCGGCCACACGTCCGGGCAAATTTTCTGAGCTCTCACCAATCCGCGGGCCCTCGCGCTCCGAATGTCCTTGCCGTTATTCCGGACGGGTCTTGAGTGATTCGTCGGTCTGGTGCGTACCGGTGGGCAACAGCAACACCACCCCCACCCCGCACTATCGCCACGAGGATTCGGTATTCGGTATGAGGTCCCTGGAACGGCATCGTGACGTCGGCGCCTACGCGCTCGGCGTGCTGGACGAGGCGGATGCCTTCCGCTTCGAGGACCACCTCATGGAGTGCCCCAGCTGCGCGGCGCACGTGAGTGAGTTCCGGCCCGCGACACGGCAGTTGATGCTGTACCGCCGGGCCACCCCGCGCTCCGTGCACCCCTTCGCCGCCCCCGGGCCCCGGCTTCTCGACCGGCTGCTCGGCGAGGTCGCGGCCCGGCACCGGGCCGGGCGCAGGCGCTGGCTGTACGCGGTCGCGGCCTCCGTGGTGTTCGCGGCGGGCGGTCCCGCGATCGCGATCGTCACCGCGCACGACCCGCAGTCGACCCAGATCGCCGCGACGGACACGCAGACCGGGGTGTGGGCCCAGGTCACGGCCCAGGACCGGGTCTGGGGCAGTCAGGTCGACGTCGAGGTCAAGGACGCCGCGGGTCCTCGTCCCTGTCAGCTCGTCGTCGTGGGCAAGGACGGCTCGGAGCAGACGGTGACGAGCTGGATGGCGCAGCCTCAAAACGGCAAGGCCACCAGCATGCAGGGCGGCGCCGCGCTGCGATCCGATGAGATCAGCCGGTTCGAGGTGCGCACGACGGACGGCAAGCACCTGGTGACGCTCAAGTCCCGCTGATCACCTGCCGGTGAACGTCCAGGGCGCCCCGCGGCTACTTGAGGAGCCGGGACAATCTGCGGTCCGCGAGTGGCTTCCCTCCCGTCTGGCAGGTCGGGCAGTACTGCAGGGCCGAGTCGCTGAAGGACACCTCGCGGATGGTGTCACCGCACACCGGACAGGGCTCGCCCGCCCTGCCGTGCACGCGCAGCCCGCTCTTCTTCTCCGCCTTCAGGCGTCCGGCGGCCACCCCGCGGGAGCGCTCGATCGCCTCGGTGAGCGTGGCGCGCAGCGCCTCGTACAGACGTCGGGTCTCCTCGGGGGTCAGCGAGGAGGCGAGCTTGAAGGGCGACATCTTGGCGGCGTGCAGGATCTCGTCGCTGTACGCGTTCCCCACACCCGCGATCAGGCTCTGGTCGCGCAGGGCGCCCTTGAGCTGACGCCGCTCGCCCTCGAGGAGCTTCGCGAAGCGGGTCTCGTCGAAGTCGTCGGCGAGCGGGTCGGGGCCCAGGCGAGCCACGCCCGGGATCTCCGCCGGGTCCCGGACGACGTACACCGCGAGCCGCTTCTGGGTGCCGGCCTCGGTGAGGTCGAAGCCCTCACCGGTGTCCAGCGCGACGCGCAGCGCCAGCGGGCCCTTGCCGGGGCGGGGCGGTCCGTCGGGCAGCGTGTCCTTCCAGTGCAGCCAGCCCGCGCGGGCCAGGTGCGTCACGAAATGCAGCCCGTCCGCCTCTATGTCGAGGAACTTGCCGTGTCGGTGCACGGCCGTGACCTCGCGGCCCTCGAAGGCGCTGACGGGCGGGTCGTACGTCTTCAGGACGCTGATGGCGACGGGCAGCACGCGCACGACCTCACGGCCGACGAGATGGTCGGCCAGGAAGTCCTTGAGCGCTTCGACCTCGGGCAGTTCCGGCATAGCTCCAGAGTGCCACCCGGCACCGACAACACCAGGCGAACCGGCTCGGTCCGGCTCAGGCGGCCGTACGACCGCCTGACGGCGTCCCGGTCTGCGTCCCGGTCGGCGTGCGCCGGCTGTCCTGTGCCGGGCCTGGGGGCGCTCAACGTCGGGCCAGGAATGGCCCGCCGCGCGGTGGGGTCGCCTCCGGCGGGGGTCGAGGCCGTGGGCGGCCTCTCGTCCCGGTAGACCTCCCGGCGCGCGGAGCCGCCGAGGCCGAGGCCCGACGCCGAGGACCGTCGCCGGGGCCCGTCGCCAGGGCCCGTCGTCGGGGTGCTGCGGGCGCGTCCCGTGGGAGCGTCCCCTGCCGGAGCGCCCGGTGGGGGCCGGGGTAGCTCCGGGCACGGCCGGCGCGGCCCCAGCACCCGTGGGGGCCGGGGCGGCTCCGGACGCCGCCGACGCGGCCATCGGGAAGGCCGCCCCGCGCCCACCGTCCGCGCAGCCATCGGGAACACCGCGCCGCACCCACGACCCGCGAGGCCATCGGGAGCACCGCGCCGTATCCACCGCCGGCGAGGCCATACGGAACGCCACCCCACACCCACCACCCACTCGGCCATCAGGAGCACCGCGCCACACCCACCCCCCGCGAGGCCCTACCGAATGCCACCCCACACCCACCACCGGGCGGGGGTCCGGGGCCGCGGGTGGTCAGTCGCGTTCCGGGACGGTGAACTCGCACCACACGCACTTGCCCCTGCCGCGGGCCTCCACGCCCCAGACGTCGGCCAGTCGGTCGACGAGGAGGAGGCCGCGGCCGGAGACTCCGGACTCGCCGGCCTCGCGGCGGCGCGGCAGGGCGCTGGAGGAGTCCTCGACCTCGACGCGCAGCCGGCGGTCGGGGCCGGTCAGGACGCGCAGGGTGACAATGGCGGAGCCCTCGGTGTGCATCAGCGCGTTGGTGATCAGTTCGTCGGCGACGAGCTCGATCTCGTCGGCCCGTTCGCGGGCACCCCAGGCGCGCACGGCAGCGGCGATCATGTGCCGGGCGCCGGTGAGCGCCTCGGGGTCGCCCGGCGCGACATGTTGCTGAAGCCGGCCGCCGGACTGCTGGGGGGCGAGACCGCGGCGGCGCAGGAGCAGCAGCGCGACGTCGTCCTCGCCGCCGCGTGCCTCGGCCACGTCGATGAGCCGGTCGGCGAGGTCGCTGACGTCGTCGGGACCCGTACGGATGAGTTCCATGAGGGTGTGCATGCCCTCGTCGAGGTCGATGCCCGGCTGCTCGACGAGGCCGTCGGTACACAGCAGCAGGGTCTGTCCGGGGTCGAGTTCGACGGTGTCGACCGGGTATTCCAGGCGGCCGAACTCGGCGGACAGCCCGAGCGGCAGGCCCCCCTCGACGCTCAGGCGCCGACAGCTTCCGTCGGTCTGCCGGACCAGCGAGTCGATGTGGCCGGCGCGCACCACCTGGACCACCCCGGTGGACATGTCGGCCTCGGCGTACAGGCAGGTCGCGAAGCGGTCGGTGTCGAGCTCGTGCAGGAAGACCGACGCGCGGGCCATCACGGTGGCGGGGGTGTGGCCCTCGGCGGCGTAGGCGCGCAGCACGATGCGCAGCTGGCCCATGACCGCCGCCGCATGGGTGTCGTGGCCCTGGACGTCGCCGATGACGGCGCCGACCCGCCCGCCGGGCAGCGGGATCACGTCGTACCAGTCACCGCCGATGTCCCGGCCGAAGGACGCCGAGCGGTAGCGGACGGCGATGTCGGCCTCCGGCACGTCGGGGATGGAGCGCGGCAGCATGGCCTGCTGGAGGCTCTGGGCGAGGTCCTTCTCCTGCTCGTAGAACATGGCCCGCTGGAGGCTCTGGGCGATGCTGCTGCCGAGCGCGACGAGGACGTTGCGCTCCTCCGACGTGAAGCCGTACCGGTCGTTGTAGAGCAGGCCGATCGCGCCGATGGGCCTGGCCTGCACGATCAGCGGCAGATACGCGGCCGAGGTGATCTTCAGGTCGGTGATGTTCGGCCACAGCAGGGGGTAGGACTCGGCGAACTCCTCGGGCGACTCGATGAAGTGCGGGGTGAGCGTCCGTACGACCTCGTTCATCGGGTACTTCGCGTCGAGGCGGGTGACCCGGGTGCCGGGCACGTAGCTGGCCTGGGGGCCCGTGGCGACCATGCGGACGCGTCCGGCCTCCACCAGGCCCATGACCAGGCTCGTCGCCCCCAGGTGGGTGAGGCCGTGGGTGTCCTCCAGGACGTCGATGACGTCCTGGACGGTGCGGGCGTGCGCGAGGGCCGCCGTGGTCATCTGGACGACGTTCGTCTGCTGGCGCCGGGCCTCGTCCTGGGCGGCCTGCTCGCGGCGCTCGGCGCTCTCGCTCAGCTCGTCGGTGGCGTCGCGGACGATGCCGATGATCCGGCGCGGTCTGCCGGTCTCGTCGCGGCGGATGTAGCCCTGGGTGTGGGTCCAGCGCAGGGTGCCGTCGCGGCGGCGGATGCGGAAGTAGGCGCCGTAGTTCTCGCTGCCGTCCTTGAGGGCGTGGGACACCATCGTGTCGAGGCGTTGTCCCTCGCCCGGTGGCACACGCATGCCGAGGGTCGCCGGGTTTCCGTCGAACTCGTCGGGGCGCACGTCGAAGACCTCGTGGGCCCGGGCGTCCATCAGCATCTGACCGGTGTCCAGGTCCCAGTCGAAGCTGCCCATGCGATTGAGCGCCAGGATCGGATCCGGGTGGGCGGGCCAGTCGTCCGGGAGTGACAGGGCGCTCGCTCCCCGATCAACCATGGGGCCACCTTGCCAGGATTTACCCGATTATTCGACTGGGGAGCCCGCCTACGGGCTCCCCGGCCGAGCGCGGGCTCAGCTGTCGAAGATGTCGGTCGGGGCGTCGAAGATGCTCTCCGCGGACGGTGGCTCCTCCGGGATGAGACCGCCGCCGTCGGGGAGGTCGGGGCTGTCCGGGACGGTGTCCGGGCCGATGTCCTCGTCGGACGGGCTCGACTCGCTCGACGGGGCGGACGGTGACGAGGGCTCCTGGGACGCGGACCGGTCGGGGGAGGTCGGGTCCGTACCCGGAGCGGTGCTCTCGTTCGAGGGCGGCCCGCTCGAAGGCGTCCCGTTCGAAGGCGTCCCGTTCGGCGGAGGCTCTTGCGAAGGGGGGAGCCCGCTTCCGGGATCCGTCGTCGGCGGGGCCGTGAGGCTGGGTCCGGCGCAATCCGAGGGCTCGGTCGCCGGGGAGTCGAGTCTCGCCGAGTCGGAGAGCGCGAACTCGGAGTCCGGGGTCTCGGCCGGGGCGGTTTCGGCCGGTTCCGGCGCGCGCGGCACCGTACCGGCTGGCGGCGCACCGCAGTCTGTCGGCGACTCGCCGGGCAGGGGGTGTTCCTCGTGCGGGGAGGCGCTGGGCGACGAGAGGTCCGGCCTCGGGGTCCGTGTCCCGTCGCCCGGCGGACGTACGACGTGATCGTGGTGGCCGTCGTCGCCGATCCTGCGCTCGATCCAGGAGTTGTCGGCGACGTTGATGATCGTGATGTTGGTGATCACAGTGGGCGCCGGGGACACCTCGACCACCTGGGTGGGCCGGTATCCGGACCAGGGCCGGCCCTGGGTGCCCGGGGTCCCCTCGAGCGCGGCGGGCCGGTCGAGCGGGTTGCCGGAGGCGCAGCGGAGGCGGGGCACGCCCCGGTTGTCGACGAGGACGGCGGTGCCGACTTGGAGCACCGACTGGAAACTCGTCGCCTGCCGGTCGTGGAACCCGTGGTCGGTGACCCGTGTGTCGGCGCGCAGGACGACCGAGGTGAGACCGCGCAGGAAGTCCGGGACGGAGGCCTCGGAGATGCCCGAGGCCTGGGCGAAGGCGCGCGCCTTGCGCGGGTCCTCGGTGAGGAAGCGGGTCTGCCGCTCGACGTCGCAGCTGCCGGCGTTCCGGGTGCCGCCGTAGAGGCCCGGCGTGGCGCCCGAGAGGGACCGCACGCCCTCGGCGTCGGAGATGCCGCCGGTGGACATCGATTGCGGCGTTCGGGTGACGCGCGGCGCGATGGCGGTGGAGTCGGTGAAGGGGTCGGGGCCCGGGTCCGCGACCGACTGGAGGAAGAGCTCGCCGCCGGATCCCCCGGACGCCGCCCTGCCCTTCTGCTGGACGCCACCGCACCCGGCGACGAGCAGCGCCACCGAGAGCGCACAGGCCGTGAGGAGGGCTCTGACGGCTGCGCGCGCCACGGTTCCGGTGGGCACGGGCTCCACGACTCCCGCGGCCACTGGTCCCGCCGGCACTGGCTCCCCGGCCCCCGTACTCACGGGCTCCCCGGGCCGCACAGGTACGGGCTCCCCGGCCCCCGTAAATGCGGGCTCCCCGATCCCCCTGGGCACGGGCCCCGCGGTTCCGGCGCGGCTGTGTGACAGCGTGCCGGCGGGTATGTGTTCCTCGGCTCCGGGGGGTCTGTGCGCCCCGCTTCTGGTGGGTCTGTGCACCGCGTTCTCCCGTGTTCTCCGTGTTCTCCCGTTCCTTCCGGGCAATTCGTCCACCATTGTCTGCGTCGCTCAGTTGGCGCACGCAAGCGGAGGAAGTCACCGAGCGTCACAATGGAAGGGAGAGGAGCGCTCGACGTGCAGTGGTTCGTCGCCCCCGAGTACTGGCTGAGCCGGCTGGTCTTCCAGCGGGCGCTGGCCGTCGTGTACCTCGTCGCGTTCCTGGGCGCGGCGCGGCAGTTCCGCGCGCTGACGGGGGAGCGCGGGATGCTGCCGGTTCCGCGTTACGTACGGCGCGTGCCGTTCCGTCAGGCGCCGAGCGTGTTCCACTGGCACTACTCGGACCGCTTCTACGCGGCCTGGGCCTGGACGGGCTGCGCGGTGTCGGTGGCACTGGTCGCGGGCCTGGACTCACAACTGCCGCTCTGGGGCGGGATGCTGCTGTGGCTCGTCCCGTGGGGGCTGTATCTGTCGATCGTCAACGTCGGCCAGACGTGGTACTCGTTCGGCTGGGAGTCACTGCTCCTGGAGGTGGGATTCGTCGCGGTCTTCCTCGGCAACGACGAGGTGGCCCCGCCGATCGTCGTCCTCTTCCTGCTGCGCTGGGTGCTGTTCCGCGTCGAGTTCGGTGCCGGGCTGATCAAGATGCGGGGCGACGCCTGCTGGCGGAAGCTGACCTGCCTGGACTACCACCATGAGACGCAGCCGATGCCGGGCCCGCTGAGCTGGTTCTTCCACCATCTCCCGAAGCCGTTCCACCGGGTCGAGGTGGCCGCCAATCACGTCACCCAACTCGCGGTCCCGATCCTGCTGTTCACCCCGCAGCCGATCGCGACGGCCGCCGCGTCGCTGATGATCCTCACCCAACTGTGGCTGGTCCTGTCCGGCAACTTCGCCTGGCTGAACTGGATCACCATCGTGCTCGCCCTGTCCGCGGTCCGGCTCCCCGCCACTCCCCCGCAGGTGGCCGCCCCACCGCTGTGGTACGAGGTCGTGGTCCTCGCCGTGTCCACGGGGCTGGTGGCCCTCAGCTACCGTCCGGCGCGCAATCTGGTCTCCCGGCGCCAGGTCATGAACCGCTCCTTCGACCCGCTCCACCTGGTCAACACCTATGGAGCGTTCGGCAGCGTCAGCCGAGTGCGCTACGAGGTGGTCGTCGAGGGCACGGCGGACGGCATGCCGCGCGAGGACTCCGAGTGGCGGGAGTACGAGTTCAAGGGCAAGCCGGGCGATCCACGGTACTGGCCGCGCCAGTTCGCGCCCTACCATCTGCGGCTCGACTGGCTGATGTGGTTCGCGGCGCTCTCCCCCGCGTACGCCGGTGCATGGTTCTCGGGCCTGGTGGAGCGGCTCCTGGAGAACGACCGCGACACACTACGGCTGCTGCGCCGCTCCCCGTTCCCCGCCGACGCCCCGCCCCGCTACGTCCGCGCCCGCCTGTTCCGCTACCGCTACACGACCTGGCACGAGCTCCGGGAGACGGGCGCCTGCTGGCACCGGACGTACGTACGCGACTTCCTGCCGCCGACCCGGCTGGAGACGGCGGACGAGCACCACGTTCCTTACTAGGACCGGTCCGGCGGATCCTGCCGGAGGCGCGGGTCTCGGCACGCCGGTCAGAGGCCGTAGACGCGGGTGGCGGTGCCGCTGAACACGGACGCACGCTCACCGGCGTCGAGTGTCGACGTCAACTCGTATGTAGCCTCCATGACTTGACCGTACGTCGCGGCCAGTGTGCACACCGGCCAGTCGGAGCCGAACATGAGGCGGTCGGGGCCGAAGGCGTCCAGAACCGTGTCGGCGTACGGGCGCAGCGTGCCGGTCGTCCAGGTGGCGGGGTCGGCCTCGGTGACCATGCCGGAGAGTTTGCAGACGGTGTTGGGAAGGGCGGCGAGGGTCCGGACGTGCGACGCCCAGGGTTCGCGTGCGCCCGAGGCGATCGGCGGCTTGCCCAAGTGGTCGAGCACGAAGGTGAGTTCGGGGTGAGCGGCGGCCGCCTTGGCGGAGGCGGGGAGCTGGTGGGGCAGGACGAGAAGGTCGTAGACCAGTCCGGCGTCGGCGACGGCCGCGAGCCCTCGCCGCACCTCGGGGCGCAGCAGCCACTCGGGGTCGGGCTCGCCCTGGACCTGGTGGCGGATGCCCTTGAGATACCGGCCGCCCGGCGACTCCCGCAGCCGTGCCAGTTCCTCGGCCACGTCCGGCCGGGTCAGGTCGGTCCACCCCACGACCCCGGCCACCAGCTCGCTCCGAGCCGCGAGGGCGAGGAACTCCGGGGTCTCCTCGGCGACGGTGATCGTCTGCACGAGGACGGTGCGGTCGACCCCGGCGGCCCGCGCCTGAGGTGCGAGGTCCGCGAGGGTGAAGTTCCGTCGCAGCCGCTGGAGTTCGGGCCCGGTGATCCAGTCCTGGTCGCGGACGGAGAGGTCCCACACATGGTGGTGCGCGTCCACACTCACGGCAGCTCCCACACGACGGGCAGGCCCGCGTCGGCCCCTGTGTCGGAGTAGTCGTGGACGACGTCGAGGAGTTGGGCCATGCGCGCCTGCCAGGCGATGTTGACCGGCAGCTTCTCCAGCTCGGCGAGCATCCGCCCGTAGTCCTCGCACTCCAGTACGTGGAAGAGGTCGGTGCCGCTGCGCCAGATCGTCCAGGAGGTGGCTCCGGCGGCGCGAACGGCCGCGGTGAGCTCCTTGGGCACGGCCCGGTGGGCGGCCTCGTACTCGGCGACGCGGTCCGCGCGGACCTTCGTGTGCAGGGCGATTCTCATGACGGCTCCTGTACGGGTACGGGCGCGTCCTCGGGCAGCAGGTGCGCGTCCCGCAGCTCCCGCCAGAAGGCCGCGGGCACCGGCGCCGCGAAACGCTCGACGCAGTCACGGACTTCATGAGCCGAGCGGGCACCGACGAGGACGCTCACCACGGCCGGGTGGGCGGCGGGGAAGGCGAGAGCCGCGGCGCGAAGGCTGGTGCCGTGCCGTTCGGCGATGTCCTTGAGGCGCAGGGCCCGGTCCAGCAACTCGGCCGGTGCGGTCGCGTAGTTGTACGTGGCTCCCGGCCGCGGGTCAGCCAGCAGCCCCGAGTTGAAGGCTCCGCCGATGACGACGGACGTGCCGCGCTCATGGGCGGCGGGCAGCAGGTCGGTGAGCGCACGGTGGTCCAGCAGGGTGTAGCGGCCGGCGCACAGCACCACGTCGACGTCCGTCTCGCGGACGAAGCGGGTCAGCATCTCGGTCCGGTTCATGCCGGCGCCGATCGCGCCGATCACCCCTTCCGAGCGCAGCTTCTCCAGGGCCGGGTAGCCCTCGCGGAAGGCCTGCTCGGCGTGGTCGTCCGGGTCGTGCAGATAGACGGCGTCCACGCGGTCGAGGCCGAGGCGTTCGAGGCTGGCGTCCAGGCTGCGTCGTACGCCGTCGGCGCTGAAGTCCCAGACGCGCCGGTGCGTGGCGGGCACGGCGAAGCCGTCGGCCAGGTCGTCGCCGCCCGCGTCCGTGGGCTCCAGGAGGCGGCCCACTTTGGTGGAGACCGTGTACTCGGCGCGGGGCCGGTCGCGCAGGATCGCGCCGAGGCGCCGTTCGGAGAGACCGATGCCGTAGTGCGGGGCGGTGTCGAAGTAACGGATGCCGCCGGCCCAGGCCGCGTCGACCGCCGCGTACGCCTGCTCGTCGTCGAGCGCGGTGAACAGGTTGCCGATGCCCGCGGCGCCGAAGGACAGCTCGCTGACCTCGACTCCGCTGCTCCCCAGGGTGCTCACTGGCCCACCGGGCGCAGTCGCAGTCCCTGCATGCCGCCGTCGACCGCGAGTGCCGTGCCGGTGGTGGCGCCGGACAGTGGACTGGCCAAATAGGCGATGGCGCCCGCGACTTCGGACGCGGAGACGAGGCGGCCGGTGGGCTGGCGGGCCTCCAGCGCGGCGCGTTCGGCGGCCGGGTCCGGCGCCGCGTCGAGCAGCCGGCCGACCCAGGGGGTGTCGACGGTGCCGGGGTTCACGCAGTTCACGCGGATGCCCTCGCGGACGTGGTCGGCGGCCATGGCGAGGGTGAGGGAGAGGACGGCGCCCTTGGACGCGGAGTACAGGGCGCGCTGGGGCAGTCCTGCGGTGGCGGCGATGGAGCAGGTGTTCACGATCGCCGCGTGCGTGGATTCCCGCAGCCGGGGCAGGGCGGCTCGGGTCGTACGGACCATGCCGAGGACGTTGACGTCCAGGACCCGGTGCCACTGCTCGTCGGCGTTGTCCTCGACGGTGCCCTGGGCGCCGATGCCGGCGTTGTTGATCAGTACGTCGAGGCCGCCGAGGTCGGCGACCGCCGCTGCCACCGCCGCACGCACGGAAGCGTCGTCGGTGACGTCGGCGCGGTAGCCGAGGAGCGGTTTGTCGACCGAGGAGGGGTCGAGGTCGAGGACGGCGACCTGGGCGCCGCGCGCGGCGAGGAGGTCGGCGGTGGCCCGGCCGATGCCGGAGGCGCCGCCGGTCACCAGCGCCTTGAGGCCGGTGAAGTCCTGAGTGGCCTGAGATTCCGTCATGCGGCCGCCCCCTTCTGGTCGGTGTGTGCCTGCTGGGCGAGGTCGGCGGCCCAGAAGGTGCCGTCGGGGTAGGTGAACTGCGTGATGGACTCGGGCCGCATGGTGGCGGAGAAGCCCGGCGCGCTGGGTGCCGTGTAGCGACCCTCGCGGATCACCACCGGGTCGAGGAAGTGGTCGTGCAGATGGTCGACGTATTCGATGACCCGGTCCTCGGTGGTTCCCGAGAGCGCCACGAAGTCGAACATCGAGAGGTGCTGGACGAGTTCGCACAGGCCGACGCCACCCGCGTGCGGGCAGACGGGCACGCCGAACTTGGCCGCGAGGAGCAGGATGGCGAGGTTCTCGTTGACGCCTCCGACCCGGGCGGCGTCGATCTGGAGGACGTCGATGGCACCGGCCTGGAGGAGCTGCTTGAAGATGATCCGGTTCTGGACGTGCTCGCCGGTGGCGACCTTGACGGGGGCGACGGCCCTGCGGATCGCGGCGTGACCGAGGACGTCGTCGGGGCTCGTCGGCTCCTCGATCCAGTAGGGCCGGAACTCGGCGAGGGCCTTGGTCCAGGTGATCGCCTCGTCGACGTTCCAGCGCTGGTTGGCGTCGATAGCGATGCGGATGTCCGGTCCGACCACGGAACGGGCGACGCGGCAGCGGCGTACGTCGTCCGCGAGATCCGCGCCCACCTTCAGCTTGATCTGCGTGAACCCCTCGGCGACGGCTTCCGCGGCGAGCCGGGTGAGCTTCTCGTCGCTGTAGCCGAGCCAGCCGGGCGAGGTGGTGTACGCCGGGAAGCCTCTCGTCTCCAGGGTTTCCGCGCGTTCGGCGGCTCCCTGCTTGCCGCGTCGCAGCAGCTCCAGGGCCTCCTCGGGTGTGAGCGCGTCCGTGATGTAGCGGAAGTCGACCTGGCGGACGAGCCACTCCGGTTCGGCATCGGCGAGCAGCCGCCACAGCGGCTTGTGCGCGCGCTTGGCGGCCAGATCCCATACGGCGTTGACGACGGCGCCGATCGCCATGTGCATCACGCCCTTCTCGGGACCGAGCCAGCGCAGCTGGCTGTCGCCGATCAGGTCCCGGCCGAGGGAGCCCGGGTCGGCGCACAGCTCGTCGACGGACCTGCCGAGCACGTGCCCCCGCAGCGCGTCGATCGCGGCGACCTGGACATCGTTGCCCCGCCCGATGGTGAAGGTGAAGCCGTGCCCCTCCGCTGCGTCGGCGTCGTCGGTACGCAGTACGACGTACGCCGCCGAGTAGTCCGGGTCCGGGTTCATCGCGTCGGAGCCGTCGAGCTCGCGCGAGGTGGGGAAGCGGATGTCGTAGGTGTCGACCGCGGTGATACGAGCGGCAGTTGGGGACACGGGAGGCCTTTCGGTCCGGGACACGGGGGCGTACGAGAGCGAGGCGGCGTCAGTCCTGGGCGCGGCCCGTGGTCACGCGGGCGATCATCAGCGCGACCAGGATGATTCCGCCGTAGATGGCCTGGATCCAGAAGGACGGCACCTGGGCGAGCGTGAGCAGGTTCTGCACCACGCCGAGGAGGAGTACGCCGGTCAGGGCGCCGAACATGGTGCCCTTGCCGCCGTCGAGGCTGATGCCGCCGATGACGGCCGCCGCCATCACCGTGAAGATCATGTTGTTGCCCTGGTTGGCGCTGATCGCGCCGACGTAGCCGGTCTGCATGATCCCGCCGACCGAGGCGAGGACGCCCGCGACGACGGACACCCCGAGCACCACCCGGTCGACGCGGATGCCGGCCGCGCGGGCCGCTTCCGCGTTGCCGCCGATCGCGTAGAGGGCGCGGCCGATGCGGTGGTACTTGAGGATCAGCCCGGCGACGCCGAAGGCGACCGCGGCCAGCCACACCGACAGCGGGACACGCAGGAAGGTGGAGGTGGCCAGCGAGAAGAACGCGTCGGGCATGCCGAACAGCGTCTTGCCCTTGGTGGCGCCGACCAGCAGCCCGCGCAGCACGATCAGCATCGCGAGGGTGACGATGAAGGCGTTGAGCTTGAACTTCACCACGAGGACGCCGTTGAAGGCGCCGATGACTCCGCCCACGACGAGGATCGCCACGATGGCGAGCCCGGCCGGCCACTGCGTGCCCCAGCCGGACTGCGCGGCCGGCAGCACGAGCAGCGCGCCGACAGCGGGGGCGATACCGACCACCGACTCCAGCGACAGATCGATCTTTCCGGTGATGAGCACCAGCGCCTCGGCGAGGACGACCATCGCGAGGGCGGCCGAGGCACCCAGGATGGAGATCAGGTTCCGTTCGGTGAGGAAGGAGTCGTTGACGATCGCGCCGAGCACCAGGAGCACCAACAGGGCTGGTACGAGGGCGAGTTCGCGGGCCCGTCGGAGCAACACCGCCTTGGCGGCGCGTGCGTCGGGGGCGCGTACGGAGGTGGGGGTCGAGGCCGACGGGGCCTTCGTGTCAGCCATGGTCCACTCCTTCGATGGAGGCGATCAGCTCGTGGTCGTGCCAGCCCGCCGGGTGTTCGGCGACGACGCGGCCGTGGAAGAGGACGAGGACGCGGTCGCAGCGGCGCAGGTCGTCGAGTTCGTCGGAGACGACGAGCACGGCGGTGCCGTCCTCGCGGGCGCTGTCCATCCGGGACAGCAGGGACTCCTTGGACTTCACGTCGACGCCCGCGGTGGGGTTGATGAGGACGAGAAGGCGCGGGTCGGAGGCGAGGGCGCGGGCCATGACGACCTTCTGCGCGTTGCCGCCGGACAGGTCGGAGA
The DNA here is from genome assembly GCF_042881985.1 of Streptomyces sp. NPDC058246. Classification (NCBI taxonomy): domain Bacteria; kingdom Bacillati; phylum Actinomycetota; class Actinomycetes; order Kitasatosporales; family Streptomycetaceae; genus Streptomyces; species Streptomyces sp. NPDC058246. The sequence goes on along the minus strand of NZ_JBHVWZ010000012.1, from coordinate 145,544 downwards.
CGGGCTGCTCGGGACCCTCGGTGTGGATGTCGAGGCGTTCGATCAGCTCGGTGGCGAAGCCGCGTTTGCGGTCGGTGCCGATGAAGCCGTACCGGCCGAGCCGGTTCAGGACGCTCAGGGTGGCGTTGTCGCCGATGCTCATCCCGGAGACCAGGCCCTGCTCGTGCCGGTCGCGCGGCACGCAGCCCACACCCGCCTTGAGCGCGGCCTGCACATCGCCGAACGGCAGCCGCTCGCCGTCCAGGTGAGCCGAACCGCCGGTCGGGGTGTACAGTCCCGCGAAGGACTCGGCCAGCTCGATCTTGCCGCTGCCGCTGGACCCGGCGAGACCGACGACCTCGCCGCTGCGGACGGTGAGGTCGATGCCGTCGTACGCGTCCGAGGTCAGCCCCTTGGCGTCGAGCATCACCGGCGCGTCCGTGGCCACGGACTCGTGCCGGGCCGTGAGTTCGGCGATCGACTCCCCCGCCATGGCCTCCACCAGTGCCGGGCGCGGGAGTGCGGCGACCGGCGCGGTGGTGATCCAGCGGGCGTCGCGCAGCACCGTCACCGTCTGGCACACCTCGTACACCTCCTGGAGGTGGTGCGAGATGAACAGGAAGGTGACGCCGGACTCCTGGAGCGCGCGCATCCGGGTGAAGAGCCGCTCGATCTCACGGTTGTCGAGCTGCGCGGTCGGCTCGTCGAGGACGATGAACCGGGCGCCGAAGCTCAACGCCCGGGCGACCTCCACCATTTGCCGGTCCTCGACCTTGAGGTCGGCGGTCCGCGCGTCCGGGTCGACCCGCACGTCCCAGGTCTCCAGGACCTCCGCCGCCTCCGCCTTCAGCCTGCGCCAGCTGATGAAGCCGCCCCGGCCCACCGGTTGCCGGTTGATGAAGAGGTTCTCCGCGACCGTCAACTCGGGTACCACGGTGGGCTTTTGGTAGACGCAGGCCACCTTGCGGCGCCAGGCGTCGCGGTCCGTGAGCGCCGGCGCGGGCTCGCCGTCGAAGCGGACCGTTCCCTCGTCGGGGGCCTGGAGGCCGGTGAGGATGGTGACGAGGGTGGACTTGCCCGCGCCGTTGCGCCCGACGAGGGCGTGGGATTCACCTGGCAGGACGGTGAGACGGCCGTCCTGGAGCGCGACGGTCGGACCGTACCGCTTGGCTATCCCACGCGCCTCGACCAGCGGCGGGCTCTCCGGTGGGGGGATCTCACGTGGGGTGCTCATTTGACCGTGTTGCCCCAGAGCTTGGAGTCGTCCACGTTGTCCTTGGTCACCAGCGGCGCGGGCAGCTGGTCCTCCAGGATGCCGCTGGGCAGCTTGACGATCTCGGAGTCGTGGTCGGTCGGGCCCGGCTTGAATGTCTTCCCCTGCATCGCCGCCTTGATGTAGTACATGCCGTACTTGGCGTACGCGTCGGCGGGCTGCGAGACGGTGGCGTCGATCTGACCCTTGCGGATGGCGTCGAACTCCTGCGGGATGCCGTCGTTCGAGACGATGGCGATGTGGCCCTTCTGTCCCACCGTCTTCAGCATCCCCTTGGACTTCAGGGTCTGGAGGGTGGGCGCGAGGTAGACGCCGCCCGCCTGCATGTAGATGCCCTTGATGTCGGGGTTGGCGTTCAGAAGGGTGTCCAGCTTGGAGGCCGCGGTGTCGGACTCCCACTTGGCCGGGATCTCCAGGACCTTCAGCTTCGGGTAGTTCTTCTTGACGCAGGAGCGGAACGCCTCGGAGCGCTCGCGGCCGTTGACCGACGCCAGGTCGCCCATGATCTGCACGACCTTGCCGGAGCTGATCTGCTTGCCGAGGTACTGGCAGGCCTTCTCGCCGTACGCCACGTTGTTGGCGCGTACGACCATGGCGACCTTGCCCTTCTCGGGCGCCACGTCGACGGCGACCACGGGCACGCCCTTGCGCTCGGCCTGGTCGAGGCCCGCCGCGATCGCGGCGCTGTCCAGGGGGGCCACGACAAGCCCCTTCACGCCCTGGTTGAGCTGGTTGTTGATGTCGGTGATCTGCTGCGACGGGTCACTGTTGGAGTTGACGGTCTTGAGCGCGTCCACGCCCTCGGACTTCGCCATCTTCGGGACATAGTCGTTGTACGACTGCCAGAACGGCGAGGTCAGCAGGGGCAGGATCACCCCGACCTTGCCGCTGCCGTCGCCTCCCCCGCCGCCGGAGGCGCCGGTGTCCTTGGTGCTGCCGCATGCAGTGAGCACGAGGGTCGCGCAGGCGGCCGCAGCCGCCGCACGTACCGCCCGCGACGAGATTCGCCTGTTCCGCACAGTTCTGCCGGCCATCTGACGGCTCCTCATTGAGCGTGATCGAGAGCGTGATCGAGCTGGACGCGTGGCCGGAGGTCCCTCTACCGACCGGGACGAATATTTATCAGACCACTTCCCCCTCACAACACCCTTCGGAGCCAATTTTTCGTCCTTTCAAGCCGTAGTGGTCCTACCACTCCGGTGGTTAGACTGCGGCGCACCCGACCATCAGGAGGAAGTGGCGTGGACGAGCCGGCCCCGCAGAAGGGCACCGTGACGCAGCGCGCCATCGAGCAGATCAAGGCGTTGATCGGCGAGGGCCGCCTGGAGCCGGGGCAGCGGCTGCCGACCGAGCGTGATCTGGCGGCCCAGCTGGGCATCTCGCGCAGTTCGATGCGCGAGGCGATCCGGGCTCTCACCGTTCTCGGCGTGCTGGAGGCGCGGCACGGATCGGGCATCTACGTCACGCAGTTGGAGGCCGGAGACCTACTGGAGACCTTCGGTGTCGTGGCCGATCTCTCGCGCGGTCAGCGGCTGGTCGAGCTGCTGGAGCTGCGCCGGATCCTGGAGTCGACGGCGACCGCGCTGGCCGCCGCCCGGATCTCGCCCGACCAGCTCGCCGAGGTGGAGAAACACCTGACGGCGATGAACGCGACGGATGATCCGGAGCAGATCCTCGCGCACGACCTGGCCTTCCACCGCGAGATCGCGGCCGCCGCGGGCAACGAGACCATGGCGGCGATCCTGGAGGGCCTGTCCTCGCGCACCTTCCGGGCCCGCGTCTGGCGCGGCTACCAGGAGGAGGGCGCCTTCGAGCGCACCCGGCGCGAGCACGCGGCGATCCACCGCGCGCTCGTCGCCCATGACCCGGAGGCGGCTCGCGCGGCGGCCGCCGCGCACGTGGCCGAGGTGGAGCAGTGGCTGCGGGCCCAGCTGCAGCCGTAGGGCCGGCGACCGCCGGCGCCTCACACTCGCGACCGATCCCACCTCGGCCCCGCAACCGCTCCCGCCTTTGAGCCCGGACCACTCCGGCCCTGAGCCCTGGCCACTCCCGCCGCGGCCACGGCGACTCCCACCCTGAGCCCGGGCCACTCCCCTCTTGAGCCCGCGGCTGCTCCCACCCCGAGCCCCGGCCATTCCCACATTGAGCCCCGGGCGACTCCCACCTTGCACCCGCGGCTGCTCCCACCCCGAACCCCGGCCACTCCCACCTCGGACCCGGCCATTCCCACCTTGCGCCCGGGCGACTCCCACCTTGAACCCGCGGCTGCTCCCACCCCGAGCCCGGGCCGCTCCCACCTCGGATCCGCGGCTGCCACACTCCGGCGGTGTGGGGGCGGCGCCGTTGGGCCGGTGGGGGTGCGGGCCCACTCGGCTGATGCGGGTGGGAGCCCGTGCTCGAGCAGCCGCGGGTTCAAGGTGAAGGCAGCCGCGGGCCCAAGGCCCGCAGCCCCCGCACCGCCCGAGTGGGCCCCCAGCCGACCACGCCGCCGGGGGCCCTTGGGCCTCGCGCTCAGGCGCGCCGCAGTCTCAGCGTCACCAGCTCGAAGGCGCGCAGCGGGACGGAGATCCGGTCGCCGTCGTGCCGCGGGGCCGCCGCGTCCTGGAGGGGCCGCTCCAGCAGGTCGGTCACCGTCACGCCCGCCACCTCGAAGCCCGCCGTGAGCATGGCCCGAGTACGGCCCCCGCGGGACTCGTGGAAGCGGACGACCACGTCACCGCTGCCGTCGTCGGCCAGCTTGACGGCCGTCACGACGACCGCGTCCTGGTCCACGCTCACCAGCGGCGTGACCTCCCGGGAGCCGGTCACCCGCCGCTCCGGCAGATTGATCCGCCACCCCTCGCGCACCGCGTCGCCGATCGCCGCGCCCGGCACCAGCGCGTGCCGGAAGCGGTGGACGCCCTGATCGGTCTCGGGATCGGGGAAGCGCGGAGCACGCAGCAGCGAGACACGCACGGTGGTGGTCGTACCGGAGTCGGTGTCGCGCACGGTCCGGGTGACGTCATGGCCGTACGTCGAGTCGTTGACGAGGGCGACACCCCAGCCCGGTTCCTCGATGTGCACGAACCGGTGGTTGCACGCCTCGAACTTTGCGGCCTCCCAGGAGGTGTTGGTGTGCGTCGGCCGGTAGAAGTGCCCGAACTGGGTCTCGGACGCGTACCGCTCGGCGTGCACGTCGAGCGGGAAGGCGAGCTTCAGGAACTTCTCGGTCTCGTGCCAGTCGACCTCGGTGTCGATGCCTAGCCGCCGCTCGCCCGGCGGGAGCGAGAGCACCTGGGTGACCCGCGACGCGCCGAAGGACCGTACGATCCGGACCGACACGCCGTCCTCACCAGGCACGACCTCGTCGGCGTCCACCAGGTCGGTGACCGTGTTGCGGTAGAACTCGTCGACGTCCCAGGCGTCCCACATGTTGGGGAAGTCGGGGTGGATCTGGAGCAAGTTGGCGGCCTGCCCGGGCGCGACGGTCTCGCGGTCGGCCACGAGGTCGTACGCGGAGACGACGAGCCCCCGCGCGTCGACCTCGACGCGCAGCACGCCGTTGTCGAGGACGTAGCCACCGTTCACGCGCGCCGCGAGCGCGGCCTCACCCTCGACGACGGGCATCCCGGCAGCGCCCGCCCGGACGCCGTCCCTGCTGTGCGGCGCGGAGTTGAACACCAGAGCCGTGTCGCCCTCACCGGCGAGCGCCCGCTGGGCCGCCTCGATGATGCCACCGAGCTCCTCCGCGACCCGCTCGTACGTCTTCCGCGCCTCCCGGTGCACCCAGGCGATGGACGAGCCGGGCAGGATGTCGTGGAACTGGTGGAGCAGCACCGTCTTCCACACGCGGTCCAACTCCTCGTAGGGATAAGGGAATCCCGTGCGTACCGCAGCCGTGGACGCCCACAGTTCGGCCTCGCGCAGGAGGTGTTCGCTGCGGCGGTTGCCCTGCTTGGTCCTGGCCTGGCTGGTGAGCGTGGCGCGATGGAGTTCGAGGTACAACTCGCCGACCCATACGGGGGCGTCGGGGTACTCGGCCTCCGCCTTGGTGAAGAACTCCTCGGGGGTCTCCCACACCACCGTCGCGGACCCTTCGAGGTCGCGCAGCCGGGCCGCCTTGGCGACCATCTCGCGCGTGGTGCCGCCGCCCCCGTCACCCCAGCCGGTGGGGGCGAGGGAGTGCCGGGCGACGCCCTTGTCCTTGAAGTTGTGTGCGGCGTGGGCGATTTCGCTGCCCTTCATGGAGCAGTTGTAGGTGTCCACGGGCGGGAAGTGCGTGAAGATGCGGGTGCCGTCGATGCCCTCCCACTGGAAGGTGTGGTGCGGGAATCTGTTGGTCTGCGACCACGAGATCTTCTGCGTCAGCAGCCACTTGGAGCCCGCCGCCTTGATGATCTGGGGCAGTCCGGCGGCGAAGCCGAAGGTGTCGGGCAGCCAGACCTCGTCGTTCTCGATGCCGAACTCGTCGAGGAAGAACCGCTTGCCGTGCACGAACTGACGGGCCATTGCCTCGGAGCCCGGCATGTTGGTGTCCGACTCCACCCACATGCCACCGGCGGGCACGAACCGCCCGTCGGCCACCGCCTTCTTCACCCGCGCCCACACCTCGGGCCGGTGCTCCTTCACCCAGGCCCACTGCTGGGCCTGGGACATCGCGAAGATGAAGTCGGGCTCGTCCTCGAGAAGCGCGGTCATGTTGGAGGTCGTGCGGGCCACCTTGCGGACGGTCTCGCGCAACGGCCACAGCCACGCGGAGTCGATGTGGGCGTGCCCGACGGCGCTGATGCGGTGGGCCGAGGGAGCGGCGGGCACCGACAGGACGTCTTCGAGCCGCGAACGTGCCGCGGCCGCCGTGCCGTTCACGTCCTGGAGGTCCACCGCGTCCAAGGCACGCTCCACGGCGCGCAGGATGTCCCAGCGCCGCGCGGACTCCACCGGAAGTTCGGCCATCAGCTCGCCGAGCACCTCCAGGTCGATGACGAGCTGCCACACGGTCTCGTCGAAGACCGCGAGGTCCATGCGTTCCAGCCGGTACTGCGGCGCGCTGCCCGCCGTCTCCTTGTCGCCCAACTGCGTGGGCAGGAAGGGGTGGTAGTCGAGGATGACCGGGTTGGAGGCTGCCTCGATGTGCAGCCGGACCTGTTCGCCGCCCTCCACCGGGGCGCCGATCCGCACCCACTGGTTGCGCGGGTTGAGGCCCTTCACCGGGGTGCCGTCGGGCCGGTAGACGAGGCCTTCGCACTGGAACCCGGGCATGTTCTCGTCGAAGCCGAGGTCCAGCAGCGCCTCGACGGTCCTGCCCGCCCAGGCCTCGGGGACGGTCCCGGTGACGCGGAACCAACTGGTGCCCCACGGAGCACCCCAGCGTGCGCCCGCCTCGATCGGCTCCGGCGTGGCCGCGAGTCCGTCGACGACCGGCACGGGCTCGCCGGGCGCGTGCCACACCGCCACGTCCAGCGGTACGGACTCGGGGTACACGGCGGGGCGTATGCGCTCGTCGAGGACGCGCTTGAGGCGGGCTTCGACCAGGGTGCGGTCGTCATGCATGAGAGTGCTCCGTGGGTGAGGGTGCGGGCTACCAGGTGTGCGTGGTCGTGGCGGAGGTCGAGACGGTGAACAGCTCCCCCACCGCGCGCAGTTCGAACCGCGCGGCCTTCTCCCCCTGTGCGGGGGCGAGGCCGCCGGCGTAGAACGCGCGCTGGCAGGTGCCGCCGAGGAAGCGGCGTGTGCCGTCGGGGAGGATCCGGTACAGCTCGTAGTGGCGTACGGGGCCGGGGGCGCCCTGCCAGGCGAAGCGGAGGTTTCCGCCGTCGGCGTCGGTGACGCGCAGGCCGGTGGGTGCGGCGGGGGTCACCACCGCGTCCCGGACGGCGAGCCCGCCGAGCCGCCAGCGCACGGGACCGCCGGTCGCGGTCAGCCGGACGCCGAGCGCGCGCACGGTCCCGGACAGGCCCGTGAGCCGCACGGTGGAGGTCTGCCAGCCGCCGCCCGAGGTCACGGTCACCGGGATGTACGTGTACGGGGGTGCGCCACCGGCGGCGCCCGGCTCGGCGGTGGCGACGGCCAGTTCGAGGGAGGCGCTGCCCGCGTCCGTACGGTGGGTGAGTTCGACCACGGTGTCGGCGCCGAGCGGCAGCCGCGTCGCGTACAGGTCCAGCGTGGTCGGGGCGGTGAGGGTGCCGTCGACCAGGAGGCTGCTGCCGCCGCGCCAGGCGTCCGCGAAGTCGAAGGTGACGGAAGGGCGTTGGCCGTTGGCCCGGACGACCCAGCGGCGGGACGGCAGCCGGTCCTGGAGACCGAGGTGGTTCCAGGCCGCGTCCGCGGTGACCTTTCCGTTCTCGTACCACTTCAGACCGTGGCCGGTGTTGAAGACGGTCGCGAAGGGGACGGACGTGATGGTTGAACGGTCGGCGACGGAGAGGGCGGGTGCGCGCCAGCTCGCCGTCGTGTCCGGCCTGGAGGGGTCGAGCGAGGCTCCGGTCCAGAACTTGTCGTCGGCGGCGTGGAAGTCGCCGGGCGTCCGGTTCGCGGGCAGGTGGTTGCGGGTCCACTCGGGCCGGTAGAAGCCGATGGAGGTGACGTGCGACTTGGTGGTCGGCACGATGGCGTCCCAATTCACCGACGTGCCGGTGCCGTTGGCCTCCACATCGACGCCCGCCCACAACTCGTAACGGCTGCGGCCGAGTTGCTGGGCCGTCGTGCCCGAGGAGGCCAGACTGCTCTGGGACCAGCGGAAGTCGACGAACATGGAGTCGGCGGCCTGGAAGAAGGTCCGGTTCTGGCTGTTGAGCGCGCCCTGCCAGCTCACCGAGCCGTTCACGGTCATCGAGTCGTACCAGGTGACCCGCTGGCCCTTGGCCGTGCCGAGCGCCTTGAGCTCCTTGAGGAACCCGAGCATGTCGGTGGCGAGCGCGCTGTTGCCGCCGCCGGTCTCGGCGTTGATGAACCAGCCGTCGAAGCCGTACGCCGCCGCGACCGCCACGAGCTGCGCGGCCAGCGGGTAGTGTCCGGCCGAGTCCTTCTGCACCAGGTCGCGGGTCCACTGGAGCTGTCCGCCGTAGGCGACGGGCGGCAGGAAGACATTGCCGAGGACGCGGACGCCGTGGCGGTGGGCCGCGTCCACGATCGGGGCGTTCGGAGCGAGGATCAGGCCCTCGCCGGACGAACCGCCCCAGAAGACGAGTTCGTCGACGTACGCCCAGTGGGTGAGGGCGTAGTAGTCGGCGGTGGCCGCGCCCTGCGAGGGGTTGCTCGCCGTGGGGCCGAAGGAGACCAGGGACTGGATGCGAGCCTGCCCGGAGCGGGCCGTCGTGTTCGCGGGGACCGGTGTGAAGCGGGCGGCGAGCGGCACGGACGCCGCGTTGAACGCCAGGTCCGCGTCGGTGTCGGCGCGCCAGGCCTTCAGGCTGCGCCAGGTGATGCCGGTGCCCGGGGTGCCGGAGGGCAGCGAGTCGGGGTACCAGTAGGAGGCGTACGGCTGGAGGTCGCGGGTGGCGGCGTGGGCGAGGCCCGGCAGCATGGGTGTGAGGGCTGCCGCCGCGCCGGCGAGCAGGACGGTGCGTCTGCTGAGGTTCACTGTGTGCTCCGTATCGTCGTGGGGACGGGCTACTCGGTGACCTGATCCGGTGTGACGACGTCGGTGATGCCACGGGCCGCGAGGTGTTCCTTGTCGTCGGCGCGGCTCGCGAGAACGGTGGTGGGACGGGCCCCGTCGGCGGTCAGCCGGGCGAAGGCCTCGAAGACGGGGCCGCCGGGGGCGCAGACCGAGCGGCCCGGGGCGGTGTCCACGACCAGCGCGGTGCCGCGTGGGGCGGGCGCGTCCGGCCGGCGCTCCTTGATGATCCGGGCGATGCTCTCCGCGGCGGGCTTGGGCTGCCGGTCGCTGGTCAACAGGCCCAGGCTGTACTCGAGTTCGGGGAAGTCGGCGAGGGAGCGGCTGACGTCGTGCGAGCACCACCAGGTGACGCCCCAGACGTCCGGGCAGTCGAGGGCGTTCGCGACGGTCGCCTCGGTGAAGGCGGCGGCGTGCTCGGCGGGGATCAGTGGGGCGGGCGCGCCGACCTCCTGGAGCCAGACCGGGCGGTGCGGGTCGTCCGCCCAGGCCTTGGACAGCTCGATGAGGTACGCGGCGTGGTGCTCGGTGGCGACGCCCGTACGGCCGTGGCGCTGGGCCGTGCCGTTGAACACCCACGAGTGCACGGCGGTGACCGCGCCGAGCCGGGCCGAGTGCTCGGCGGTGAACGGCTGGTCGTCCTGGTACCAGGCCGCGTCGTACGAGGCGTGCAGGTGCAGCCTGTCCGGGGCGCCCTCCGCACAGGCGGCGAGCAGACGCTCGAGCCATGCCCCGGCCTGTTCCGGCGTGATGCGGTCCGGGTCGGGGTGCGGTCCGGCGGCGAACTGGTTGACCTCGTTGCCGATGGTCATCCCGATGAAGTTCGGCCGGTCCGCGAGCGCGGCGGCGAGGGTGCGCAGGTATGCGGCCTCCCCCTCCACCACCTCCGGATCGGTGAAGATGTTCCGCCGGTGCCAGGTCTGCGTCCAGGCGGGCAGGAAGTCGAAGCTCGACAAGTGCCCCTGCAGCCCGTCCACGTTGACGTCGAGTCCGCGTTCGGCGGCGGCGTCGGCGAGCGCGACGAGCTGCTCGACGGCCCGCGGGCGGATCAGGGTGCGGTTGGGCTGGAAGTAGGGCCACAGCGGGAAGACCCGGATGTGGTCGAGGCCGAGCGCGGCGATGGAGTCGAGGTCGGCGCGTACGGCGTCGAGGTCGAAGTCGAGCCAGTGGTGGAACCACCCCTCGCTCGGGGTGTAGTTGACGCCGAAGCGCACGGCAGCAGGCATGCGGGGTCCTTGCGAATCTGAGGTACGGAGCGGGTCAGCCCTTGACGGCGCCCTCACCCACGCCGCGGAAGAAGTACCGCTGGAGGCAGGCGAAGAGGGCGATCAGCGGTGCCACGGCGATGACCGTGCCCGCGGCGACGAGCCGTTCGTCGTTGGCGAAGGTGCCGTGCAGATAGTTCAGTCCGATGGTCAGAGTGAACTTCGAGGGATCGCTGAGGACGATGAGCGGCCACAGGAAGTCGTCCCAGGCGCCCATGAAGGCGAAGATCGCGACGACGGCGAGGGTGCCCTTCACGGACGGCAGCGCGATCCGCAGGAACCGCTGCCAGGTGTTCGCCCCGTCGACGAAGGCCGCTTCCTCGATCTCGTACGGGAGGTTGAGGAAGGCGTTGCGCATCAGCAGGACGTTCATCGCGCCGATGCAGCCGGGCAGTACGACCCCGATGAGCGTGTTGTTCAGACCGAGCTCACGCATGGTCGTGAACTGGGCGATGATGATGCCCTCGGCCGGGACCAGCATGGCGAGGATGAAGACGAGGGTGGCGACGCGCCGGCCGCGGTAGCGCAGCCGGGCCAGGGCGTAGCCCGCGAGCGCGGAGCCGAGGCAGTTGGTGACGACGTTGGCGCCGGCGACCTTGAGCGAGTTGAACGCGTAGTCCCAGACGGGGATGGTGTCGGCGACGCGCTGGTAGTTGTGCAGAGTCGGCTCGCTCGGCAGGAACTTGGGCGGCGAGCTGAAGATGTCCTCGGTCGGGCCCTTGAGCGAGGTGGACAGCTGCCACAGGAACGGGCCGACGGTCAGCGCGAGGACGGCGAGCAACAGCAGGTAGCGCAGGGCGAGTTCCCAGACGCGGATACGGCGGCCGTGCTCATCCCTGACGCGCGGCTCGCGAGCGGCCGCCGGTGCCTGAGCGGGACGTACCTTCTCGACGACGCTCACGCTTCCTCCTTGCGGTCCGCGCGCAGCACCAGCAGCATCAGGACGACGGTCACGACGAAGACGACGACCGAGATGGCGGAGGCGTAGCCGACACGGCCGGTCAGCCCGGTGCCGGTGCGCTGCACGAGCATGACGAGGGTGGTGTCCTCGCCCGCCGGGCCGCCGTCCGGCCCTGCCATCAGGTAGACCTCGGAGAACACCTTGAACGCGGAGACCGAGGAGAGCGCGCCGACCAGGACCATGGTGGAGCGGACGGCGGGCACGGTGACCGTGAAGAAGCGGCGTACCGCGCCCGCCCCGTCCACCTGCGCGGCCTCGTGCAGTTCGCGTGGCACATTGGCGAGCGCGGCCAGGTAAATGATCATGTAGTAGCCGAGGCCCCTCCAGACCGTGACGGCCATGGCGCTCAGCAGGAGCAGCCACTGGTCGCTGAGGAAGCCGACCTTGCCGACGCCGACCGTCTCCAGCAGCGCGTTCACCAGGCCGCGTTCGTCCAGCAACCACACCCAGATCAGGCCGACCACGACGATGGACGCGACGACCGGGGTGTAGAAGGCCGACCGGAAGAAGGTGATGCCGGGGATGTTCTTCTGCACCAGCAGGGCGAGCAGCAGCGGCAGCAGGACGAGCGCGGGGACGACCCCAAGGACGTACAGCGTGCTGTTGCGCAGGCCGATCCAGAACATGTCGTCGTGCAGCAGCTCGCGGAAGTTGGCGAGGCCCACGAACTTGCCCGGGATCAGGGTGCGGCGGTCGGTGAAGGCGTTGATGAGCGTGGAGACGAAGGGGTAGAGGATGAAGACGCCCACGACCAGGAACCCCGGGGCGGCGAACAGCCAGGGGCTGCTGGGCAGTTGGCGCCGCACCCGGGTGCCGGGGCGCGCCGTCCGCACCCCGCGCCGGGCTCCGCCGGAGATGCTGGAAGAACTCGCCATGTCGGATCAGCCCTGCTGCCGAAGCAGCGTGTCGCAGGCCTTGACAGCGTTGTCGAGAGCCGTCTTGGGGCTCTCCTTGCCCTGCAGCGCCTTGGCGACCTCGTTGCGCAGCGCGGTCTTCATCTGTTCGCTGAACAGGACCGGCGTGTAATTGACCGCGTTCTTAAGGGACTTGGCGGCGGCGATGCGCACCCGAGTCTCGTCCGTGCCGTCCTGCTTGGTGAAGTACGGGTCGTCGAGCGATCCGGCGGTGCTCGGGAAGATCGCGACCTTCTTGGCGAACGACATCTGGTTCTGCGCGTCGGTGACGTAGTGCGCGAAGGCGACGGCGGCGGGCGTGTGCTTGGTGCGCGAGTTCACCATCACGCCCATCACGTACATGTTCACCTTGCCGGTGCTGGTGATCTGGTCCGTGATGCCGATGTTCTTGTAGAGGTTCGGGGCCTGCTTCTTGAAGTTGCCGAGGTCCAGGGCGCTGCCCGGGTTCATGGCGACAGCCTCGGTGAGGAACTTCTTGCCGGACGACTCGGGGGTCGCGGTCAGCGCCTGCGGATCGAGCGCCTTGGCGTCGTACAACTCCTTGTACTTGGTGAGGAGTTCGACGCCCTTGGCGTCGTTGAAGGCGAAGGCGGTGCCCTGCTTGTTCATCAGCTCGACGCCGTAGCGCCCGAAGTCCTCGATGGTGGGCACGTTGGCGAGGGTGGCAACCTTGCCCTTGCTTTTCTTCGCCAACTGCAGGGCGTCGGCGAAGAGTTCGTCGTACGTCGTCGGCGGTTCGGAGGCGTCGAGTCCGGCCTGCTTGAAGAGCGACTTGTTGTAGAAGAGCGGGCCGGTGTTGAGGTACCAGGGGAAGGCGTACGTTCCGGTCATGCCCGGGATCTGGTGGCTGGCCCAGGCGCCGCCCAGGTACTCCTTCTTGTACTGGGCGGCCGACTTGTCGAGGTCGAGCGCGAGGCCCGCCTTGGCGAGCGGCGCGACCAGGTCCGGCGAGACGTTGACGACGTCGGGCAGGGTGCCGCCCGCCGCGTCCGCGCTGATCTTGTCGGCGTAGCCCTCGGCGGGCTGGTCGATCCACTTCACATGGGTGCCGGGGTACTTCTTCTCGAAGTCGGCGATCACACCCTCGAAGTACGACTTGAAGTTGGCCCTCAGGTTCCACGTCTGGAAGGTGATGTCGCCCTCGACCTTGCCGGAGGCGTCCGTCGAACCGCCGCCGTCGTCACCGGAACCGCAGGCGCTCAGCGGCAGGACGAGGGCGACGGCGGCGGCGACAAGTGCTCTACGGGGTATGGGCACGGTGACACGGCTCCCTTGCGGCGTCGGCGAGTGGTGGCGCCAGCGACCATGCCCGGCGCGCTCACAGAAAGTCAATGGATTCGTGCCAGCTAAATGAATCTGCTCAGCATTAGTGCAGGTCACAGGGGCCGGGAAGGGGATCTTGCGAGCAACGACTAATGCGCTTTAGGCTTTGACCACTCAAGCGCATTAGTGCCCGCTCGGAGAAATGGGGAGCCAACGTGCCAGCCAAGCGGTCTCCCGCCCGCCGGCCGACGATGAAGGACATCGCGCGGCGCGCCGGGGTCTCCGAGAGCGCGGTCTCCTTCGCGCTCAACGACCGGCCCGGGGTCTCCGAGGTCACCCGCGACCGGGTGCGCCGGGTCGCCGAGCAGCTGGGCTGGCGGCCGAGCGCGGCGGCGCGCCAGCTGTCCGGCGAGGGAGCGGCCACGGTCGGTCTGGTGGTGGCGCGCCCCGCCGACACGCTGGGCGTCGACTCGTTCTTCCTCCAGCTGATCTCCGGGATCCAGGAAGTGCTGGCGGAGCGTCATCTCGGGCTGCTCTTCCAGGTGGTCGAGGACGTGGAAGCCGAGTGCGCCGTCTATCGGCGCTGGTGGGCGGAGCACCGTGTGGACGGGGTGATGGTCGTGGACCCACGCGTCGACGACCCGCGTCCCGACCTGCTCGACGAGCTGGGCCTGCCGGCCGTGGTCATCGGCGGCGCGCCGGACGCCCGGCATCCCGGGCTGTCCGTCGTCTGGGCGGACGACGCGGGTGCGATGGCGGCGGTCGTGGACGAGCTCTTCGCGCTCGGCCACCGCCGGATCGTGCACATCGCGGGCCTGCCGGGGCTCGCCCACACCGAACGCCGGATGCGCACCCTGCGCGCGGAGGCCGAGCGGCGGGGTCTGGCCGAGGTGCGCTCGGTGCCGACCGACTACTCCGACGCGGAGGGCGCGGCCGTCACCCGCCGCGTCCTGGAGAACGGCACACCGCCGACCGCGCTGGTCTACGACAACGACGTGATGGCCGTCGCCGGGGTCGCCGCCGCGACCGAACTGGGCTTCGCCGTCCCGGGTGACGTGTCGGTGGTGGCCTGGGAGGACTCCGCTCTGTGCCGCATGGTCAAGCCATGGCTGTCCGCGCTCTCCCGCGACACCGTGGAGTTCGGACGCACGGCCGCGCAGGAACTGACCGCGCTGCTGGACGGCGGCCCGGCGCGGACGGTCCAGGTGCCGGTGCCCCGGTTGATCGAGCGGGACAGCACGGGGGCGGCGCGGGGCGCGTGACCCATCTCCCGTTCCCTCCGACCCGCCGTCCCGCCGTCCCTCCGGCCCTCCGTCCCTGCCTCCGTCCGTGAGTCCCTGAGTACGTGAGTCCGTGAGTCCCGCGGTGCCTCCCTCGATACGGGACGGTTGCCGGCCGTGCTGGGCAAGGCGTCCTCGAAGGCGGCCCGGAAGGTGACGCTCGAATGGGCGGCTCCGGGAGGAGAAGCCGGACATCGGAGGTGAGGCGGTGGCCGCCTACCGCCGAGTGCGGGACGACGCACGGACCGACGCTCGGCACGGGCCGGTCCCGCACCAGCAGGCAGCAGGCACGGGCGGATCCCGCACCAGCCGACGCGGGCGGATCCCGCACCAGCGGGCACGGGCCCGGGGCCGCGTCGGTGGACGGCGCGGGCGGGCCCCCTCCCGCGCCGTCGTCCGCGCTTGTGCCGCCGCCGGGACCGGCGTCGCGAGCCGCGTCGGGGCCGCCACGACGCCGGTCGACCGGGACCAGGGTGGTGCGTTCAGCCGTGCCACTCCACTTTGAACACCCACACGTACTGCCCGGCCTTACGGGCCGCCTCCGGTACGTCGACGACCAGCGAACCGTTGTGCACCGTCCAGGTCAGCGGCCGGTCGTGGCCGAGCATCGTGACCTTGTCGCCGGTGCGGATCGGTACCGGTGCCTCGACGGTCAGTTTGGCGCCCGGCGCGGTCAGCGAGTGGATGTAGAAGGCCTTGTTCTGCCGGACCGTGAACCGCAGGTCCTCGCCGAGCTGGGCCATGCGCGACCAGTACGTCGTGTCGTAGATCGCCTCGCCGTTCGTCTTCAGCCACCGGCCGGTCTCGCGCAGCCGGGTCTGCATGATCTCCGGGATGGTGCCGTCGGCGCGCGGGCCGATGTCGAGCAGGAAGTTGCCGTTCTTCGACACGATGTCGACCAGGCTGCGGACCACCTCCTCGGCGGTCATGTAGGCGGCGTCGGGCGTCGCCTGGTTGTAGCCGTAGCTGAACGGGTCGAGACCGCGGCTGGACTCCCACTTCGCGACGACGGTGTTCTCGTACGTCGTGTACTCGGGGGTCGTGAAGTCGTGGAAGCCGATGCCGGCGCGGTTGTTGACGGTCACCTCGTACGGCTTGCGCCGGTTCTTGCCGTGGTTGAAGTACTCGGCGAGCACGTGGACGCTGTCGTTCGCCCCGCCGATGTCGCACCACAGCACGGACGGGTCGTAGCCGTGGATCAGCTCCAGCATCTGCGGGGCCTGATAGTCCTTCACATAGTCCTTGCCCGCGGTGTATCCGGTGTACGGGACCGGCTCCTGGGTGTACGGATTGCGCGGGGCGTGGCCCATCCAGGGGTTGTCGGGGTTGAACCACTCGGGCATGGAGAAGTAGAGGCCGCGATGCAGCTCCGGCGTGAACTGCTTGGAGGCATCGAAGAGTTCGCGGATCAGATCCCTCTTCGGGCCCATCTTCACGGCGTTGCGGTCGGCGACCTTGGTGTCCCAGAGGGCGAATCCCTCGTGGTGTTTCGAGGTCAGGACGTGGTACTGGGCGCCGGCGTCCCGGAAGAGCTCCACCCACGCCCGCGGGTCGAATTTCTTCGCCGTGAACAGCGGGATGAAGTCGTCGTAGGCGAAGTCCTCGCCGTACTTCTCCCGGTGGTAGGCGAACACGGCATTGTCCGGGCTCTGCAGGTGGTTCCAGTACCACTCGGCGTACTGCTTGCCGACCGGTGACCAGGCGGGCACGGAGTAGACGCCCCAGTGGATGAAGATGCCGAACTTGGCGCGGTGGAACCAGTACGGGGCCTGGTGCCCGGAGAGGGACTCCTCCGTGGGCTGGTAGTCGGGGATTCCCAGGGTCAACTTGCGGCCTGTGGAGGTGACTTGCTCGCCACGTCCCGTCACGACCACCGTGCCGTCCTGTGCGGTGCCTGCCGCCGTGCCCACGCGGTTGCGGATGCCGACCCGCACACGGGACTGCTCGCCGGGGTCGAGGCGCGTCACGGGCGCGGGCTCGACGGTGCGGGCGCCGGGTACGTCGACGCCGACGGACACGCGGTCACCGGCCAGGACGGCGACCGTGCCCGCGTTGACGACAGTGGCCTCCACGCTCTGGGCGCCGCTCGACTCCAGGAGGGAGAAGGTGGAGTGCGCGTCCCGCAGCGCCAACGCCCGTCCCTGGGCTGCCGGCTGGAGCGACAGGGCGAATATGTGCAGGGACGACTTGTTCGCCTCGGCCGGGTTGGTGGTCGGCAGGGTGAGGGCGACCGCCTCGCGCTGCGGGTCGATCCAGACCTCCGCCGTGCCGATGCCGACGCGATGCTCGTCCTTGGTGCCGTCCGGCGTGTAGCGGTACGGCGCCGACAGTGAACCGCCCGCCGCGTACCAGTCCGCGCCGCCCAGCCCGGCGGTCGTCGTCGAGCCGTCGGCATAGTGGACGGTGGCCTTGCCGGAGGCGTCGCCGTAGCTGCCCGCGGTGAGGAACAGGGCGGACAGGTAACGGCCCTTGGGCAGGTCGATGCGCTGGCCCAGCGCCACCACGTTGTTCTTGGCGCCCGCGGCGGACGAGGGGAAGAGGAAGGCGATCCCGTCGACCTCCACGTGTCCGGCGGGCAGTTCCTCGCCCGGGAAGGTGTACCCCGAGCCGTCGAAGTTCCCGCCACGGGCTCCGGCGGTGTCGACGCCGTCGTTGTCGACGTAGGCGTCGAGCGGCACGGGTATCGGGTCGGGGACGGGCACCCACTGGCCCTGCGGCTCACCGGCGGCGCCGACGGGCGCCTCCGCCGTGGCGTCGGCCCGCGCCTCGGCCGTGGCGGCGAGGGGCAGGGTGGCCGCGACGGCGACTCCGGCCGCGGCCCCCAGTACGTGACGTCTTGGTTGCATGCTCATGAGCGGCTCCCATTCATCGGATGTCTGATGATTGATCCGCCTTCAAAGGCTGTCAACGGGGCGTGCGCGTATACGAGTTGAGTCAGTGATCGGATGATCTCCCCGATCCGCGGCGCCACCGGGCGGCCTCCGCGCGAAAGTCCAGGAGGACCCGACCGCATGTCTCAGGCAGGCAGCTCTCGACGCGGCCCCCCGCCTCCCGGCAGAGTGCTCCCGTACTACTCACGAGTACGACCGAACACGATCGAGTGGACCGAACACGATCGAGCGACCGCACGACAAGGAGCGCCCGTGACCACCTGGGTCGGCCGGACCGCCGCCGAGATCGCCGCAGCCGTCCGCGAGAAGCGGGCCACACCCCGCGAGGTGGTGGCCGATCACCTCGCACGGATCGAGCGGCTCGACCACCGCGTCGGCGCCTTCCGCACCCTGCGCGCGGAGGCCGCCCTCGCGGAGGCCGACGAGCTCGCCTCGCGGGACCTCGGCGCGCTCCCCCTCGCGGGCGTGCCCGTGGCGGTCAAGGACAACCTCCCGGTGCGCGGCGAGTCGAACCGCAACGGCTCCGCCGCGAGCCCGGACACGCCGGCCGACCACGACCACGTGACCGTGGCGCGGCTGCGCGCGGCGGGCGCCGTGGTCGTGGGTCTGACGAACGTGCCGGAGCTGTGTGTCTTCGGCACCACGGACGGCGTACACGGCACCGCCCGCAACCCGTGGGACCTCTCCCGCACGGCGGGTGGCTCCTCGGGCGGCAGCGCGGCGGCGGTCGCCGCCGGGATGGTGCCGATCGCGCTCGGCAACGACGGAATGGGCTCGCTGCGCATCCCTGCCGCCAACTGCGGCCTCATCGGTCTGAAGCCGGGCCATGGCACGGTCCCGGCCGGCATCGGTCACGGCGACTGGTTCGGCATGTCGGAGAACGGGCCGCTCGCGACCACCGCCGAGGACGCGCGGCTGATGCTGTCGGTCCTGGCGGACATCGAGCCGCTGCGCCCGCTGGGCGCCGTCACCCGGAAGGTGGCCGTCTCCGTGCGCAGTCCGCTTGCCTGTGTCCGGGTCAGCCGTCCGTATACGAACGCCGCCCGGGAGGCCGCCGGCCTGCTCGCCCGGGCGGGCCACGAGGTGCGGCGCGCCGATCCGCCGTACCCCCTGTGGCTGAGCACGACGTCGCTGGCGCACTGGACGGCGGGCACCGCCGTGGACGCCGAGGATCTGGACCGGCGCAGGCTCACCCGGCGCACCCGCGTGCACGCCGCCGTGGGGCGCCGCTTCGTGCGCTCGGTGCGCGACGGCGACCGCCGTGAGCAGTTGCGCCGCCGCCTGGAGCCGTTCTTCGCGGCGCACGACGTGCTGCTCACTCCGGCCCTCGCCCGGCGCGGTCCGGCCGCCGCGGCCTGGCACGAGCGGGGCTGGCTGCGCAATCTGCTGGCCAACTCCGCGTATTCGCCGATGACCCCACCGTGGAACCTCACCGGCTGGCCCGCGCTGTCGGTGCCGTTCGGAACGCTGCCGGGCGGCGCGCCCTGCGCCGTCCAGCTGGTCGGGCGCCCCGGCTCCGAGCCGGCCCTCCTCGATCTCGCGGGACAGCTGGAGGAGCTGCGGCCGTGGCGGCGCACGGCGCCATTGGAATGAGCCGCTGCGACAGCGCTCCACAGCGGCAGGGGTGAACCACGACCACGGAACCCCGCAGACGCAGCGGGTGAACCACGACCACAGAACCCCACAACCCCAGCCGGGGAACCACGACCACGCCACCCCACAACCCCAGCCGGAGAACCACGACCACGCCACCCCCAGCGGCCGCCCGGCGGAGCTACAGCGCCCTGTACATGATGTGCAGCCCCACCAGCCCGTGCCGGGCATGCTCGTACGCGTCCGGCACGGTGCCGAGGATCGTGAAGCCGAGCGAACTCCACAGCTTGACGGCGGGGTTGGTCTCGACGACCGCGTTGAACACCATTCCCCGGTAGCCGTCGGCCCGCGCCGCGGTGAGGATGTGCTCGGCGAGCGCACGGCCGACGCCGCGTCCGGACCGCTCCGGGTCGACCATGAAGCCGGCGTTGGCGATCCGCGCGGCGGGCCCGCCGTAGTTGGGGGCGACATAGGCGGAGCCGACGACGGCGCCGGTGTCGTCCTCGGCGACGTAGACCCGCTTGCCCGGGCCCATCCACAGGGCGCGGGCGGCCTCCTCGGAGGTGTCCGGGTCCCAGGCGTAGGTCTCGCGGGCGGCGACGATACGGTGCCAGAAAGGCCAAATCCGCGGCCAGTCGTCGGCCGCGGCTTCTCTGATCAGCATGGGCGTGAGTCTGGCACGCCCATGCCATCAGCGATCGCGATGCTCCTGCCGGGTCAGTCGACGCTGGGCAGGATGTGGGGCTCGGCGAGGTCGTCCTCGTACCCCGCGAGGCGGATCGGGGCGGACCTGGCCCACACGTCGAGGCTGCCGAGCTTCTTCTCGGTCCGGCGGCCGGCGCGCTCCATGCGTTCCTTGGGGCGCTGATCGCGATTCGTCTTCTCTGGTGTCACCGCGCACTCCTTATGTGTCGGTCACCCTCGGGACGTACAGGGCCAGTCTGCTGCCGGCCGCCTGACGCCCGCTCGGGTCTGAGTCGAAGGCAGTTAGGGACGCGGTGGCGCCGGTAACTCGTATGAGAGCAGGCCGTGGTGACCGGCTTGTCCCGGGACGGACCGTGGGTGTGGGTGGAACCCAGAAAAGCTGCCCGTCCGCTACAGACTAACCAAATGAGCGGGTGCCCGCTCTATGGGGCCGAAAACAGGAAGTTACCTTCGCAAGTCGGTGAGCGCCCATCAGGCCCCGATCTGCGACGATTTGAAACACGATGCCCTCTTCGGCGCCACCCATTCGGCTCAATACCGACTGTGGGCAGGGTCACTGAATCTGTCACGGGCCATGCCCGACCCCGACGGCCGGGAGAGAGTCGAAGCCATGCACGCGGTCCTGCACGCTCTGTCTCTCACGGGGGCGATGGCCTGGGAGATCACCTGGGCACTGATCCTCGGGTTCGCCCTGTCCGCCGTCGTCCAGGCGGTGGTGCGGCGGGCGACGGTCGCCCGGCTGCTCGGCGACGACCGGCCGCGGACGCTCGCGCTCGCCGCGGGGCTCGGGGCGGCGTCCTCGTCCTGCTCGTACGCGGCCGTCGCCCTCGCCCGCTCACTGTTCCGCAGGGGCGCGAGCTTCACGGCGGCGATGGCGTTCGAGATCGCCTCGACGAATCTCGTGGTCGAACTCGGGGTGATCCTCGCCCTGTTGATGGGCTGGCAGTTCACCCTCGCCGAGTTCACCGGCGGGCCGGTCATGATCGTGCTGCTGGCCGTGCTCTTCCGGCTCTTCCTGCGCGAGCGGCTGCTGCGGCAGGCGCGGGAGCAGGCGGAGCGCGGGATCGCCGGGTCCATGGAGGCGCACGCGGCCATGGACATGTCGGTCCAGGGGGAAGGATCGTTCGTACGGCGGCTGCTGTCGGGCGACGGCTTCACCTCGGTCGCGCACGTCTTCGTCATGGAGTGGGCGGCGATCCTGCGCGACCTGGTGATCGGCCTGCTGATCGCCGGCGCGATCGCGGCCTGGGTGCCCGACGCGTTCTGGAGCTCCCTCTTCCTGGACGGGCATCCGCTCGCCGCGAGGCTGGTCGGGCCGCTCATCGGGCCGCTGGTGGCGATCGCCTCGTTCGTCTGCTCCATCGGGAACGTGCCGCTCGCCGTGGTCCTCTGGAAGGGCGGCATCAGCTTCGGCGGCGTGATCGCGTTCCTCTTCGCCGACCTGCTGATCCTGCCGATCCTGAACATCTACCGGAAGTACTACGGGCCACGGATGACCGCCTTCCTCCTGGTCACCTTCTATACGGCCATGGTGCTCGCCGGATACGTCGTGGAGTTCGTCTTCGGCGGTCTGGGACTCATCCCCGACCAGGCCGACGCGAAGATCCCCACGGAAGGCGTCTCCTGGAACTACACGACCTGGCTGAACATCGCTTTCCTGCTGCTCGCGGCCACCCTGGTGTGGCGCTTCGTGCGCACCGGAGGAGCGGCGATGCTGCGGACGATGGACGGGGCACCGGAACCGGCGGACCGGCACGGCCACCACTGAACACGGGTGTGCAGTTCAGTTCCCGTTGGCCGATTCGCAAGGCGGCCATGATCTGCTGACGCCCGGCAACGGCCTTTCTCGCGGGAGGACTGACGCATGGAGCTGCGCAGTGTCGAGGAGCTGATGGATCTGCTGCACGCCTGCCGGGGCGCGTGGGACACCCCGGACCGCGGTGGCGACCCGGTCGATCTGCACGACCACGCGCTGCAGACCGCCGCGCTGCTGCGCCGCGGTCATCCCAGCGACAAGGAACTCCAGGTGGCGGGCCTGGTGCACGACATCGGGCATCTGCTCAGGCCGGGCGACGACTCCGGGCACGCGGACCACGCGGCCGACGCGGTACGGCCGCTGCTCGGCGAACGCGTCTCCCGCCTCGTACGGCTGCACGTGGCGGCGAAGCGCTATCTGGCGACGACGTCGCCGGGCCGCGGGCTGTCCCCGCGGAGCGCGCTGACCCTTACCGTGCAGGGCGGCACGATGACACCGCGGGAGGCGGCCGCGTTCGAGCACGATCCACTCGCCGAGGACGCGGTCACGCTGCGACAGGCGGACGACGCGGGCAAGGTCGCCGGCCTGGGCGCCGGGGTGATGGAGGACTGGCGCACGGTCCTGGAACTGGTGGCGGCGCGGCACTCGCGGCCGGGGGCCGTGGACTCACGGTACTCATGGCCAGGCGCTGTCGACCGAAGGTGAGTACGGCCGGGGGCTGTGGACCGACGACGGCACGCATGCCCGCGACGGCCCCCGCACCTGGAGGCTGTCGGCCGACGGACTTACGCCCGAGGCCTGTTGGCTGACGGACCGTCATGAGACCGTACGCGGATGATGTCGCCGTACGGGCTCCAGGGCAGGGCCGCGATCGTCACCGGGGGCACCCGCGGGATCGGCCTTGCCGTGGCCGAGGCGCTCGTCGACGCCGGGGCACGGGTGTGCGTGTCCGCTCGGGATCCGGACGCGGTGGCCCGGACCGCCGAGCGGATCGGCGGCGTGGGGCTCGCGGGTTCCGTCGCCGACCCCGCGCATCCGCGGGAGCTGACCGAGCTGGCACTCAGCGCGTTCGGGCGGCTCGACATCGTGGTGAACAACGCGGCGACCAATCAGCCGTACGGGCCTCTCATGGAGGCCGACCCGGACCGCTGGCGCGAGGCGTTCACGCTCAACGTCGAGGCGCCGTTGCGGCTCGTGCAGTGCGCGTGGCGGGCGTGGATGGGCGAGCACGGCGGCGCGGTCGTGAACGTCTGCACGGAGGGCGCCACCCACGTCGGGCCCCACGTGGGCGCCTACGGCACCAGCAAGGCCGCCCTGCTGCACCTGACCCGGCAGCTCGCGGGCGAACTGGCCCCGCGCGTGCGGGTCAACTCCGTCTCCCCCGGCCTGGTCCGCACCGAGATGGCCCGCTTCGTGTGGGAGGCGGGCGAGGACGAACTGGGCACCGCATTGCCGCTGGGCCGCATCGGGCGCCCCGAGGACATCGCCCGGGCGGTGACGTGGCTCGCCTCGGACGCGGCCGAGTGGATCACCGGTGCCGATCTGCTGGTCGACGGGGGCACCCGGGTCAGGGCCGCGTACCCGGGCTCCCCCGGCCACGCGGTCCACGAGCGGCTGCGGACACGGACTCCCGAGGCGTAGCGGCCCCCGCGGGCTCGGCAGGACAAAGCCCCCGCCCCCGCGTTCAATGGTGGCCATGGGTGTACGGCGACGAGCGAGGCACCGCGGCAGGACGGCGCTGACGGCAGCCGCGGTGGCCTCCCTGCTCACCGCGGGCTGCGCCGCCTCCCTCTCCGCGGGCTACGCCGCCGCCGGAGCGGCCGGGGCCGCGGCCCCACCGCCCCAGCCGCCACCCCAGCTCACGCAGGCGAAGGTGGACGACGCGGTCGGCAAGCTCGACGGCATCGTCCGGGACGCCATGAAGAAGACGGGCGTTCCCGGCGTCGCGGTGGTCGTCGTCCACAAGGACCGTGTCGTGTATCTGAAGGGCTTCGGCGCGCGGCACGTGGGCCAGTCCGCGGCTGTCGACCCGGACACCGTCTTCGAGCTGGCCTCGCTGTCCAAGCCGCTGGCCTCGACGGTGGTCGCGGGCGTGGTCGGCGGCAAGTCCATCGCCTGGGACGACCCCGTCGCGGGCCATCTGCCCGGCTTCGCGCTCAAGGACCCCTGGGTCACCGCGCACGTGACGTACGCCGACCTCTTCTCGCACCGCAGTGGTCTGCCCGACCACGCCGGTGACCTGCTGGAGGACCTCGGCTACGACCGCACCTACGTACTGGACCATCTGCGGTACGAGCCGCTGACGCCGTTCCGGGCCAGTTACGCGTACACGAACTTCGGGGTCACCGCCGCGGGCCAGGCGGCCGCGAACGTCAAGGACACGACCTGGGAGAAACTCGCCGAGGACACGCTGTACGGCCCGGCCGGCATGAACTCCACCAGCTCCCGCTTCGCCGACTACGACCACGCCAAGGACAAGGCGGCCACCCATGTGAAGGCCGCCGACGGCAGCTGGCAGGCGACGTACGTCCGTGACGCCGACGCCCAGTCACCCGCGGGCGGCGCGAGCTCCACGGCCCGCGACATGGGCACCTGGCTGCGTCTGCAGCTGGCGGACGGAAGGCTCGACGGCAGGCAGCTCATCCCCGCCGCTGCGCTGGAGCGCACCCACCTGCCCGAGATCGTCGCCCAGCCCCCGCGCGCCCCGGCGGGCCGCGCCGGCTTCTACGGCCTGGGCTGGAACGTCGGCTACGACGATCAGGGCCGCCTGCGCCTCAGCCACTCCGGCGCCTTCGAGCTCGGCGCCAACACCAACGTGACGATGCTGCCCGGCGAGCAGCTCGGCATCGCCGTCCTCACCAACGGAGCACCGGTGGGTCTCGCCGACTCGGTGGCGCTGGACTTCTTCGACACCGCTCAGTACGGCAAGCCCACGGCCGACTGGCTCCCGCTGCTCGATCAGGTGTACCGACAGGAGGACCAGCGGGGCCGCTCCCCCACCGACTACACGAAGATTCCGCGGAACGCGGCGGCCGGCCGCTCCACGGACGCGTACACGGGCACGTACGACAACGCCTTCTACGGGCCGCTCACCGTCACGGCCGGCAAGAGCGGCGAACTCACCATGAGTCTGGGGCCGAAGCACATGGCCTTCCGGCTCACGCACTACGACGGCGACACGTTCAGCTTCCGGACGGTCGGCGAGAACGCGACCGGGCTGTCCGGGGTCAGCTTCAAGGCCGCCCCCGGTTCCGCCGGTCCGGGTGGCGCGAAGGCGGCGCAGGTGACCGTCGAGGCCTGGAACCAGGACGGTCTGGGCACCTTCACCCGGCCATGACCGCTGAACCCACGTTCAGAAGATGTCCCCCTCGTCGATCCCCGCCTCCCTCAACTGCGCGCGGAACCGCCGGAATCGCTCGTCGCGGGCCGTGCGCAGCTCCTCCAGCGGCGTCCGGCAGCCCAGTTCCGCCAGCAGATCGAGGAACCGCTCGTCCGAGTCGACTCCGAGCGCCGAGTCCGAGCCGAACCGGATCTCCTTCGCGGCGAACCGCCGCGTCATGTCGAGACTGGTGTGGTAGGCGCGGTAGGGGCGGGTCCGCGACGAGAACTGCAGGTTCTCGGGGTACTCCGTGGCATCGAGGTTGTAGGTGAGGAACATGCCGCCGTCGAACATCTCGCAGCGGAAGAAGGGCAGATCACGGTGCAGATAGACGTGGGTCGGGAGGGAGGTGCGCAGGTCGTGCAGGGCGGCGAGGGAGACGAAGACGCGCTGCCGCAGGGCCTCGATGCCCTGCTCGATGGTCTGCCGGGGCTCGGTGTTGTTCTCCTCACGCTGCCGCATGCTCACATGGGCCCGCAGACACTCCTCGGCGCGCGGGTCGAGGATGCAGAGTCTGATCTGGTCCAGTCGGCGAAAAGCGCGTTTGCGGCTGCCCAGGGCCAGACGAAAGGTGGCGAACTCCGCGGCAGAGCCCTTGCTGTCATACCGGGTGGACGAGACGAGGAGCGTCTCGAACGCCTCGCGAAATGCCAGTTTCGGTACATCCGCCGACTCGAAGACTCCGCTCGGCAGTGACGCCTCGAAACGCTCCTGGAACTGGGAATGAGCGACACCGATCGCATAACCGGCGAGTTCCTGGGCCTGGAGGCGCTGACGCACGGGGTCGAGGAACAGCGAAACCATCACATAGACGAGAACCGAGGCGATGACGGATTCACCGATCGCCGCCAAGGCGGTCGAGAGATCCTTGTCCAGGTCGAAGAAGACACCCCATAAAGTGAGCAGAACCCCCACCACGGTGGACGCCAGCATCACGACGACGGCCCATAAACGCGCGTATTTGGCGAATATTCGGACGCCGTCCGCGGCACCGGAAGCGGAAGTGGTCATGCGACCAGCCTTTCTGCCACCCATTCGAAGAGACGCGCGATGTCGTCGGTGCCGAGCCGGGTGACCGTGGTCGACTCGGCCCGCTCCGCGGCGGGCACGACCGTGGTCGTGCGCGTCAGGTCCCTGCCTTGCAGAACGGCCGTGATGACGGGGTATCCGGCGCTGGGATCGGCGCGGTGCAGGACGCGATGGTCGAGCGTGTACGACTCACCGGCCGCGCGCCGGGTGCGGGAGGTCTCGCGGATCCGGCCCACTCCGTCGGGGGTGTAGCGATACTGGCCGGACGTGTTCTTCGCCAATTCGAAGAGGGGCGTCGAGCCGGCGTCACGGTCGAGAGCGAATTGCGCTTCCAGCAGTTCTCCGGAGACGATGTACGAGGCGAAGTCCCACCGGTGGTCGTGGACATCCGACTGCGGCACGGGGCGGTCCCAGACATGAACGCGCAGGGCCCAGGAATCGACCCCCGGAGAAAGCAGCTTCATCTTGTAGAAACCATTGGGATGCCGATAGCACAGTGTGTCGGAGAGAAGTGCCCTGTCCTTTGCCGCGGTCATCAGGTGGTCGCGCAGCCAGCCGTTTTCGCATACCGCCACTATGATCTTTTCCGGGTCGTGCGAGCGGGACATGGCGTCGCGGATGAACGCGAACAACTCGGTCATGGGTGCCATGCTACTCGGCGGTCCTGAAGCGTCGTCAGGAACCAGAGGATGGCGGGATGACGCGGCGTGCGCAAGGGCGCACGAGGGGAGCACAGAACGCGGGTGCGCTCCGTGCTCCGCTCGCCGGGCCTACCACTTGCCGGGTGCGTAGTCCTTCATGAAGACGCCGTACAGGTCCTCGCCCTGCTCGCCGCGCACGATCGGGTCGTAGACGCGGGCCGCGCCGTCGATGAGGTCGAGCGGGGCGTGGAAGCCTGCGTCGGCCAGGCGCATCTTGTCGGGGTGCGGCCGCTCGTCGGTGATCCAGCCGGTGTCGACGGCGGTCATCAGGATGCGGTCCTTCTCGAACATCTCCTGGGCGCTGGTGCGCGTGAGCATGTTCAGGGCGGCCTTGGCCATGTTGGTGTGCGGATGGCCCGCGCCCTTGTAGCCGCGGTTGAAGACGCCCTCCATCGCGGAGACGTTCACGATGTAGGTGCGCCGGGCGTCGGCGGCGGCCATCGCCGCCCGCAGACGGCTGATCAGGATGAAGGGGGCCGTCGAGTTGCAGAGCTGGACCTCGAGGAGCTCGACCGGCGTGACCTCCTCGACGGACTGGATCCAGCTGTTGGTGTCGTGCAGGTCGGGCACGAGCCCGCCCGCGTCGATGGCCGTGCCGGCCGCGATCCGCTCCAGGGAGGCCGAGCCGGACACCAGGGCCAGGTCGGTCACGTCCTGGGCGGTGAGCGCGCCGCCTCCGGAGACGGGGAGCGCGGCGACGGCGCCGGAGCCGAAGGTGCCGATGACCTCGGCGGGCGGCAGCTCACCGGCGGGCAGCGGGCCCGACTCGGCGGCGAGCAGTTCGCTGTAGGCCCCCGGGGAGCGGCGTACGGTCTGGGCCGCGTTGTTGATCAGGATGTCCAGTGGGCCCTCGGCCGCGACCGAGTCGGCGAGGGCGACGACCTGGGCGGGGTCGCGCAGGTCGATGCCGACGATCTTCAGCCGGCCGATCCACTCGTCGCTGTCGGGCATGGCCTTGAAGCGGCGGATCGCGTCGTTCGGGAAGCGCGTGGTGATCGTGGTGTGCGCGCCGTCGCGCAGCAGGCGCAGCGCGATGTACATGCCGATCTTGGCGCGGCCGCCGGTGAGCAGTGCGCGCTTGCCGGTGAGGTCGGCGCGGGCGTCGCGGCGGGAACGGTTCTCGGCGGCGCAGTTCTGGCAGAGCTGGTGGTAGAAGTAGTCGACCTCGACGTACCGCGTCTTGCAGGTGTAGCAGGAGCGCGGGCGCTGGAGTATCCCGGCGATCTCGCCGGCCTCGGTCACCGACGACGGCAGGATGCCTTCGGTCTCGTCGTCGATGCGCTGCGCGGAGCCGGTCGCCGTGGCCTCCGTGACCGCCTTGTCGTGCGCGGTCTTGGCGGCCCGGCGCTCCTGGCGGCGGCGCTGCTTGACCGAGCGGTAGATGCCCGCGGTGGCGCGGCGCACGGCGATGGCGTCGGGGTGGTCGACGTCGATCTTCTCCAGCTCGTCGAGCACGCCGAGGCAGACGGCGAGCCGCTCGGGGTCGATGCCGGGCCCGTACGAGACCTCCGCCGCGTCGACGGCAGAAGTCGCCCGGTCGTCCTCTGCCGTGTCCACGGCGAGTGCCGCCTGGCCGTCCTCTGTCACCGTCATCGCCGTTGCCGTTCCTCGGGTTGTGCGCCGCGTTCGAACCGCGCTCGCTTTCGAAGGCGGAATTTTACGGAGCAATGGTGCGCGGCACCAAACCCGAGATGATCAATGGCCTCCGGAACCACCGGCAGCGGCCCTCAGGAACCGCAGGCGGCGATCAGCGTCTCCACCTCCTCGGACAGCGCACGTGCCAGCCGATCGAGGTCCGGCACGGCCTTCGCGTCGGCGACGAGCCCGTAGTGGACCCGCCCGCGGTACGTGGAGACGGCCACCGCCAGCGCCTGCCCGCGGGCCAGCGGGGCGAACGGATAGACCTCGGCGAGCGGGCAGCCGCCGAGCTTCAGACCGAGGCTGGGCAGCGGCACGCTGGTGACGAGGATGTCGAACAGCAGCCGGGCCGCCTGGCCGACGACGGGGCCGCCGAGCCGGTGTCCGAGCGGCAGCACGTGGTCGGCGAGCAGCGCCACGGCGCCCGCTCCTCTGTTGGGCCCCGCGTCCTTGTTGCGGTCCATCGCCGTACGCACCGTCCGCAGCCGCCCGAGCGGGTCCGGGTCGTCGACGGGAAGGTGTATCAGGTAGCCGGAGAGCCGGTTGCCCTGTGGGTGCGCGGTGCGCGGGCGGCGCCTGGAGACGGGGATCAGGGCGCGGGGCGCGACCCCCTCGCTGCCGTCGCCGCGTTCGTCGAGCCAGTTCCGCAGGGCGCCGGCGACGACGGCGATCAGGACGTCGTTGACGGTGCCGCCGACGGTCTTGCGGACGCGGTGCACCTCGTCGAGGTCGAGGACGACGCCCGCGGTGCGCCGGGTGCCGGTGGGCTGGGAGGTGAGGGCGGGCGTGGAGCGTACGCCCAGGGTCGCGCGGGCGACGGAGGTGCCGATGTCGAGGGCGCGGCCCATGTCGGAGAGGGTGCCGCGGACCAGGCCCGGCAGCTTGCGGACGTCCGGGAAGCGCCCCTGGGGCGGCTCCGCGGGCCGCGGGCGGGGTTCCGGCATGTCCATCGGGTCCATGATGGCGGCGGCCAGCATCAGCGCCCGCAGCCCGTCGGCCAGTGCGTGGTGGAACTTGAACAGCACGGCGAACGACACACCGTCCTCGCCGGGCAGCACGTGCGCCTCCCATGGCGGGCGGCCCCGTTCCAGCGGGCGTTCCATCAGCCGGCCGGCGACCGCGTGGAAGTCCGCGGTCGGCGCGTGCAGCCGTACGTGGTCGAGCGGCTCGAAGACGGGGGCGGGCTCCCGGGCCGCGCTTCCGAAGGCGAACGGGTCGAGCGGCTGCCACACGTCGCGGATGCGCATACGCAGCCCGGGAACCCCGGCCGCGCGGGCCGCCAGCAGGTCGGCGGCGTGCGCGCCCGCGGTGGGCGAGTGCGCCACGAAGACGCCGAGGGCCCCCAGGTGCATGGGGTGTTGGGCGGACTCGATGTTCCAGAACGCCAGGTCGAGTGGTGCGAGGTGATCAGAGGTCAAAGGATTGCTCTCGCGACGACGGGTGGTGGGGCAAGCAGTCAATCGCCGACAAGCGATTACGGTCAAGTACGATCAAGCTACACACAGTTAACAGCAGATTAAGTCCCGCCCCTCGTGGGAGGGGCGGGACGCAAGGGACTGAAGCGACAGAAGGGCTGTCCGAACTGCGCCTCAGTCCCCCGGTCACTTCAGGACGGGTGGCGCGGCCTCGGCGGACGTCCCCCAGTCGGACGGCTTCGAGCCGACCGTGAACGCGAGCGAGCGCAGACCTCGCAGCGCCTCGGTGGTCACATACGTACGGCCGTACGGCGATCCGTCCACGTGGACCGACCGGATGTACCGGTCACCGTCCGAGGTGCCCGGGGCCGTCACCGTCAGCTCGCCGCGCGGGTAGTAGTGGCGGTCGAGGGTCAGGTCGACCCGCTCGAAGACGGGCGTCGACAGGCCCCAGGTGTCGTAGCCGGGCTGCACCGGGAAGATCCCGATCGACGACAGGACGTTCCAGGCGGACATCGTGCCCAGGTCGTCGTTGCCGGTCATGCCGGTCGGCGCGTCCGTGAACAGCGTCAACGCGGCATGCACCACGTCGGTCGTCTTCCACGGCTGGCCGGTCGAGAGATAGGTGTACGGGGCGATCAGGTCGGGTTCGTTCTGGGGGTTGTACTTGTCCGCGTTGTAGTAGGCGTACGGGCCGTCTACCCACACCTCGCGGGCCGTCTTCGCGGGGTCCTTGAGCAGCTGGTCGTACGCGAAGAACGAGTCGAGCCGGTCGTTGGCGGCCTGCTTGCCGCCGATGAGGTCGACCATGCCCGGCAGGTCCTGCGGCACGAGCCATTGGTACTGCCAGGACGTGCCCTCGTGGAAGCCCTCGCTCTTGGCCGGGTCCGCCGGTCCGGTGAAGGCGCCGGCGGCGTCCCGCGCACGGAAGAATCCGGTCGAACCGTCGTAGAGCGTGCGGTAGTTCCGGGACCGCGCGATATAGCGCGCGGCGTCCGCGTCATGGCCCAGGTCCCGGGCCATCTCGCCGAGCATGGCGTCCGACAGGGCGTACTCCAGCGTCGTGGAGGCGCCTTGGTCGTAGTCCGAGTCGCCCTTCTTCGTGTGCGGACGGCCCTTGATGTAGGGCGCGAAGCCGTTCGCGATGTACTCCCTGTTGGCCTCGCGGCCCACCGCCGGCGAGGCGGCGGGCGGCACCCCGTCCGCGTTCTTCTTCAGCGCGCGGTAGGCCCGCGCCTCGTATCCCTTGAGCAGGCCCTGCTGGTAGGCGTTGGTGAGGAACGGGGTGACCGGGTCGCCGGTCATGATGTTGGTCTCGACCGTGCCGTAGCCCCATTTGGGCAGCCAGCCACCGTCCTCGTCGATCCTGATGACGGAGATCGCCATGTCCCGCGCCTCACGCGGCGCGAGCAGGGACAACAGCTGCGTCTGGGTGCGGTAGGTGTCCCACAGCGACCAGTTCTGGTAGTACGTGAAGCCCTGCGCGCGGTGGATCTTCAGGTCCCAGCCGGTGTAGCGGCCGTCGGCGTCGCTGCCGATGTTGGGCGCGAGGAAGGACCGGTAGAGCGACGAGTAGAAGGTCCGGCGCAGGCTGTCGCTGCCGCCTCGAGCCCGGACGTCGTCGAGCCGGTCCTCCCAGGCACGCCGGGCGTCGCCCCGGACGGCGTCGAAGGAACGGCCACCCTCGGAGCGCAGGTTGCCGGCGGCGCCGCCGGCGTCCACGTACGACAGGGCGGTGGTCGCCTCGACCGTACGGTCCTTGGTGGTGTCGAAGCGGACGAAGGCGCCGTTCCGGCCGGTGCTCACGGACTCCGTGGAGCCCTCGATGACGGTGTCGCCGTTCCAGGTGCCCGAGGTCGTGAACGGCCGGTCGAAGCGGGTGATCGTGTACACGGTGTACGGCTTCGTGGCGCGGCAGAAGCCGCTGCCCGTGATCGCCGTGCGCACGGTCCGGTTGTCGAGGATCTCGACCTTGGTGGAGAGGGTCTTGTGCAGCGACTGGCCGGCGTTCAGCAGCACATTGGCCTTGTCCGTGGCCGGGAACGTGTAGCGCTGCACGCCGGTGCGCGCGGTGGCCGTCAGTTCGGCGTCGATGCCGGTCTTCAGGCCGGCCTTGTAGTAGCCGGGGCTCGCCTGCTCGGAGTCGTGGCTGAACTCGGCCTGGTACTGGGCGTAGTCCGTCCGGGTGACGTCACCGACCGTGGGCAGCACGGGCAGGTCGCCGCCGATGCCGCAGCCGACGCCCGAGAGATGGACGAGGGAGAAGCCCCGGATGTGGTTCTGGGAGTAGTCGTAGCCCGTGTTGTGGCCGGTGTCCGGCGAGAGCTGCACCATGCCGAAGGGCACGGCGGCGCCGGGATAGGTGTTGCCCTCGTTCTCCGTTCCGATGAACGGGTTGACCAGATCGGTGAGTTGACCGGTGCGCGGCTCGGCGGCCTGGGCGGTGGGCAGGGCGAACAGCGCGGAAGCCGTCACCAGCCCGGCCGTGCACAGGCGCAGGCGCCGGGTCCATCTCATGCGGAAGACCTCCGGTGGGTCGACGTCGTTGTCCTCATGGTCGTGGCGGGACGTCAGGTTCCCCGGCAACCCGCCGGTGTCGGCCGGGACGCGTCGCGGATCAGCGCCTCGTGCGCGGCCCTGAGCCGCGACACGTCCGGCTTGACGACCCTGCGGTCATAGGTCATGAGCCCGTTGAGCTCACCCTCGACGTCCGAGATCTGGGTGTAGACGGCACCGTTGCTCCCCCGGCAGGCGAGGGCGCGCACCTCGTCGAGGCGGGCCAGATAGTCGTCGGTGTACGTCGAGGGGTCCACGTCCACATAGGACTGCTGGACGGACCAGGCGTGCCCGGGGACCGCGAGCCCGAGGCCGCCGTACTCGCCGCTGACGAGCGCGCGTTTCCCGTCGGGGTCGGGTGGCAGGGCGGGGCTCGGATAGCCGTGCTCGTCCATGATGTCGCCGGCGCCGCCGTCCGCCCCGAGGTTGAGGCCCGACATGCCGTTGACGAGCCGCGTCGGGTCCCAAGCCTTGGCCTGTTCGGCGATGCGGGCCTCGTCGTACTGGCCCCAGCCCTCGTTGAAGGTCACCCACATGACCACCGAGGGGCTGCTGACGTGCTCGTCGATCATCTGTCTCATCTCGCGCTCGTACTCGGCGCGGGAGGCGGCGTCGGGGTTCACTCCGGCGGTCGTCGCGGGCATGTCCTGCCAGACCAGCAGTCCGAGCCGGTCCGCCCAGTAGAACCAGCGGTCGGGCTCCACCTTGATGTGCTTGCGCACCGCGTTGAAGCCCATCTCCTTGTGCATCCGCAGGTCGTACGCGAGAGCCTCGTCCGTCGGCGCCGTGTAGAGACCGTCCGGCCAGAATCCCTGGTCGAGCGTGGCCATCATGAAGACCGGCTCGCCGTTGAGGACGGTGCGCGGGGTGCCGTCCACGTTCTCCACGGCGATGGAGCGCATCCCGAAGTAGCTGCCGACGCGGTCGGCGCCGACGGTCACCTCGAGGTCGTACAGGAAGGGGTCGTCGGGGGACCACAGGTGCGGCGCCGCGATCTCCAGCGTCAGGGGCTGTCCGGTGCGTCCGGTCGCGGTGGCGACCCGCCGCTTCCCGTCGTACGCCGTCGCCGTGACCGGCAGTCCGTCACGAACGCCCCGGGCTTCTACGGCCAGTTGGCCCGCCGCGACGTCAGGCGTGAGCTTGAGCGAGTCGACGTGGTCGGTGGCGACGGGCTCCATCCACACCGTCTGCCAGATACCGGAGGACGGGGTGTACCAGATGCCGCTGGGGTCGAGACGCTGTTTGCCGACCGGCGGGTTCTCCCCGTTCGCCGCGTCGGTCGGGTCGTACACGCCGACGATCAGTTCCTGGGTGCGGCCGGGCTTCAGCGCGTCGGTGATGTCGGCGCCGAACTTGTCGTAGCCGCCCTGGTGTCGGGTGACCTCGGTCCCGTTGACGTACACCTCGGCCTGCCAGTCGACCGCCCCGAAGTTGAGTCGCAGCCGCTTGCCGGAGCCGATCCGCCAGTCGGCCGGGACGGTGAAGGTACGTCGGTACCACATGCGCTCCTCGTGCCGCTCCAGGCCGGAGAGCTGCGACTCCACGGGGTACGGGACGAGGACGCGCTCTCCGAGCGTCTTCCCGACGGGGGGCCGCTCCCCCGCGGTGGCGGCGGCGAACTGCCAGCGGCCGTTGAGGTTCCGCCAGGCGTCACGGGTGAGCTGGGGTCGCGGGTACTCCGGGTGCGCGTTGCCGGGAGAGACCTCGTCGGCCCACCGGGTACGGAGTTCGTACGTCGACCGGTTGGGCCCACTGCTCCAGAACGCGCCGATCGTGCGCGATCCGTCGCTCAGGCCGCCGGCGCCGTCGTAGCGCACGTCGACCGTGCCGCGCGCGGTCCCGGCCTTGTCGCCGACGACCGGCTCCTCGAGGGCCACGAGCAGGGACCTGGGGTCGGCCGGGTCCAACCGGGCTTCCCCCAACGGCCACTTGGCGCCGCCGATGACCGCCTCGACGTGGTCCGCGAGCCGGGCGGGCGGCGCCGACAGCGGACGGGCGAAGTCGAGCTGGAGGGTACGGCCGTCCGCGCGCACCGTGGCGGTGAGGGCACCGTCGTAGTCGTAACCGTCGGGCAGCCGGAACGCCGACCGCGGGACGGCCGTCTTGGTGCCGCCGGGCTCGGTCCAGCGCAGGTGGAGGTGGGAGCCGCCGTAGTGCTCGAAGTATTCGAGCTTGACGTCGTATGCGTGACCTGCCGTCAGATCAATGGGTTCGGCGGTCTGTTCCCGGTCCCAGTCGTCCACCCAGTGGTCGATGACGAGCCGGCCGTCGATCCAGAGGCGGAAGCCGTTGTCGCCGATGATCGAGAAGGTGGTGGGACCGGTCTTCTCGGGCACGAGCTTGCCGGTCCAGCGGACGCTGACATCGTTGTCCTGGCCCGTGGCGAACCTCAGTCGGGGTTCCAGGTCGTCGAAGTCGAGGTTCGGGTCGACGCCTGTGGCCTTGAGTTCATGGAAGTCGAAGGCACCGGGGGCGGACTGGGTGTAGTACTCGCCCTTCAGGCCGTGGATCTCGGCGGGGTCGTCGGCGAGAGCGGGCGCCGAGGTGAGCCCGGCGACGCCGAGCGCCGCGGCGAGCAGTAACGCGAGTCGGTCTCTGAGTCGTCTGATGCGCACGGATCCTCCTCGTCGAGGACGGGTGTGGCGGCTCTTGCTCAGGCGGAACAACGTTGTCATCAACGGCAGTTGGCATGACAACACGGGTTCCGCTTTCTGTCCAGGTACATGACAAGCCGCATGGCGCGTGGCGTGCCGAACCGGCGGCATGGCGCGTGGCGTGCCGAACCGGCGGCATGGCGCGTGGCGTGCCGAACCGGCGGCATGGCGACGGCCCCGGTGACAGCAGGGCGCACCGGGGCCGCCGTCGCGCGTCTATGACACGAGCTGGCCCTTGCCCAGGGCGATCACTCCGCCCCGGGAGACCGTGTAGAGGTCCGCGTCCCGATCGGGGTTGACGCCGATCGTCGCGCCCGGCGGCACCTCGACGTTCTTGTCGAGGACGGCGCCGCGCACCACCGCACCCCGGCCTATGTGGACGTTGTCGTGCAGGACGGAGCCCTGGACGACGGCCCCCGGGTCGACGACGACTCCGGGCGACAGGACGGACCTCGTGACCTGCCCGCGGATCAGGCAGCCCGCGCTGATGATGGACTCGCTGGCGATGCCACCGGCGTTGAATCTGGCCGGCGACAGCTGACCGGAGTGCGTGTAGACGGGCCAGCTGCGGTTGAAGAGGTTGAAGGCGGGGCGCTCGGCGATCAGGTCCATGTGGGCGTCGTAGTACGCGTCGAGGGTGCCGACATCGCGCCAGTAGCCCTGGTCGCGGGTGGTCTCCCCCGGGACGTGGTTGTCGCTGAAGTCGTACAGCTGCGCCTCGCCGCGCTCGGTGAGCATGGGCAGGATCGAACCGCCCATGTCGTGCACGGAGTGCTCGTCCTCGGCGTCCCGCTGGAGCGCCTCCACCAGGGCCTTGGTGGTGAAGATGTAGTTGCCCATCGAGGCGAAGACGCACTCGGGGTCGTCCGGCAGGCCGGGCGGATCGGCGGGCTTCTCCAGGAAGCCCTGCACGGTCTGGCCGTCGGAGCCGGGGCTGATGACCCCGAAGGACGAGGACTCGGCGCGCGGCACCCGTATCCCGGCCACCGTCACGCCCGCGCCGCCCTCGATGTGCTGCGCGAGCATCTGCCGCGGGTCCATGCGGTAGACGTGGTCGGCGCCGAACACCGCGATGTAGTCGGGCCGTTCGTCGTACACGAGGTTCAGCGACTGCAGGATCGCGTCGGCGCTGCCCAGGTACCAGCGCGGGCCGAGCCGCTGCTGGGCCGGTACCGGGGTGACGTAGTTGCCGAGCAGGCTCGACATCCGCCAGGTCGTGGTCACATGCCGGTCCAGCGAGTGCGACTTGTACTGCGTCAGGACGCAGATGCGCAGGATGTCGGCGTTGACGAGATTGGAGAGTACGAAGTCGACCAGGCGGTAGGTACCGCCGAAGGTGACCGCGGGTTTCGCGCGGTCCGCGGTGAGGGGCATCAGACGTTTGCCCTCTCCACCCGCAAGTACGATTCCCAGTACCGAAGGTCCTGCCCCAAGGTCTCGGCTCCGCTCGACCAGGGGATACCCCATTCGCCCCATGCCGCCGCCCCTCCATGCCCGGTCGAGCCACGCCCCGTTGCCGGGCAGGCCCGGTTGCTGAACTACACCTGTCCGATGGTTACCCCGGTTTGAGGACTTCCTCGTACAGCTGCACGGTCCGCCGTGCCACCGTGTCCCAGCCGAACTCCCGTACCGCGCGCTCCCGTCCGGCCTCGCCCATGCGCCGGGCGGTGCCGGGGTCGGCGAGCACGGAGTCGAGGGCGGTCGCCAGACTCGCCTCGAAGTCCCCCTCGACCGGCACCAGGACGCCCGTCACACCGTCCTCGACCACTTCGGGGATCCCGCCGACGCGGGACGCGACCACCGCCGTTCCGCAGGCCATCGCCTCCAGGTTGACGATGCCGAGCGGCTCGTACACCGAGGGGCAGACGAACACGGCGGCATGCGTGAGGAGTTGGATGACGTCCGGGCGGGGCAGCATCTGCGGGATCCAGTGCACTGCCTCACGTACGCCGCTCAGCTCCTGGAAGAGCTCGCGGAACTCGCGGTCGATCTCGGGGGTGTCGGGGGCGCCCGCACACAGCACCACCTGCACGACCGGGTCGATCTCCCGCACCGCGCGCAGGAGTTGGGGCACGCCCTTCTGGCGGGTGATACGGCCGACGAACAGGACGTACGGGCGAGAGGTGTCGAGGCCGATGCGGTCGAGGACGTCGGTGCCGTGGTCCGGCCGGTAGAGGGAGGTGTCGATGCCGTTGTGCACGACGCGCACCTTGGCCGGTTCCAGGGCCGGGTAGCAGCCGAGGATGTCCTCGCGCATGGCGCCGGAGACGGCGATCACGGCGTCCGCGGCCTCCATGGCGGTCCGTTCCGCCCAGCTGGAGAGGGCGTAGCCGCCGCCGAGCTGCTCGGCCTTCCAGGGGCGCAGCGGCTCCAGCGAGTGGGCGGTCACGACGTGCGGAATGCCGTGCTGGAGTTTGCCGAGGTGTCCGGCGAGGTTGGCGTACCAGGTGTGCGAGTGGACGAGTTCGCGGCCTTCCAGGGCGGCGGCGATGGAGAGGTCCACGGAGAAGGTGCGCAGGGCGTCGTTGGCGCCGTCGAGCAGGGGCCAGGGCCGGTGGCGTACGACGCCGCCCGCGGCGCCCTCGCCCCAGCAGTGCACGTCCAGGTCCGTGAGGCTGCGCAACTCCCGGGCGAGGAACTCGACATGGACGCCCGCGCCGCCGTACACGTCCGGCGGGTACTCCCGGGTCAGCAGTCCCACGCGCACACAGAACCCCCCGTCATAGCGGCTGGTGCCCCTCATGGTCACTCAGATGGGACGGTTGGGGAAGACCACGCGAGGACGCCGGTGTCAGGAACGGCGGGGCGCGGGCCGCGGCGGCCGGTCGAAGCAGCAGTCGCCGCAGAGTCCGCCGCCGGGCAGACGGTAGTAGAGGCAACAGCTGCGGCGACGGAGCGTACGGGGGTCGAGGGTGCCGGAGAGGTCGGGGTGGGCGAAGAGTCGGGAGGCGAGTGCGTGGGCCCGATCGGCCACGTCCGTACGGCCGTTGGCGCGCGCCCAGCGGTCGAGCTGACCGTGGGCGCCGGCCAGGGCCGACCCCGCGTTGCCCCACAACAGGCCTGGTGAGATGCGGTACCGGGCACGCAGAGCGGCCGCGAGCGGGACGAGGTGGCCGGCTCGTACGACCTCGTCGACGGCCGTGGCGGGCAGCGCGCGCACCTCGGTGAGCCACAGGTCGCCCGGAGCACTGCCGTCCGGATCCCATCGCAACAGCTCCGGACCGAGGTCGGGCACCTGCCCGTACAGCGCGGCGGCACCCAGCGCGATGGACCACAGACGGGCCGCGAGGGCCTGGTGCGCGATCGAGACCGCGATCCGCGATTCCGGCGCCCGCACACTCTGCGTCACTTTATGAACACGGAAAGTTATCGGATCCGGGTAAACCTGTTCGCGGATCTCCCCCCGGTCTGTCGTGTACGCCTGCGCGAGGGTGGGCAGCGGGCCGCGCGGCGGTACGCCGGTGCGCAGCACGAAGAAGCCGCCGAGCGCGTCGAGCGCCACGAGTTCGGGGTCGAGGTCCACGAAGAGCAGTAGTACCAAGCCCCCTAGGGGTTTCCACCAGCGGGTCGGCCGTCGGTGTAACCCACCTTGGGGAGGACAGTGGGCGATTCGTACTCCATCGGCAGTAGGACTCATTGCCTGCTCAGGTACGACGACGTGGACGAAATCCCAGGGCATCGTTGTTCGCATGGAAGCCGACCGTTCGTCGCACCGGGCAGACCGCGCCCCTTGTACGCAGAGGAGGGACTCATGAGTGCCCTCGCTTTGTCCGTGCTGCTCTCGTTCGTCTCCGCCGTCGCGTACGCAGGCGGCGCGATCGTGCAGGAACAGGTCGCCCTGACCTCTCCCGGCCAGACCTACGCGCCGCTGCGCAGGCCGAGCTGGTGGGCCGCCGTGGCGCTGAACGGCCTCGGCGGGCTGCTGCACGTGGTGGCCCTCGCCTACGGCCCGCTGAGCCTCGTACAGCCGCTCGGCGCGCTGACCATAGTCTTCGCCCTCCCCATGGCCGCGCTCTTCGTCGGCCGCAGGGCCGGAGCGACCGCCTGGCGCGGCGCCATCATGGCCACGGTGGGCCTGGCGGGCCTGCTGTCGCTGGTCGGCGCCTCCGACGCGCAGTCGCTCGGCGGCACCCAGCGCGCGGCGCTGGCCGTGGTGGCGGGCGGCTCGGTGGCGGCCCTGATGGTCGCGGGCCGCGCCGCGCACCGGCACCCGGCGGTGCGCAGTGTGCTGCTCGCGGTCGCGGCGGGCATCGCCTTCAGCATGTCCTCGGTGTTCACCAAGACGGTCGCGGTGGACTGGTCACGGCAGGTCTCGGTCTCCGACCTGTCCAGCCTCGTCGTGATCGGCGTCTTCGCGACGGCCGGCATGCTGCTGTCGCAGGCCTCCTACCGGGGCGCCGGGCTGGAGGCGCCGCTGGCCACGCTGACGGTCGTGAACCCGGTCGTGGCGGCGGCCGTCGGCATCACGATGTTCGGCGAAACCTTCCGCTACGGCACGACGGGCACCGCCCTCGCGCTGGCGTGCGGCGTCGTCGCGGCGGGCGGTCTGATTCTGCTCACGACGGAGCGGATCGGCGGCAGCACGCGGCCGACGCCCGCGCCCGGCAGGCCGGCGGTCGCGGCCGAGTCCGACGCCGACGATCCGGTCGGCACCTCGGCTTCCGGCGTTTCCGTCACCGGCGCTCTCGAACCGGCTCGCGAACTGGCTCTCGACCCAGCCCTCGACCTGGCTGCTCCGATCACCTTCGCGCGCGAACCGTCGCCCGACGCCGTCGCGTTCGAACCGGCTCCGGTGGCCTTCGCGGTGGAGCCAGGGGAGGTCGAAGGGCAAGGCCAAGTGCAAGTCCCAGGGCAACGCCGAATCCAAGGGGAAGGTCCGGTGTCCGTCGCGGTGGGATCGGTCGCGGTGGGATCAGAGGTGCCCCTGGCCCCGCTCACCCCCGCCGAGGCAGAGGTCGAGGAGCTGCTCGCGGGGCTCCCGGAGCAGGCCGCCGACAGGCAGCCGCCCGTCGTTGCCGGTGAGCACGTCTTCGTACCGGCGCCGGCCCGGGTGCCCGTGGTGGAGGGCGCGTCGCACGACTCGGGGGCGTCGACGTCCTCGGACGCGCTGCCGTACTGCGCCGCCCTGTACGGCGGGCCCTACGCACCGGTGCCCTTCGTCAGCCACCACCGCACGCGGGTCACATCCTGACCCCACCGGCCCTCAGGTAGGCCACCGGGTCGATGTCCGTACCGAAGCCGGGCCCCGTCCGCACCTCGAAGTGCAGATGCGGGCCCGTGCTGTTGCCCGTGGACCCGGAGCGGCCGATGCGCTGACCGCTCACCACGCTCTGCCCTGCCTTCACGGAGATCGCGGACAGGTGGCCGTACTGCGTGTAGCGGCCGTCGGCGTGCCGGATCACCACCTGGTAGCCGAAGGAGCCGCCCCAGCCCGAGCTGACGACCTGACCGGCCGCGACCGCCTTCACGGAGGTTCCGGTCGGCACGGGGAAGTCGACGCCCGTGTGGTAGCCCTTCGACCAGGACGAACCGGCGGCATGGTACGGCGTGCCGGTCGCCGCGTTCACGGGCGCGACGAAGGAAGGGGCCTTCTTCGCCTTGTCCGCGGTGGTCGTGGTCTTTGTCGACGTGGCGGACGTCCCGGACTTGGTGGGCTCGGTGGCCTTGGTGGGCTTGGTGGTCTTGTCGGTCGTGGGTTTCTCCGTCGACCCCGGCGCGGTCCCGTTGTGCACGGGCGCCTGCGCCTTGCCGCGCAGGTTCAGCCGCTGGCCCGGCAGGATCAGGTCCGGGTCGGAGCCCACGGTCGTGCGGTTCGCCGCGTACAGCCGCTGCCAGCCGCCCTGCACGTGCCGGGTGGCGGCGATGCCGGAGAGCGTGTCGCCGTGCACGACGGTGTACATCTCGGCGGTGCCGGCCTGCGACTGGGGCGTGGTCTGCGGCTTCACGTCCCGGACGGAGCGCTCGGTCGTCCGGGAGGAGGTGCCGGACGGGCTGATCTCGGGGGTGTCGCCGCCTCTGGTCAGCCCGGCGCGGACCGAGCACACCGGCCAGGCGCCGGGCCCCTGGCCCTTGAGCACCTTCTCGGCGACCGCGATCTGCTGGTCCTTGGTGGCCTGATCCGCGCGCTGCGCGTAGACCTTGCCGCCGTACGCCTCCCAGGTGGACTGGGTGAACTGGAGCCCGCCGTAGTAGCCGTTGCCCGTGTTGATGCTCCAATCGCCGCTGGACTCGCAGGCGGCGACCTTGTTCCAGGTGCCGACATCGGCCGCGTGGGCGACGCCGCTGGTGACGAGCGGGAGCGCGATGCCCGCGCCGCCGGCCGTGACGGTGAGTGAGGCGCGGTTGAGCCTGTTCGGCTGATACCGGCGGTGCCGACCGCGTACGGCCATGAGCGAGCCCCCCTAGACATGCGTCAGGAGCGGCAAAAGTAGAGGCCGCGAACAGGCCATGACAAGACGGCAATCGGTCGTTCTGTGCCCTCACGCGAGATGGGGGGCGGCAGCCTCGGTTGGCTCCACGGGGGGCTCCTCGCGCAGCTGCTGCGGATGGCTGCCCCGAGTGCCTCATCACGTGGCTGCACGGGTGCCCCGTCACGTGGCCGCCCGAGTGCCCGTCACGTGGCCGCCCCGGGTGGCTGCCTCTCGTGGTTGCGTCGCACGATGAGGCACCCGGGGCTTCTTCTGCGTACACATCCCCGACGCGTCAGGATGGCCAGGGAATACTGGCGAGCAGGACCGACCGGCAGCACGGCAGTACTGACGAGCACGACTGGCATCACCGATACACCGATACACCGATACCAGGTCCTCTTACCGGACCTCTTAGGAGCCAACCGTATGAGCACTTCAGCCCAGATCGGCGTCACGGGTCTCGCGGTCATGGGGCGCAATCTCGCCCGCAACTTCGCACGCAACGGCTATACGGTCGCCGTGCACAACCGCACCGCGGCCCGGACGCACGCGCTGGTGGAGGAGTTCGGCCACGAGGGCGACTTCGTCGCGACGGAGAC
This sequence comes from Streptomyces sp. NPDC058246, assembly GCF_042881985.1. Taxonomy (NCBI): domain Bacteria; kingdom Bacillati; phylum Actinomycetota; class Actinomycetes; order Kitasatosporales; family Streptomycetaceae; genus Streptomyces; species Streptomyces sp. NPDC058246. Next base: position 103,689 of record NZ_JBHVWZ010000012.1, on the reverse strand, counting down.
CGCGAAGGAGTTCGTCGAGGCGCTGGAGCGGCCGCGGCGCCTGATGATCATGGTGAAGGCCGGTGAGCCGACCGACGCCGTGATCCAGGAGTTCGCCCCGCTGCTGGAGCCCGGCGACATGATCATCGACGGGGGCAACGCGCACTTCGCGGACACCCGGCGCCGGGAGCGGGCGCTTCGGGAGCAGGGCATCCACTTCGTCGGCACGGGCGTCTCCGGCGGCGAGGAGGGCGCGCTCAACGGTCCGAGCATCATGCCGGGTGGCTCGAAGGAGTCGTACGAATCGCTCGGCCCGATGCTGGAGAAGATCTCCGCGAAGGCGCCGGACGGCTCTCCCTGCGTGACCCACTGCGGTCCCGACGGCGCCGGGCACTTCGTGAAGATGGTCCACAACGGCATCGAGTACGCCGACATGCAGCTGATCGGCGAGGCGTACCAGCTGCTGCGCGACGTGGCGGGCTACTCCCCCGCGCAGATCGCGGACATCTTCCGCACCTGGAACACCGGGCGGCTGGACTCCTATCTGATCGAGATCACCGCCGAGGTTTTGTCGCATGTGGACGCGGCGACGGGCGAGCCGTTCGTGGACGTGGTCGAGGACCGGGCGGAGCAGAAGGGCACGGGCCGCTGGACCGTGCAGATCGCCCTCGACCTGGGTGTTCCGGTGTCCGGCATCGCGGAGGCGGTGTTCGCGCGCTCCCTGTCGGGGCACGCCGACCTGCGCGCGGCCTCGCGCGGACTCGCGGGGCCGAAGGCGACGCAGCTCGGCGAGTCCGAGGCGGCGGCCTTCGCCGACCGGGTGGAGCAGGCGCTGTACGCGTCGAAGATCGTGTCGTACACGCAGGGCTTCCACGAGATCGCCGCGGGCAGCGACGAGTACGACTGGAAGATCGACCTCGGCTCCATCTCCGCCATCTGGCGCGGCGGCTGCATCATCCGGGCCGCCTTCCTCGACCGCATCCGGGCCGCGTACGACACGCGGCCCGACCTGCCGAGCCTGCTGTCGGACGAGACGTTCGCGCAGGAGATCGCGGCGGCTCAGGACGACTGGCGTGAGGTCCTCGTCGCCGCCACCCGCCAGGGCGTCCCCACGCCCGGCTTCTCGGCGGCCCTCGCCTATTACGACGCCCTGCGCGCCGAGCGCCTGCCCGCCGCCCTCACTCAGGGGCAGCGGGACTTCTTCGGGGCGCACACCTATCGGCGTACGGACCGGGAGGGGTCGTTCCACACGCTGTGGGGCGGGGACCGGTCGGAGGTCGAGGCGTAGAGCTGGGCGCGGGCGTAGGCCTTCGCGCCGCTGAGGCCGTCAGGCCCCCTGGGATCGGGGGCGTGACGGCCTCGGCGCGTTACAGGAGCCGCTCAGGAGATCGGTCCTGGTTTGGGCTCCGGCTCCGGCTCCGGTACCGGGTCGGGGCCCGGCGGCTTCGGGATCGGGGACGGATTCGGGACGGGCTCGGGCGAGGGGTGGGGGCCCGGGTCCGGGGTCGGATCCGGGAAGGGCTGCGGCCGGTCGGGGCCCGGCCCAGGCCCAGGCCCGGGCCCGGGAGTGGGTCCCGGCTTCACCGGATCGGGAAACGGATGCGTCATGGTGTCCTCCAGCCAGTCGGTACGTCGGCCCTGGACTTGTCCCACGCGTACCCGGCCCCCGCGCACCCACTCACCCCGTCGCGCGGGGGATGCAGACCGGGTGGACCTACCCGGAGTGCGGGATGCGGGGCGCGCGCCGCTTCGGAGCCGACGGTCGGCCAGGGACGGGTGCCCGGCGGCTACGGCGCGCGTCTCGCGTCCTCCTGGCGGCCAGCCCGGCGAGGCCCGGTGACTACAACGCGCGCAGCCCGCCCCCGCCGACGGCCGGCCCCCGGCGGGGTCTGGTGGCGGCTACGCCGCGCGCCGCGTCCATCCCGGCAGCCGGCCCCGGGCGCGGGCGCGATGACTAAGACGCGCTCACCACCCCGCCAGCCAGCCCGGGCGAGGCCCGGCGACTACGACGCGCGCACCGCGTCCTCCCGGCGACCAACCCGGGCAGGGTCTGGTGGCGGCTACGCCGCGCGCCGCGTCCAACCGGCAGCCGGACCCGGGCGAGGGCGCGATGACTGAGACGCGCACATCACCCCCGCCGGCCAGCCCTGGGCGCGGGCCCGGTGACTACGACGCGCGCGCCGGCCGACGCTGACGGCTCGGCCCGCACACGGGCCGAATAACTACGACGCGGACACGACGTCATCGCCGGGAGGCAGCCCCGCGGGCGGGGGCTCGGTGACTACGACGCGCACACCACGTCAGCGCCGGGAGGCAGCCCGGGCAGGGCTCGGTGGCTACGGCGCGCACACCATGTCAGCGGCGACGGCCGGCCCCGCACACGGGCCCAGTACCTACGACGCACACACCACGTCAGCACCGGCGGCCAGCCCCGGGCGGGGGCTCGACAGCACTGGCGTCGGTGTCGTGGTGAGGTGCTGGGCCGGGGCCATGGACGCCTGGGCGAGGACGATCGCGTCGGCGTCCGTGACGGCGTCGGCGGCGACCGCCACCGCGCGGGCGTACCCCTCCGTGTCACCGGCCTCGAAGAGGGACCAGGCCCCGTCGACCAGCACGGTGCGTACGTCGACGCGACGCCCGGCCCGCAGGGCCTCCTCCTCGACGAGGGCGACCGTCGGCTCCAGGGTGCTGTGCACCGCCGCGAGCACGACGACGCGCGGGCCCGCGGCCACCGCGGCGGCTGCCATCGGGCGGTCCACCCGGAGCACGGGCACTCCGGCGGCCGCCCGTTCCGCGACAGCGCCGATGGTCGAGCAGGTGCAGAGCACGGCCCGGGCGCCGTCCGCGACGGCCCGGTCGAGCACCGCCCGCACGTCGTCGGCGACCGCGTCCGGGCCCTCGCTCCGGGCCCGGCCCAGCAGCTCCTCGACCACCAAGTGCCGTAGCTCCAGCCCTTGATGGGCTTCGTCGCGCAGGGCGTCGAAGACGGGGACGTGGAGCGGCGAGGTGTGCAGCAGTGCGAGTGGACCGGGCCCGCTCGCCCGTGAGCCCGGCCCGCTCGCCCGTGATCCGGGGCCGCTCCCCCGTGAACCGGGCCCGCCGGCGCGTGAGCCGGGCGCGCTCATCAGAAGCGCCCGGGATGCGTCTTGAGCCACTCCACCGCCGCCTGCAGGAGCTCGGGGTCGGCCGCCGGAGCCTCCTCGGGGTGGCGTGCCGCCCACTTCACGACGTACGGGCAGAGCGGCGCGACCACGATGCCCTCGCGTTCGGCGATGGCGTACAGCTCCCGCGCGAGGGAGCCCGCGATGCCCTTGCCCTCGTGCTCGGGTTCCACGATGGTGTGCACGGGGACGAGGGCCCGCGCGGGCGCTTCGAGCACGAAGTACTCGATATGGCCCACGACTTCGTCCCCGGCGATGGCCTCCAGGCGGCCGCCCGCCCGGTCGTCGCGGATCTCGATATCGCTCATCGGCACTCCTCGGGGCTTCGGGTCCTCGGGTCCACTGCTTGCTCAGCCGGTGCCCGACCTGGGGTTCAGACGGTGACCGCCTGCGGGCTGCGCTCCTGGTCCGAGCCCGGCACCGGCTCGGACGGGTCGGTGCCGAGGGCCACGATCCGATTCTCGTGGTCGACGTGCACGACCCGCGGCCGCAGCGCCCGCGCCTCGGCGTCGGAGACCTGAGCGTAACTGATGATGATCACCAGATCTCCGGGATGCACGAGATGGGCGGCCGCTCCGTTGATGCCGACTACCCCGGAGCCGCGCTCGCCCTCGATGACGTACGTCTCCAGGCGGGCGCCGTTGGTGACGTCGACGATGTGCACGAGCTCACCGGGCAGCAGATCGGCGGCGTCGAGCAGATCCGCGTCGATGGTGACGGTGGCGCGGTGGATCTTGGACTTGAACAGAGTTCGCAGCACTTTGGACTCCTGAAGGACGGCTCCCTGCCCGCTTTCTGCAGGTCAAGGGCGTTCTTCACCCTACACTGGCACGCCTCGGAGTCGATGATTGTGAGGAACATCGCTCTCTGACGAACAGGCTCTCTGACGAGCAGGCTCCCTGCCTGGGCTTCCGCGCGAAGCGGGCTGTTGTGACGTTGCCGGCCAAGTACCTGATCCAACACCCGTTACGGAATGGGCGAGGACTGATGCTGATCAAATGCCGACTCACCTGACGACACATCAGGAACATGAGGAGGCATAGGGCTAGTCACTTCCCGGGGGCACCTAAAAGCGAGCGAGGGAGCGAACACTGGTACCGACGCCACCATGGCCGTCGTCGCCGACGCCGCGGCAAAAGGGGCAGCAGAAACGGTTCCCGCCTTGCGCCCCTCACCGTGGCAGAAGTTCGGCGGCCCCTGGCAACTGGCTGGCGGGGACGCCCTGCGGGACGGTGTGCGCTTCCGCCGGCCACTGCTGGTTGCGGACCAGGTCCTGGTACTGCGGGCAGCGTGCGAGCAGTTCCGGGTGCGTTCCGGCGTCCAGAGCACGGCCGGACTCCATGACGAGTACGTGGTCGGCGTGCTGGACGGTGGAGAGCCGGTGGGCGACGACCACAACGGCTCGGTCCTGGGCGAGTCGGGTGACCAGATCACGCAGCCGCTGCTCGTTGATGCTGTCCAGTTGCGACGTCGGTTCGTCCAGCAGGACCACGTCGGCGTCGGTGAGGAGGGCGCGGGCCAGGGCGAGGCGCTGGCGCTGGCCGCCGGAGAGGTCGGCGGCGCGGCCGAGGACGGTGTCGAGGCCGTTCGGGAGCCGCAGGATCTCGTCGCGCAGGGCCACGGCATCGAGGGCCTCCAGCAGGGCGTCGTCGCCGAGGAGGGTGTCGCTGCCGAGCAGCAGGTTGTCGCGGACGGTGCCTTCGAGCAGGGTGAAGGTCTGGTCGACGTAGGCGACCCGGCGTCGCAGGTCGTCCAGCGGCCAGCCGTCCACGTCGTGGCCCAGGACGCGGATCGTGCCCCGGTCGGCGTGCATGAAGCGCTCGACCAGGGTCAGGACGGTGGACTTGCCGGCGCCGGAGTGCCCGACGAGGGCGGTGAGACCGCGTCGAGGGGCGGAGAAGGTCAGGTCTTCCAGGATGGGTTCGCCGTCGTAGGCGAAGGCCACGTCGGCGAACTCGACGCCGGGGGCGCCCTGAACGGGGACCGGGCTGGTGGTGGCCGTGCCGGCGGCCTCCTGCGGCAGGGAGAGCAGGTCGTCGAAGCGTGAGCGTGCGGCGAGGCCGGCCTGGAGTTGGCTGATGCTGGAGGCGACGACGGCGACCGGGGCGACGAGTTGGAGCAGGAAGAGGAGGAAGGCGATGAAGTCCGGCATGGTCAGGTCGCCGGAGGCCATGCGGGCACCGCCGCCGAGGATGATGCTGACCAGGGCGATCTGCTGCCCCAGGCCCATCACCGGGCCGATGAGGGACTGCAGGCGGGCACTGTGGAGCGTGGAGTCGGTCAGGTCGGAGGCGTCCTGGGCCAGGCCCTGGGTGGTGCGGGCCTCCGCGCGGTAAGCCTTGATCGTGGGCAGGGACGCGAGCGTGGCGGTGAAACGCTGGGCGAGTTCGCCGAGCGCGGTCTGCTGAGCGTTGATGCTGCGGCGCACCCGGACGATGACCAGGCCGATGACGGCGCCCGCCAGCGCGAAGGACCCCACGGTGATCAGCACGAGGACCCAGTCCAGGATGCTCATGACGATCAGGGTGGCGATCACGGTGATGACGGACAGCGGCAGTTGGATCGCCCCGACGTCGATGACGGAGCGGAGCATCATGGCGTCGGAGGTGACGCGTGCAACGAGGTTGCCGGGGCCCTGCGTACGCACTTCGCGCAGCGGAAGGCGCATGGTGTGCTCCATGACGCGGGAGCGCAGGCGGAGGATCATCTTCTCGCCGACCCGGGCGAGCAGGTAGCCCGAGACGGTGGCGGCGAGGGCGCCGGCGAGAGCGACGGCGGTCATCAACGTGACCGGCCGGACGAGCCCGCCGGTGCCGGAAAGGGCTCCGACGAGGTCTCTGACCATCAGAGGCACGACCAGTGTCGCGGCAGCGGATATCAGCGCCAGCAGTGCTGCGACGGCCAATGGGAGGCGGGCGCCGCTGATGAGGTCGGCGCCCAGTCTCAGGCCGGGGGCGGTTTTGTCGCGGGCGACTGACATGCGCTTGTTCCACCTCGTGTGAAAAGGGATCGTGTTCAGCGGTGCGGTGTCCTGGAGTTCGCCGTCCCGGACATATGACGGAGAACCAGAGTCAGCGGGAGGCGCGCTTTCACTGCCATGGCCGAGATACCGGCAATGGCGGCGACCGCGAGTAGGGCACCGTCCTCCCAGGACGGCGCTGTATGCGACCGGAGGCCGTTCTCGTGATGCACGATTCCTCTGCGGTGCCATGACGAGGACCCGCTTCCACCGTCCGCGCTCGAGCCTGAGTCAGTCCACCACACGCTTGCGCGGCAAAGTAACTCCTATCCTTGGCCCGCCGGGGCCAACTGCCGTGCTGCGTTGGCCCTCCAATACTTTGGCTCAGGTGGCGGCGCCGCAAAGTTGGTGCCGAAGAAGGGATTCTTCTGCGCGGCGGAGGGGGCACCCGGGGCAGCCTGTAGCGTGGCCGGGAGTTCATCCGTCCGGCATTTCTCCGGGCGGCGATCGCGGACGGCCGGCGAGAGAGAAGGAACGGGAATGTTCAACAAGAAGGAAGTGCACCTGATTGCGCTCAGCGATCTCGGTGACGCGCGGGACGCGATGCGCCAGGCCCTGTCGGACGCTCCCGCCGACGAGGCTCCCGGGCTGCGGCGGGCCGCGCGGATCCTGGACGAGCTGGCCGAGCGGGGCGGGGAGCCGCGGGTGCGGTGGGCCCGGGCGATCCTGGAGCGCGACGGCGTGGACCCCGTAGCCCACGAGGTGGCGGCGATACGGGCCCTGCGCCAGGAACTGCCGGGGCTGAGCCTGGTGGCCGCCACCGAGCTGGCGCGGGAAGCGAAGCTCGCCCAGCAGGCGTGACGTCCGCCTGTCGTAGGTGACGCGTGCTCAGGGTCGGCGTTCACCTGCCCACTTGCGCTGACGAGAGCCCCGCCGGGATCCGTTCCCGGCGGGGCTCTCGTACGCCCGGACACGCCGAGACGGAAATTACTTGCCAGATTGGAAAGTAGATGCCAGTCTGGCATGAGTAAGCGCACCCCGTCGTACGGAAGCCGGAGAACCCATGAACACCTCAGGAGCGATGCGGCCCAGCGCCGAGTCCGCCGCCGCGGCGCTGCGCGCCGCGCGGGCCGCCGAGAACGCGGCACGGCAGTCGGCGCGGTCGGTGCCGGCCTGGTATCCCGCCGCCCACGGCCTGCTGCTCGCCGCGGCCATGAGCGGCTTCGGCCTGGCGCGGGTATGGCCCCGGTGGGAGGGCTGGATCCTCGCGGCCGCACTGCTCTGCGCGGGCACCTTCCTCGTGGTGACCTGGAGGGTGCAGCACGCCTCCGGAGTCGCGCCGTGGTTCGCCCGGCGCGAGCGCGGGACCGGGTGGGTCCTGCCCTTGATCCCCTTCGCCGCGGGCCTGGTGGGGGCCCTCCTCTTCGGTACGGCCGGAGCGTTCGCCGGATTCGGCGTGGTGGCCGGCGCGGTGTCCTGGCTGCAGGCCGGCCGCGGGCGCGCCGGTGCCCGGGAGGCGTCGTGACCGACGCGGGCCCGCCCGGCCTGGACAAGGAGATCCACCACCCCACCCGGCTGACGGTGGCCGCGTTCCTCTCCAGTTGCGCCGAGGCCGAGTTCAGCACGGTGCGGGATTACTGCGGGGTCACCGATTCCGTACTGAGCAAGACGGTCGCCGCGCTGGAGAAGGCCGGCTACGTGAGTGTCCGCAAGGGCTACTTCGGCAAGCGGCCCCGCACCTGGGTCGCTCTCACCCTGACCGGCCGCAAGGCGCTCGCCGCGCACCTGGCCGCCCTGGAGGCGCTGGCCGGAGCCGCCCGCCGGGCCGGAGCCGAGGCATCGGGCGCCGGTGGTGCCGACGGGGAGCGGACATAGAAATGCCGCTGGGCGCCTGAAGGGGCACAGGCGCCCAGCGGTGGAACACTGCCTGCGAGCAGGCAGATGGTTCAGCAGCCCCAGTGCGCCGTGGCGGAGACGCCGGCACCGGAGATGGCGCTGACAGCCGCGCCGCAGCCGCCGCTGGAGCCACCGATGAAGCTGAGGATGCTCGGGGTGGTGGCGGGGGCGTCGGCCGAGGCGCTGGCGCCGAACTCCTCGGCGTTGGTGTAAGCGGTGTAGCCGGCGAGGAGCTGGTCTGCGGTGTTCATGAAATTCCTTCACTGAATCCAACGAGATGGGCCGGATCTTTCCTGCCCGAGATCCATTCGACCACATTCCCGGTGGCGCGACCATGGAAATCTTATGCATATTTGGCAATGCCGGCTCCGTGACCTGCGCTTTTCGCAGCGGAACCCAACCTCGTTGCGCACATATCGCGGCGGGAAAGTTGGGGCCGCGCCTCCCCGGTGGCAAGCACCCTGTTCCGCATAACGCAGAAGTGGGTGTCCGCCTGTTACGGCGGACACCCACTTGGTCAATCAGTGATGCTGGGTCAGCAGCCCCACGCCTTGGTGCTGGCGATGCTGCCGGCGGACGCACCGAGGGAGAAGTAGACGCACTCGGGGGAGGAAACGGTGACGGTGGGCGTCGTCGCCGGGGCCTGGGCCTCCGCGCTGGCGCCGAACTCCTGAGCGTTGGTGTAGGCGGTGTAGCCGGTCAGGAGCTGGTCTGCGGTGTTCATGACGTTCCTTCGATGAGTGAGATGTGGAGCGGGGACTTTCCCGCTCTGCACCCATTCGACCGCACATTCCGTCGTCCGCGCTACGAGAAAATTATCGGAGACTTTGCCAGGACCCACGCGACCTGCGAAATTCTCGCCCGATCCACAGGAATTGGCTCACACTTCCGCCCCTTCAAAATTGAGGACGACCCGTCCGGGGAAAAAGCACCCCGGGAACGCGAAAACCCCCACCGCGGAGTGGGGGTTTTCGGAACGGGGTGCGGACGGCGGTCATCCGGGCTCCGGATGGCGCCGCGGGTAGGTCCTGAGGGCCTGCCATACGTTCAGTTCGAGGCAGACCTCGCCCAGTGCGCTCTTCAGCTCGGCCGCCTCGGCCTCGAGCAGCCTTTCGCGCGGCGGCGGCCGGTGGGCCGCGCTCCCCTGGAGTTCGCGCAGCCCGCCTTCGATGAACGCCTCACGCCAGTCCAGCAGGGACCGTTCGGAGAGGTGGGCGTGCCGCCCGGCGGCTTCCGCGACGGTCTCGCGGCCGGACAGCACGCTCAGGACGATGCCGGCCTTGTCCTCGGCCGTCAGTGCCGGCGGGACAGGGTGCGGGGTGTGGTTCATCGGCTCACCGACCCGTGGTCATGCCAGGCCGATTCCCGGCAGTACGGGAGAGTCCAGATTCCGGGCGGGCATGAGCGGGTCCACGCCGGCGTTGAGGTACGCCTCGGCGATGAGGGCCTCACGGGAACCGCCGTCGGCTCGCACGGCATGTCTCACCAGTGCCTCGGCCAGTACCTGGCAGCGATGTTCCCCGAAGCTGAGTCTGCCCTTGCCCGAACGCGGGTCGTCCGGCTCCCAGGCTGCGCCCACTCCGTCGGCGATCCGGCGGACGAACGGCGAGGTGGCGTCGCCGAGTCCAGGCAGGCCCCGGACGGACGCGGCGATGTCGGCGGCCGCGTGCCAGGCGTCAGAGCCGAGGTACACCACCAGCGCGTCACGGCGCGGGAAGTGCTTCAGCGACGAGGTGACCTTGGCCCGGTAACGCAGCCCCAGCGCCTCCAGTTGAGACAGCACCGTGCCCCAGGCCTTGGGTGCCGCCTCGGCATGGGTCAGGTGGAAGTACAGGCGCAGCATCGGGGAGCCGCCGACGCGTCCGCGGGAGCCGTCGGTCAGGAAGAACCCGGTCGACAGGGAGGGGCGTTGTGCGGGGATGCGCAGGGTGACCTGCGCGGAAGCGGCGTCCGGCCGGTGGTCGGTGATGCTGTCGCGCGCGACCTGGACGCGCAGGCCGTCGAGTTGGACGATCACGGTGTCCGGCCGGGAGCCGTCGCCGACCACGGTGGCCGGGACGAGGCTCGTGCGGTGCGGCATCGCGGCGAAGAGCTGCTGGTCGAACGCGTCGTCGCGCAGGCTGCGCTGCCGGGCGGTGTCGTCCTGATCCTCCATCCCGGCGTGCAGGTCCTGGTAGAAGAGGTCACCGAGCTGCTTGGCGAGGGCGCCGGGGGTCTTGGCGTCCAGTTCCTTCTCGCCGACGGCGGCGGTCAGGCCGCCTGCGGCGACCTCGGTCCTGGCCAGTGCTGTCGAGATCTCAGGGGCGATGAGGCCCAGGGCGGTCATCATGAGGTGCCTTCCAGACCGAGTACGGAGGTGAAGTTCTGCGGGGCCAGCAGGACGGTCCGTCCGATGCCGGCGGCCGCGCGGTCGCCGGCCGACAGCCGGGTGCCGAACTTGGCGCCGGCGAGCATGCGGTCGATCATGTGCCAGCCGGTGAAGGCGGCGACACGGGTGGTGAAGCCGTCGTCCAGGGTGGGGCGCGTCTCGCGGTACCCGGCCCAGAAGGCTTCGATGCGGGGGCGCAGGCGGTCGATCTCGCGCGCGCCGTGGGCGAGGATGTCCTCGTGCGTCGCTTCGCGGCCGAAGGTGTGGCCGGGGTCCTCGCTGATGGACTTCGGGATGCCCTGGATCACCCGGTAGAGCCACTCGCCGGCGAATCCACCGATGTCGCGGGCGGCGTCGCCGGAGCGCAGTTCCTCCCAGTCGCTCAGGTAGAGGTCGTCGGCGGCCAGGAGGTACTGGTCGAGGCGGATGTCGCCGTGCGTGGGCACCTGGGGCGCGGCGGTTTCGCGGCGGCGCAGCTCGTGCAGGGCGGCGGCCAGCTCGGCGTCCGCCTGGAGCAGGGACCACGATTCGATCTCGGCGAAGGCCGAGTGGATGAAGACGGGCAGCGACAGAGCGTCGAAGTGGTCCATCGACGGGGACGGGTGGGGGTCGTCGTCCAAGGTGCCGGGTTCGAGCGGCAGCGTGTGCAGGATGCCGAGGATGCGGCCGGCGCGGCGGCACAGGGCGTCGTCGAAGGCATCGTCGGTCGAGAGCTCGAAACCCGACTGGGCGTCCTCCAGGCGTGTGAAGGCCACCAGACGGTGTTCCTCGTCGGAGCCGAGGAGTTCAGGACCCCGCAGTTCGCTGCCGCTCAGGCGTGACGCGATCGTTTCGAAGGCCAGGATGCGGTGGTAGCGCCGCAGGACGTCCGCCGGGTCGCCGCCGCCGACTCGCTTGACGAAGACCTTGGCGCCCGTGGTGGTGGTGCCGGCCCAGTTGTCGTTGCGGCCGATGTGGGCGACGACGGTGTCCGCGTCGAAGAAACCCAGTCCGAGCCGGCCGAGAAACGCATCCACTTCGGGAGCCTTGTCCAGGTGGACCGGATCGAAGCGGACGCGGGTCGGGAGGGACTTCGATTCTTGATCTGTAATCACGATCACGGAGCGTAGGAAGCGTCCGCGGGCGCCGACAACAGATGGCTCACTATCGCGTCATTCTTGGGTGGGGGCGGACCGGGGCGCCGGGGAGACGCGCCGTCAGCAGCGGTGCGGGCGCGGCTTTCCGGACCAAAGTAACCGGTTATCTGCGGCCTTCTTGGCGTCGCCGCGGTCCCCTAAGGTACCGGGCATGCCCCCTGAGAACCTGCACCGTTTCACGCTGCCCAACGGCCTGCGGGTCGTCCTCTACTCGATATCCGGCGTTCCGGCGGTGGGCGTCAGCGTGCATTACGACGTCGGTTTCCGGTCCGAGCCCCGGGGCCGTTCCGGCTTCGCCCATCTCTTCGAGCATCTGATGTTTCAGGGCAGCGAGAGCGTGGCCAGGACCGAGCACTTCGGTCATGTGCAGGCGGCCGGTGGTACCGCCAATGGATCGACGCACCAGGACTACACGGATTTCTACCAGGTGGTTCCGTCCGCCGCACTGGAGCGCGTTCTCTTCCTGGAAGCCGACCGGATGCGTGCCCCGAAACTGACGGAGGACCATCTGCGGACCCAGGTGAACGTGGTCAAGGAGGAGATCCGCCTCAACGTCATGAACAAACCCTACGGCGGCTTTCCCTGGACCGTGCTGCCCGGACTGCTCTTCAGGACCTATCCCAACGCACACAACGGCTACGGCGATTTCACCGACCTGGAACAGGCGACGGTCGAGGAATGCGCCGCGTTCTTCGACCGCTACTACGCGCCGGGCAACGCGGTGTTGACCGTCGCGGGCGACATCGACCCGGGCCGGGCGGCCGAGCTGGTCCACCGGCACTTCCACGACGTCCCGGTACGGCGCCCGCCGGTTCCGGTCGACCTGAGCGAGCGGGCACCCGAGCGCGAACTGCGGGGCGACCACGCCGACCCGCACGCGCCGATGCCGGCCACCGCGGTCGGCTACCGCATGCCGGATCCGAACAGCGACCTGGACGCCTATCTGGCGCACATGGTGCTGTGCGTGGTGCTCACCGGTGCGGGCGAGTCGTCGAGGCTCCGGCGGCGGATGATCCACGGCCCCTCGCCCCTGGTGACCGATGTGAGCACCGGCTGCGGGCTGTTCGGCGCGCTGGAGGCCCGGGATCCCGAGACGTTCCTGTGCGTGGCGACGCATCCGCGGGAGACCGCGACGGACCACTTGCTGGAGGTGCTGGACCAGGAGCTCGCGGCGCTGGCGACGCAGGGCCCCACCGAGGAGGAGCTGGCGCGGGCCACGGCCCTCAGCAGCGTCGGAATGCACCGCAAGTACGACATGCTGCTGGCTCGTACCCGCGCCCTGGGGGCGCAGGAGGTGCTCTTCGGCAAGGCCGAGCTCGTCGGTGAACTGCCCGGCCGGCTCGCCCGCGTGAGCGCGCGGGACCTGGCGCAGGCCGCCGCCTCCCTGCGGCCGGACGCGCGCGCCGTGCTGAGCCTGCACCCCGCCGCGTCACCGTCCCTCCACCCGATCCCGTCAGGAAGCTGACTCGTGACCGTCACCTCGTTGGTCCCCTCCCCCGCCGGGGAGCCCGCCCGTGCCCATCGCAGCGCCGCGGAGATCGGCCGCACCGCGGTCGGAGCGCGCGCGCTGCCGCCGCTGGAGGCCCGCCGCGGCCACCGCCTGCCAGCGATGGCCGACACCGTGCTGCCCGGCGGCCTGCGGGTGATCGCGGCCCGGCAGCCCTCCACCCCGATGGTCGAACTGCGGATGTCGGTGCCCTTCGCCGGCGCCACCTTCGCGCACGCGGCCACAGCCGAAGTCCTGGCAACCGTCCTGTTCCGGCGCGGGCGCGGCAAGGTGGCGGGCCGGGACGCCGAAATGGCCCGGCACGGCGTCACGCTGGCCGCCCATCGCTCCTCGCAGTGGCTGCAGGTGTCGGGGTCCGCTCCCGGCCACGCGCTCGACACCCTGCTGGGCGCGCTGGCCGACGCGGTCACCGAGGGGAGCGCGGACGAGGCGGAGATCGGGCCGGTCCGCGAGCGGATGGTGCGGCAGATCGCGTTGATCCGCGCGCAGCCGCAGGTGGTCGCGCAGGAGGCCCTGGTGGCGCACTGCTACGGCGAACTGGCCGCGCTGCAGGAAGTGCCCTTTCCCGCACCGGTCGCCGCGGTCACCGGCGCGGCGGTGCGGGCCCTGCACCACGAGCGGCTGCGCCCGCGGGGCACGGTGCTGGTGCTGGTGGGGGATCTCGATCCGGAGGGGGCGGTGGAGTCGGTGGCCTCGGCCACCAGCTCCTGGGGCGCGGGCGGGCCGTCGCCGGCGCCCTTGCCGCTGCCACCGCTGCGCGCCGGGCGCGTCGCCTTGGTGCCACGGGCCGACGCGGTGCAGTCGCAGATCAAGCTCGTGCGACCGGCGGTGGCACGCACCGATGACCGCTTTCCGGCCTTGAGTCTGGCCACGTTGGTGTTCGGGGGGTATTTCTCCTCCCGGCTGGTGACCAACATCCGGGAGGACAAGGGGCTGGCCTACCGTGCGGAGGCGGGGTTCGAGGACCACTTGGACCGCCTCATGCTCACCGCCGACGCCGACACCGCCACGCAGGCGACGGCGACGGCCTACCAGGAGATCCGGGCCGAGCTGGGGCGCCTGGCGACCGTGGCGCCGTCGGCGGCGGAGGTGGACGCGGCGCGCGAGTACACCGTCGGTATGACGATGCTCACCCTGGCGTCCCAGGCCGGTTTCGCCAGCAGTGTGGCCACCGCGGTGTGCCTGGGGCACGAGCCGGAGCGGGTGACGGCCTTCCCCGACCTGCTGCGGGGCGTCACCCGCGACCAGGTCGCCCAGGTGGCCCGGGAGTTCTTCGATCCCGACGCGTTCAGCGGCGTCATCGTCGGAAACGCGGACCGTCTGGCTTCCGGGCTGCGCGCGATCGGCGGGGTCGAGATCGCGGACGCCGAGGTCGCGGACGGTGCGGCAAAGGCGTGACCGGTTGCGGCCGGGCGGCATGCCGGTGAACGCCCGGCTCCGGTGGCCGGCCGTTTCCAGCCACCGGTCCACGACGGAAACGGGGACAGGACATCACATGCGCTACGGTCCAATATGTCCGCATTGCGCAACCTCAAATACGGCCCAAGTTTGTTGCCCTGCGCGATGAGCCAGGGATATGATCTTCATATCGCAAGGCATTCACGGGGCTGCGGACAATCTTTCACAGCCCGGTCGCGACGCCTCACCACTGCCGCAAACCGGCAGAACAGATGCGAGTTCACAAGAAAGACCTGACCCGTCTTTCCTAGGGGGAAACAAATGGAGCAACAAGAAGTCAGATCGGCATGCGCCCGCACGGACACCGTCCGTCGCAGGCATTCGGATTCCCACACATCTTCGTGAACTGCCACAGCCCTGTTTGAGTCGGGTCTTCAGGCCGTCGGCCTGGACCTTGACGCACAGGCGCTGCAGCTCACGCGGGGACAGGCCGACGGAACGGAATGACCGCCGCTCCGCCTGACACCCCGCCAGATCTACCGCGGGACGCGCACTCAACAGCGCCCCGCGCGTTATGAATTGGAGACGAGAGGCGATGTCACGCCCTCCGGTAATGCCAGCTGCGGAAAAACTGAAGATCGTCCTCGAGGTGTTGTCCGGATCCCGGACGATCGCCGAGGCCGCCCGCCGCGCAAGCGTCTCTGAGCAGTCGATCGGAAACTGGAAACGACAGTTTCTCGACGGCGGACGCACCGGCCTCGAAGGAGGAATGTCCCGCAATGCCCAGCGGGAACGCGAACTCCTTTCCGAGATCACGGAACTGAAGACCGCACTCGGGGAAGCCTACGTCCAGCTGCGCGTACGGCGTAAATCGGGTGAGTACCGCACGGTCCCTTTTCAGACCTCGAGGCCATCAGGGAGGACGCCAGGATCAACGTCTCGAGGTACTGCCAGATCCTGGGAATCCCTCGGCGCACCTACACGCGCTGGAAGATGAACCACATCCCCGCCCGGCCGGCCCGCCCCGACACGGGTGAGGCCGGTCCGGCCCGCGGATGACCTGTGCCCCCCGGTGGCGGTCGCCACCGGGGGGCACAATCGTCGTACGGACGCCGGGCCGCGCCGCGGTCAGAGCAGGGCCTGGGCGCCCTCGTCGTCGATCAGCTCGGCGATCTTCACGGTGTATTCGAGCAGTTCGGGATGCCACCCCATGTACGCGGCGAAGTCATGGGCATGGGTGAACACCCGCAGCACCGCGACCCGCCCGGCCACCACCGGATCGGCCGGCGCACCATAGCCGCGGGCCAGGGCGTCCAGAGCGGTGTGGAAGTCGTCCGGGTCCAGGTCCAGACCCGGCGTCCGGCGCTGCAGCGTCATCCGCCATTCGACGAACTCCCCCAGCAGCCAGCCGAAATCGAAGTCGGCGGGACCGCGGGCCACATCCTCACCGGACAGCAGGCAGCCGCCATCCGGCGCGTCCCCCACGACGACCGAGCCCAGGCTGGGCGCACCGTGCAGGAAGACCCCGCCGCTCAGGTCGGTGGCCAGGGCGTGGCACCACTCCCGCACCAGGTTCCACCGGGCGGTGCCGAGTTGGCGGCGGACGATGGTGTGGAAGGCCGACGCGGCTCGCGGCCCGTTGCCCTCGTGCATCCAGGACGCCAGCCGGGCAGGGCCCGGCGGCCCGGAGACGGCCAGGGACGCCGGAACCGTGGTGTGCAGCAGGCGCAGCGCCGCGCCCGTCCCGGACACGGCTCCGGCCACCAGCCCGGGAGGAAGACCCAGGGCGCGGCCCACGCAGAGTTTCGCCACCGGGACCGGGCCTGGCACCCGGTAGTGCAGGGCGTCGCCGACCGCCTCCGGGAGCGCGAGCCGCAGACCGGCCGGGCGCAGCGCGGTGAGCGCGGCGCGCACCGGCGCGCTGGGCGCGCTCAGCGGGACGGGGCGGTCGTCGCCCGGGCGGCGGATCCACACGTATCCCGGGCCGTGGGGGTGGATGGCGGTGCGCAGGAAACCGGTGGCGAACTCCTGCACGGCGGACGCGGTCGGCTGCGTCATCGTCCCTCCTCCTCTCCAGGTGAAGGGGCGGCCGCCAGACGGGCCCTGAGCTGCTCCAGGGCGGGGATGACAGCGGGCAGCGGCGTGGCCACGGTGGCGCCCGGGCGGCCGGTCGTCACGCTGTAGCCCGGCTGCGGGGGCACCACGGTCACGTTGGGGCGCTCCGCCAGTGCCGCGACGTGCCGGCGGTAGCCGTACGACTCCGCGCCGCCCGGAGGCAGCGCGGGAGCGATGGCGATGGGTGCCCGGGTGCACTGCAGGGCCAGCAGCAGGGGGGTGTCGGCGGCGCCCAGGGCCAGCCGGCTGACGAAGTTGTAGGTCGCCGGATGGACGACTATCGCGTCAGGCCACTGCGCGAGCTCGACGTGGGTGGCGCCTTCTTCCGGCTCGTCCGGCCAGACGTCCTGCAGGACCGTTCCGCCCGCGAACGCGGTCAGTGCGTCACGCGTGACGAACCGTTGTGCGGACCGGGTGAGCATGGTGCGTACTTCGATGTCCGGGTACGCGGTCCGCAGCCAGTTGAGCCACATCGGCATGAACATCACCCCGAGGGAGCCGGTGCCCGCGAAGAGCACCCTGCGGGCGCCGAAGTCCGGTGCCGGTCCTTCGGGCGGGGGCGCGTTCTCAGCCATGGAGGCGGTCCAGGGCGGCGAGGATGTCCTGGAGGTCGGTCATGACGGCGCCCAGACCCTCGATGTGCATGACGCCTGCCGGGTTGAGTACCACCTCGTCGACGCCGCTCTCCCGGTAGCGGTGGAGTTCGGCGGCGATCTCGTCGGGCGTTCCGGCGACGAACACCCCTGCGTCGACCAGGGCGTCCGCGCCGGCGTCCGGGTCGTGCGCGTAGGCGGGGACGCCGGCGCGGCGCAGCATGTCGGTGTAGTGGGCGGCACTGAGGTGGGCGCCGGCGCCGCGGCGGGCCGCCAGGCGGATGTCGCGGCCGGGGCGGGCGACGGCGACATGGATCACGGTCGCCACCCGCGGCGCGGCACGGTCCGCCGCCGCGGCGCCCTTGGCCAGGGCTGGCACGAGAGTGTCGGCGATGTAGTGCGCCGGGGTCATCCAGGTGACGGCGACGTCGGCGACCGCCCCGGCCATCGTGGCCATCCGCGGGCGCAGCACGCCCAGGCCGAGTTCGACCGGCGGGGCGTCCAGGGCGATGAGCTGGGCGTCGATGGAGTGGTACGCGCCGTCGCGGCGCGCGAGTCCGCCGTCCAGCAGCTCGCGCATGGACGTCATGTACTCCCGCATCGCGGTGAGCGGCTTGGCGTAGCGCTCGGGAAGCAGGGAGTCCTGGAACTCCGGTGCGGCCGGGCCGATGCCGGCCACGTAGGGGGCGCCGCTGAGCGCGGCCACCGAACGCGCCTGCACGGCGGCGTCGTACGGGTGGCGCAGCGGCGCGAGGGTCACCCCGCTGCCCATCGGGATGCGGTACCCCATGCCGGCCAGGGCCGCGAAGAGCTGGTGGGTGTCAAGCCGCAGGGACTGGCCCAGCCACAGCCGGCCCGCGCCGCGGCGCTGCAACAGCCGGGCGAAGGGCAGGATCTGCCCGGTGCTGGAGGGCTGGATCGGGTACATGATGCTGGTGTTGTGCGTGGAGGTCACGGGATCTCCCCTCTCAGTAGGAACGTTGGCCGACAAGTTCACGGCGCGCCGCCAGGCGGCTGCCGGACTCCCGGCGTGAGGACTTCAGGAGGAGCCGCGGAGCGAGCAGCAGCCCCAGCAGGGTCCACGCTCCGAGCACGCCGAAGGTCTGCCAGTGCTGCCAGCTCTGGCCGGTCTCTGCCACCAGCGCGCTGTCGGGCAGGAGGGCGGAACGGATGCCCTGGGCGATCCACTTCAGGGGGAAGACCTCGCCGGTGATCCGCAGCCACCGCGGCATGCTCGTGACCGGGAAGAAGATCCCCGAGATGAAGAGGAGTCCGAGCATGGGGATCATCACCCAGGCCAGGGCCTGGCGTGGGTTGGGCAGCATCGCGCCGACCGCGGCGCCGAGCAGGGAGAGCGCGACCAGACCCAGCGTGGTCACCCACAGCAGGGTGCCCCACTGGTCCGCGCTCCGGGGGAAACCGGAGTCGGTGGTGAGCGCGCCTCCGGCCAGCAGCAGCGCGGTGCTCAGGCCGGCGATCGCGAGGACCATCACCGTCTTGCCCAAGAGGTAGGCGGCCATGCCGCCGGGCGTGCCGCGCAGGCGCAGCAGCGTGCCGTCCTCGCGCTCGGTGGCCAGTTGCTGCGGCAGCCACACCATCGCGATCATGGCGAGGAGCGCGGCGACGCTTCCGGCGATCACCATGCGCGAGGAAGGCACCGGGCTGCCGGGGATGGTGCCGGTCTGGAACGACGCGGTGAGCAGGAACATCGCCGGATTGGTCAGATGGCCCAGGTACTCGCGCGGGGTGCGCGCGGTCTGCCGCAGTTCTGTCCTCCCCCGGTGCAGCCCAACGGCGAGGGACTGTCGGCTGATCACGCTTCCTCCTGGTGGAGCATGCCCAGATAGGTGTCCTCCAGCGTGGGCCGGCGCACCTCCAGGTCAGGGATGGGGCCGCCGAGCCGGGTGTGGAGGTCCCACACCAGAGCGGAGGGGTCCTTGGTGTGCTGCCGGCACCGCCGACCGTCCTCGGACCAGCGCACGTCGGCGTCGGCCTGGATCTGCGCGGCCAGTTCGTCGATGGACCCCGCGGCGACGAGCCGACCGGCGACGAGCACCGCGATGCGGTCGGCCAGCCGCTCGGCCTCGGCGAGGTCGTGGGTGGTGAGCAGGACCGTCATGCCTTCGACCGCGCTCAGCCGCTCCACCAGTGTGTGGAAGTCGCGCCGCGCCTCCGGGTCGAACCCGGTGGTCGGTTCGTCGAGGAAGAGCAGCTCGGGCCGGCCGATGATGCCCAGCGCGACGTCCAGACGCCGCCGCTGGCCTCCGGAGAGCTTCTGGCACTCCTGGCCGGCCTGCTCCGACAGCCCGACGGTCTCCAGCAGCTCGCCCGCGTCGCGCGGGTCGGGGTAGTACCGCGCGAAGTGCTCGACCAACTCCCCGACCCGCCACCGGGCGTGGTCGCGCCAGGACTGCATGACGATCCCCAGCCGTGCCCGCCAGGCTGCGTCGGCGTGCTCGGGATCGGTGCCCAGCACGCTGACGTCTCCACCGGAGCGCCGCCGGAAACCCTCCAGGATCTCGATGGTGGTGCTCTTACCGGCCCCGTTGGGCCCCAGCAGCGCCAGTACCTCCCCCCGCCGCACCTCCAGATTCACTCCGTGGAGCACATCGCGCGCGCCGTAGCGCATCCGCAGGTCCCGGATGAGGATCGCGGGAGGGACGGGTTCGGAAGCCGCAGCCGTCACCGGCGGCGCTGCTGAGGGAAGGGCCATATCGCTGGACCCTAACGACGGAACGATCTTCGCCGGCACTCCCGAGGCAAGTTGGCCCAGCCCCGAGGTGTCCTCCCCTGGCCACCGCATATAGGCCCTGACCAGCTACAACGCGTCTTCCGGCCGCCGGTTTCCCAAGTAATGGGCCCGCGCGGTTTCTTGGCAGCCAAACCCGGACCCGCTGACCCAAGGGAGGGCACCCAGGGATTTCCCGGAAGTGCCAGAGGGTGCGCCGGCCATAGCCTCGCGTGAGTTCACGGGCCTCCTCGTCGCCGACGGCCAAAGGAACCAGGCCGACCGCGTCCCACAGAAGCCGCGGCAGCACCGCCGCCGCCCGCTCCTCAGCGCGGCAGCCCCGCAGGCGGCGCGCTGGTGTGGCGTACGCGGAGCTGCATCGGAATGTACAGGGGCTCCGTGTCGCCGCCGGCGGTCATCAGGGTCTCCAGTTTCTGGGCGGCCTGCCGCCCCAGTTCGTGCCGGGCCAAGGAAGCCGTGGTGAGTCGGCGCGAACTGGGCAAGTCGTCGAGGGAGATGTCGTCGCAGCCGATCACCGACATGTCTGCGGGACCCGCAGATCCGAATCCTCCAACGCGGTCACCGCACCGATCGCCACCAGGTCGTTGTACGCGCCGGGGTTGCCGAGGTGCCGGCAGGCCTGCCGGGCGAACCGGCCTCGGTATCGGCATCGACGAAGGGATCGTACGAGAGCTCGCCTTCTGGCCCGCAGCGGCGAGCACCCCGACCGGCCAAGTCCCCACCTGGGCCCCGTCGCGGCCCACACATGAAGGAGCCTCACATGAACCAGCATGCACGAGCGCGCAGGACCCCTCGCCGGGCTCTGGTCCTCGTCGCCGCACCCGCACTCGCCGCCGGCCTCCTGGCCTCGGTGCAGAGCGCGTCGGCCGCTCCGGCGAAGGCCGCCACCTGCCCCGCACCGGCCGCGGCCATCGGCCTCAGCAAGGCATGGAAGCTCCAACTCCCCACCCCCGACAGCAACGGCGACCCCCTGGAGATCAAGCAGCCCGCACTGTCGACGTACAGCAAAGCTTCCTGGTTCACGACCGCCGCGAGCTGCAGCGCGATCCTCACGCGGGCCGCCGTCACCGGGGCCGCCACCGCAACACCGGCTACCCGCGGTCGGAACTGGGCGAGATGACCGCGAACGGGTCGTCGACGACGAGCTGGTCGTCCACGTCGGGCACGCACACCATGGTCGTCGACGAGGCCATCACGCACCTCCCCCAGGTCAAACCGCATGTGATGGCGGGACAGATGCACGACGAATCGAGCGACGTGACATCGTTCCGTCTCGAGGGGACCAGCCTGTACATCACGTCCTACAACACCACGCACTACAAGCTGGTGACCGCCGACTACAAGTTGGGAACCCGCTTCCAGGGGAAGTTCGTGGTCCACGACGGAAAGGTCGACGTCTACTACAACGGCACGCTCAAGGCCACCGTCGCCGCCAAGTTCAAGAGCGGCTACTTCAAGGCAGGCGCCTACGCCCAGTCAGGCTTCCGGCAGAGTGACGGGACCGGCGCCGCCGGTCGGTCGCCCCTCACTCGCGAGGCCCGGTGTGGGTCTCCACGGTCGACTGCAGTGCTGTCGACGCCACCGCCGTGCCCGGCGCGAGCGCACCTCGCGACAACGCTGTCCCGGAGTTGCTGCTCACAGCAACGGCCACCCGCGGCAGCGGCGTCTTCGACTCTGTGTCCTACGTTCAGCGGCTGAACACGCGAGGGGGCCTGGCCCCCAGCGGAGCCTGCTCGCAGGGAGCGCAGATCGGTGTGGACGCGACAGTGAGGGGGCTTTCATGAGCGTCGACTCATGAAAGCCCCCTCTCGTGTTCCCTCACAGGTCAGCCGACGCCGATACCGAACAGGTGCATGTTCACGTTCTCCGGCAGGGTGACCGCGGCGATTCGCTTGCCGTCGGGCGCCTCGAACGGCTTGGTGGCGAAGACGTACGCCGGACCGCCGTGCCCGGGATTGCGGTACGCGGCCCTGGCCACCACGGAGTTGCCGAAGACGGGTGTCCCGGAGTCGCTCCCGCCCGGCAGCACCCAGTCGCCGAACGACAGATCCGTCTGCTCCTCGCTGCCGTCGGTGAAGGTCAACGTGGCCGTCGTCCGCACGTCCCCGTAGATGGCCGCACCCACGAACGTCAGCCGTCGGACGTTGTCGGACTGCGTGCTCAGATCGATCGTCTGGCCCGCCGCGTAGAGGTGGTCGGGGCGCCCGGGCGGGGACGCCGGCCAGGTGAAGGTCGTGCCCGAGGCCATCACCTTCGCGCCGGGCACCAGACCGGCCGCGGCCAGGGCCTGCCGGGAGTAACTTCCGCCCGAGCGGTCGAAGTCGCCCTGGGAGGTGTTGGTGTCGCTGGAGATGCCGGTGGCGTTGTACGCGGCCCCGAAGCTCCCCTTGGCGGCGACCTGGACGTGGATGGTCTGCCTGACGGCTGGGCCGGTCCTGCCGCGCACGGTCACCGGGATCTCGTAGAAGCCGTCGGCGGTGTCCGTTCCCGCGGTGACGGCGAGTTCGACACTGCCCGAGCCCGAGCCCTTGGCGAGCGTCAGCGTCTTCTCCTTGGCGCTCAGCGTCAGTCCGGCCGGCGCCTCGGCCGTGACGGTGAGTGTCCGGTCCTTGCCGCCGAGGCGCTGCGCGGCCACGGTGAACGTCGCCGACTTGCCCCGGTCGACGACGACCTGGCTGGGCGAGACGCTCGCGAGGAAGGGATGCTCTCCCTCCTGGTACGACGGCGGGGCGGCCTTCGCGCCGGTGGCCCAGGTGGAGTCCGCGCTGTCTCCCAGCGTGAAGTCCAGCCTTCCTCCCTTGCTCACCACGCTCCGCGGCAGGTAGGTCCGGTTCCAGGGGGCGCTGTCGAGCTTGAGCCCGTGGACGTACTTGGTGTCAGCGGACGCCCCGGGTGCCCGGATGTCCAGGTCGTGGGAGCCGGGCAGGTCGAGGACGGCACGCTCGAACAGCGGGCTGTGCACGGTCAGGTCCGCCGTGCCCGGCGTGGCGGGGTAGACGCCGAGGGCGGCCCACACGTACCAGGCGGACTGTGCGCCCAGGTCGTCGTTACCCGGTTCGCCGTCCGGTGTGGGATTGAAGAGGGTGGTCGCGATCCTGCGGACCGCCTCCTGTGTCTTCCAGGGCTCGCCGAAGTAGTTGTACGCCCACGGCACCGCGAAGTCGGGCTCGTTGCCGGCCCACATGTAGGGCGCGTTGGGCCCCGCGTTGAGCTGGGTCAGGAAGGTGTCGAGCCGTTTGACGGCCACCTCGCGGCCGCCCATCGCCGTGGCCAGACCGGCCATGTTCTGCGGGACGAGCCAGTTGTACTGAGCCGCGTTGCCCTCGTCGAAGCCGCTCTGCCCGATCTGGCCGGAGGACGGGGCCTGGAAGGCGGGGCCGTCCGGGAAGAGTCCGTCCTCGGTGCGCGGCTGGAGGTAGCCGGTCGACGCGTTGAGGATGTTCTGCCAGTTCTGGCCGCGCTGGGTGAACTCGGCGGCAATGCCGCTGTCGCCCGCTGCTTCGGCGAGCTGCGCGATGGCGAAGTCGTCGATCGACCACTCCAGGGTGATGGAGGCGCCCACAAGCTGGTGGTCGCCACGCGCGGAGTCGTTGTTGGGCAGATAGCCGCGCTCGACGTAGCTCTCGATGCCGGGACGCTCACGGTATGCGCCTGGACTGTCGTCCACCGTCGTCGCGCCCTTCACGAGGTACTTCAGCGCCGTTTTGACGTCGAAGTCCCGTGCCCCGTACGCGTACAGCGCGGCGACCAACGGTACCGAGTTGTCGCCGGTCATCTGGCCGGTGGACTGGTTGGCCATGGGCCAGCGGGGCCACCAGCCGCCCTGCACGGCGTCGTTGACGAGCGACTGCGCCATGTCGCTCGCCTCCTTGGGCCAGAGCATGGCCTGCAGTGGTGCGAGCGAGCGGTAGGTGTCCCAGTCGGAGAAGTTCGCGTACTGATTGCGGCCCCTGGGCAGCGTGTGGGTCTTGTCGTCGAATCCGATGTAGCGGCCGTCGACGTCGTTGAAGGTGTTCGGATGCATCAGGGAGTGGTACAGCGCGGTGTAGAAGGTCTTGAGTTCACCTTCGTCACGGCCGGCCACCCGCACCTTCCGCAGCGTGTCGGTCCACTGGTCGCGGGTCTTCTTCGCGACGGCGCCGAGGTCCCAGCCGGGTATCTCCGCGGCCATGTTGGCCTGCGCACCGGCCACGCCGACGTAGCTCATGGACACCTTCGCCCGCACAGTGCGGTCCTGCCCGCCGCTGGTGTCGAAGGTCAGGTAGGTCCCGGCGCGCTTGGCGTCCACCGAGTCGCCGCCCGGACGGACGGTCGAACCGTCCCAGGTGCCGTGTGCGGTGAACGGACGGTCGAACGTGATCGCGTAGTGGACCGTGTAGGTGTTGGACTTGCCGCAGAAGTGGCCCGTCGTGGCGGACCCGGTGACCTGGCGGTCCCCCACGATCTTCATGTCGGCCGCGTCATTGCCGCCGAGGCTGGCGCCGCCCTTGACCAGCACCTGGGCCGCGTCCGTGGCCGGGAAGGTGAAGGCGGCGAGGCCGGTGCGGGTGGTCGCGGTCAGTTCGGCCCGGACGCCGGAGTCCTCCAGCGTGACGGCGTAATAGCCCGGCTGCGCCTTCTCGGTGCCGTGACCGTACTTCTCGGTGCGGTCCCAGGGTGCGGAGCCGATGTCGCCGACCACCGGCAGGATCGGCACGTCGCCGAAGGCGCTGCAGCCGACGGAGGCGTGGTCGAGGCTGAAGCCGCGGATCCGGTCGTTGTGGTACTGGTAGCCGGCGTAGCTGTTCTGCGTGTCGGGCGAGAACTGCATCATCCCGAACGGGGCGGCTGGGCCGGGGAAGTTGTTGATCTCACCGAACGAACTGCCGCTCAGGCCCGTGCCGATCAGCGGATCGACGTAGCGGGACGGATCGTCGACGAGGGAGGCGGACCTCGCGGATTGTGACAACGTTGTCGCCGCTGCTGACATCGTTGTCGGAGCGGCTTCGGCTGTGATGGCAGCGCCCGTGCACAGCGCCGTCGCGGCGACGACGGCGCTCAGACGACTGCGTAACCTTCGATGTCTCACATGGGACTCCTGTGACAGGACGGGCTTTGCGGGGCCAGCGACACCCTCCAGTGCGATGGCCCCGCGGTCAACCCCCCTGCATGCGTTGGCCGTTACCGGCCACCAGCCACCGGCGACCAGCAGCCACTGCGGGTCGCTGTGAGAGATGAGGGAGACGAGGGAGATGAGGTGCAGAGCCGCGCCGCCGCCTGCCGGCGGTTCACGTCGATTCTCGGCGTCAGCCCCGGCAGCAACCCGTACCGCTGATCAGGCCCCGGTCACTTGGCGTCCTGAAGGGATCCGGCGCCCGGGACCTCTTCCGGTGCGGTCTCCGTGAACGACATCTCCGGCGGCGGGACGCGGAACATCCGGGTCAGGTAGGCCAGGTACACCACGCCGAGGCTCAACCAGATCAGGCCCAGGGTGAGCGCCCTGCCGTCGAGGTGGAACAGCAGGTAGAGGTCCACGATCGCGCCGACGGCGGGGGCGACGACGTACGACAGCGGGCTGGGGGTCTCGCCGGCGCGGCGACGCCGTACATAGGTGGCGAGCACGGAGACGTTGACGAAGGTGAAGGCGGTGAACGCGCCGAAGTTGATGAAGGACGTCGAGGTGGCCACGTCCAGGCGCAGGGCGATCAGGCCGACCGCGCCGGTCAGCAGGATGTTCAGCGCGGGGGTGCGGTAGCGCTCGTGGAGGCGGGCGAAGACCTTGCGCGGGAGGGCGCCGTCGCGGCCCATCGCGTACAGCAGGCGTGAGGTGCTCGCCTGCGCGGCGATGCCGGAGGCGAACTGCGCGACCACGAGCCCGGCCAGGAACACCGAGGAGAACAGGTCGCCGCCGATGGTCTTCGCGATCTCGAAGGCGGCGGAGCTGGGGTCGTCGAAGGTGCTGCCCGGATGGGCGAGCTGGGTGGTGTAGGCGACCAGGACGAAGATGCCGCCGCCGATCAGCGCGGTGAGCAGGATCGCGCGCGGCATGGTGCGCTTCGGGTCGATCGTCTCCTCCGTCAGTGTGGTGACCGCGTCGAAGCCGAGAAAGGAGTACGCGGCGATGGCGGCACCCGCCGAGATGCCGGCGGCGGTCGTCGCGCCGTTGGCGAAGGGTGTGGCGCTCACCAGCGCGCCGGCGCCGCCCGCGTGGAAGACGTGGCGCACCGAGAGGATGACGAAGATGCCGATGACCAGCACCTGGAAGACCATGAGCAGGTCGTTGACGCGCTCGGCGGCCTTGATGCCCCGGATGTTCAGCGCTGTGGTGACGGCGACGAAGCCGATGATCCATGTCCAGTGCGGCACGCCCGGGAACTGGGCCTGGAGATAGGCGCCGCCGATCAGCCAGATGACCATCGGCAGGAAGAAGTAGTCGAGCAGGGTCGCCCAGCCGACGAGGAAGCCGAGCCGCCCGTCGATCGCCTTGCGGACGTAGGTGTAGGCGGAGCCGGCCAC
Source organism: Streptomyces sp. NPDC058246 (assembly GCF_042881985.1). Taxonomy (NCBI): domain Bacteria; kingdom Bacillati; phylum Actinomycetota; class Actinomycetes; order Kitasatosporales; family Streptomycetaceae; genus Streptomyces; species Streptomyces sp. NPDC058246. The sequence goes on along the minus strand of NZ_JBHVWZ010000012.1, from coordinate 77,333 downwards.
GGGATACGCGGCGGCCATCTTGCCGTAGCTGTGGGCCGTGAACAGCATCGCGACCAGGGCGAGGAGGTAGGCGGTCGGAACCGCGCCGCCGGTTTCGGCGGCGACCACGCCGAAGGTGCCCAGGACGATCAGCGGGGTCATGTAGGCGAGACCGAACAGCACGACGGCTCTGAGGGTGAGGGTGCGCGCGAGAACGGGCGCGCCGGTGGCGTCGTTGGCCATGGAGGGGCTCCGGGGGACGTACGGGCGGGGACGGAGAGCGGGTGAGAGCCGAGGTGTCAGGCTCGCGGACGCCAGGTGCGCGGGTCGATGCGGCCGCCGTACAGCGGCAGCTCGATGGGGGCGTCGGTGTCCGTGAACTGGTCCCACATGCGGTTCACGCCTGCGGTGCCGTACGTCCGGACGCGGGTCACGTCGTCCAGGTCGATCACGTCGGTGAGGATGGTGCTGCCGTCACCGGGCGCCTCCGCCCGGATTCGGCCCTCGGGGTCGACGACCAGGCTGTGCCCGCTGCCCACGGGGCCCGCGGTGTTCACGCTGACCACGTGCACCTGGTTGACGATGGCGTTGGCGCGGGCCAGGACGACCTCCTGCGCGCGGTCGGCGGTCGTGGTCATCACGGGGTTGACGATGACCTCGGCGCCCTGCCACGCCAGGTGGCGGGCGACCTCCGGGAACCAGGCGTCGTAGCAGATCGCGAAGCCGATCCGCCCCGCCTCGGGGACGTCGAAGACCACGAACCGGTCGCCGGGATCGTAGGGCTCGCTCGGCCGCCAGGGGAACACCTTGCGATACCAGGCCGCCAGACGCCCCTGCGGGGAGAAGGCCAGGGCGGTGTTGAACAGTTCCCCGGCCGGGCCGCGCTCGCACACCGAGCCCGGCAGCAGCCAGATCCCCAGGTCCGCCGCCAGTGCGGCCAGCTCCTTGACCCGAGGGCCGTCGAGGGGCTCGGCGATCTCCTGCAGCTGCTCGTGCGCCTCGGCGCCGAGAGCGTCGACGCCGCACAGGTGCAGTTCGGGGAAGACCGCCATCCGGGTGTACGGGAAGCGGGCCATGATGCTCTCCGCCTCGGCCGCGAAACCAGCGAGCGGGGTATGCGCAGGCCGCGGGGGGAGCTGGGCGAGAGCCAGGGGCAGGGGGCGGGACATGAACGCGAAAGTAGTTCAATATGAGCAGTTAAACAAGAGTGCTCAAGATGAGCTTTTTGCAGCGATGATCGGCGGAGCTGGTTAGGGTGACGCCATGCCCGGCAGCGACAACGCCCCGACCACCGGACTCACTGCCCCCGAACTGAGCGGTGTGCGCAGGCTGTCCGCGCTGGAAGCGGTCCGGGCCCGGATCGCTCTCGCCGTCGACCTGGGCCTGCTGGCCCCCGGCGACCGCCTGCCCGGCACCCCACAGATCGCCCAGGCCCTCGACGTCAGCGAGATCACCGCCCGTCGAGCCCTGGTCTCTCTGTGTGCCGACGGCGTGCTGGAGCGCCGTCGCGGGCGCGGCGGGGGCACGCTGGTCGCGGCGCACCCCACCCCCGGGGCCGTCCTCACCACGGACGCCTACCGCACCGCCGGTGACGCCGTGCACCGGTTGATCGACCACCGGCTCGCCCTGGAATGCGGCATCGCCCACCTGGCGGCGGTCCGTGCCTGCGACGAGGACCTGTCCGAGCTGCGGGAACTCGTCGAGGAGATGGACCGCGTGCCCAGCTGGGCCGAGTTCCACAGCTGCGACGAGCGCTTCCACCTCCGGGTCGCCGAGGCGACCGGCATCGCCTCCGTCACCGGCCCCTACGGCGCGGTCCTGCGCGAGCTCTACCGCTACTACCTGCCCTACCCCATGGACGCGCTGCGCGCTTCCAACCGCGAGCACCGCGACCTCCTCGACGCCCTGCGCCGCCAGGACACCGCCGCGGCGGGGGAGGTCGCCCGGCACCATGTGGAAACGCTGCACCAGACCATGTTCGTAGGCCTGCTCAGTACGTCCACCGACACCAGGACCCCCGTCACGAGCCACTGAACGTGCCATGAGGCGATCTACTGGAGTCGGCCGTGCCACTGAAGCGGCTGCACACCTTCGTAGGGACCTTCGCACCGAGCTTCGTGCACACCTTCGTACGGACCTTCACGCCGACCTTCGTACCCCTTCGTACGGACCATCGTCCGCGGTACGGCGAGTCGGGTGCCCGGGCAGCGGTCCTCGGATCCTTCAGGACTCACGTCGGCCGATGGCCGACCTTCCCGACCGGTCGTCACGTCCGGTGCCGGAGAGCTCTCCGGCTCGACCGGACGGCGCGCCACGACGACCGCGGCCGGCAGCGCACCGGCCTTCGTCGGCTCCGTGACCTGCGCCACAACGCGCCCGCGCGCCCGCTGATTCAGGCGTCCACGCCGTTTCCGGTTCCGGTCTTCCAGGCAGCGGGAATGTTCCTCGACCGCGCGGCTGGGAACCTTGGCCGTGTGATGTTGCGCTGCCTGATCGTCGATGACAGTCGCCACTTCGTGGATGCCGCGCGCGGGCTGCTGGAGCGTGAGGGCGTCACCGTGGTCGGCGTCGCGACGAACGGTGCCGAGGCGCTCGACCGGACGAAGGAGCTGCGGCCCGACGTCACCCTGGTGGACATCGACCTCGGCCGCGAGAGCGGCTTCGATCTCGCCAGGCGCCTGCACCGTGACGGCGGCACGACCTCCCGGGTGATCTTGGTGTCGACGCACTCCGAGGAGGACTACGCGGATCTGATCGCGGCGAGTCCCGCGGTGGGCTTCCTGGCCAAGGCCGAACTGTCGGCCGGGGCGATCAGGGAGCTGCTGGACGCAGGCGACGGCGGGACGGGGCGAGTCGGCGGGGCCTGAGACGGGGCCACGGCACTGCCCGCAGCGGCGGGACCGCCCGCGAGGGCGGCGCCGGTACCAGCGGTGGACGATGCCGACGCTGCCGCCCCGGGTGCGAACGCGGTCGCCCGCGAGCGGGGACTCTCCGGCGCCGACGCGGCCCCAGGCCAAAGCCGACGCAGCCCCAGGCCGAACCGGAGCGCAGCGGCGATCAGCGAGTAGCCCGGCCTGCCCTGGAACGCTTCATACCGGTCATACGGGCCAACGATGACGCCCGCCGAGGCGCCCGGCGCCGGTGGGCTCCAGTCCCCGCTCCTGGCCGACGGGAACCGTCCGGCGCCCGATGGCCGCGAGATGTCCCGATTCGTGAAGGGCGCGGGCATCCGTTAGCGTCGGCTCGGAGGCCATGACATGAGGCGCGGGCTGACTGTTCGGATGGCGGTGGCCGGTGCCCTGCTCGTGGTGCTCGTCGGCACGACCTTCGCATTCCAGCTGTTGGCGATCACTCAGCTGCGCCAGTCCGCACAGCTGAGCCGTCAGGCCAGCGACGAGCTCATCGCCGCTGACGCGATGGAAACGGTCATCGTCGACCTCGAGACCGGCATACGTGGGTACGTCATCACCGGTGAGGACCGCTTTCTCGCACCGTGGGACGGTGCGCGTGCCGATTTCCCCGCGCAGGCGAGGACGCTGGCACGCCTCACCGCAACCGACGGCACCCCGGAGGGCCCGCGCCTGGTCCGGAGCATCGTTCAGGGCGTCTCGTCGTACATCCGGGATTACGCGACGCCGCTCCTGGAGGCTGCGCGGCGACACGATCCCTCCTCGCACAGCGTCGCGACGACGGCCGACGGAAAGCAGCGCGTCGATGCGCTGCGCGCCGAGGTCGACCGCTTGCGGACACTGGAGCACGCGCGCGTCACGATGCGCCAGGAACGTGACGACGCGGCGGCTCGCCGCGCGATCGCCGGCGGCGTCGGCGGTCTGGCCGGGGCGATCCTCCTCGTCCTGGTCTTCACCGGATATCTGACCCGTGTGATCGTCCTACCGGTTCGCAGGGCGGCGGGAATGGCCGGCCGGCTCGCGGGGGGCGAACTCGATACGCGGCTGCCCGAGACCAGCGCGGGCGAGATCGGTGAGCTCGAGCACGCCTTCAACACCATGGGGGGCTCGCTGGAGACGAGCCGCGACGAACTCACCCGCCTCCTGGGGGAGCAGGCCGCACTTCGCCGGGTCGCCACGCTCGTCGCGCGCGGAATCGACCCGGGCGAGATCTTCTCGGCGGTCGCCGAGGAGATCTGCCGGTTGCTCGACGCCGACCACGCCGGCGTGGCGCGCTTCGATCCGGGGGGGACCTCGGCCGAGGTCGTCGGCAGCGTCGGCGATATCGGCGATATCGTCGGTAACAGTGGTACCAGTGGTGACGACGGTGCCCCGATCAGGTCAGCGGTCGGCACGCATGTGCAGCTGCGCGACCACCTCGCTTCGGCGATGGTGTGGCGGACCGGCCGCGCCGCCCAGGTCGACGAGGACCAGTGGAGCGGCATGTCGGACCCGATCACCGACAGGCTGCGCGAGGTGGGAATCCGGTCGATGGTGGCAAGCCCGATCACCATCGAGGGCCACCTGTGGGGCGTGGTGACCGTGCTGACCAAGCGAGGTCCCTTTCCTTCCGGCACCGCCGACCGCATGGCGGACTTCACCGCGCTCGTCGCGACGGCCGTCGGAAACGCCGAGAGCCGGGCCGAGCTCGCCGCCTCGCGGAGACGGATCGTCGCAGCCGCGGACGAGACCCGACGGCGGATCGAGCGGGACCTCCACGACGGGACCCAGCAGCGTCTGGTCTCGCTCGGCCTCCAGCTGCGTCTCGCACAGTCCCTGGTGCCCGCCGGGCAGTCCGAGCTGGAGACGGAGCTCGGCCGGGTGGCGGACGAGCTCAACGCGGTCGTCGACGATCTGCGCGAGATCGCCCGCGGCATCCACCCGGCGATTCTGTCCGAAGGGGGCCTGGGTCCGGCACTGCGGACGCTGGCCCGCCGGGCCGCGATCGCGGTCGACCTCGATGTCGGCACGATCACGCGGCTCCCGGAGCCGATCGAGGTGGTGGCGTATTACGTCGTCTCGGAAGCACTCACGAACGCGACGAGGCACGCCCAGGCGACCGTGGTGCGCGTCGCCGTCGAGGAGCGGGACGACCACCTTCATCTCTCGATGCGCGACGACGGGGTGGGCGGCGCCGATCCCGCCCGCGGCTCGGGTCTGATCGGCCTGCGTGACCGGGCGGAGGCGCTGGGCGGGTCGATCGAGGTCACCAGTCCTCCTGGCGAGGGGACGCTGATTCTCGTCCGGCTCCCGCTGCGGCTCCACTGACAGCGCCCGGCGCGGTCGCCGGACGCGGTGGTCGCCGTACTCGGTGCGTTCGTGGGGAGGCGTGCGCGGCCCGCGCCGACGCCGGACAACCGTCTGCACGGCCGCACCCCGATGTGACACCACCGCGGAACTTCTCCGCAGCGCGGGCGGGTGGCTTCCCGTGCCGGTCCCCGTCCCGCTCGCGCGAGGCGATGTCGCGGGCGCCGCACAACGGTCTTGGCCCGGCATCGCCCCCCACGGTCATCGCCTGCCGCTGACCGGGGTCCACCGGTTCCTGCTGGCAGGTAGTCGGGTCGGGCGCTGGCCACGACGACGTGAGCGGACCTGGCCGCAAAGCTGAGACAAAAGGCGGCGCCCCCCGGTAGGCCGCGAAGACGGAAGGAAGCGAGGCAGGAACAATGACGGAGACTCTGGCTACGAAGACATCGCTCCCCGGATACGGGATGCCGGGCACGGCCGAGGCGGCCCTGGCCGAGGCGCTGTTCGCATCGACCCTGCAGTTCACCGAGTCGCCTTCCCCGGACAAGGTGCGACGTGCCGTCGGGACCACACTGCGGCGGCTGGGAGTCCGCGGGTGTGCCGCGCGGATGGCGCGCGAGTTCGGCGACCACCCGGATACCGCGGTGGCCCGGATGAGGTGGGCGCTGGAGACGATCCACGCCGCCTACCCGGCGCCCTCGATGACACCGACGCCCCCGCTGCGACCACCTGCTCTCACGAGCTGATCGCAGGATCACCGGTCGAACTCCGAACACGGCCCGAACGCGAAGGTCCCCGGACTGACAGTCATCTCGACGACCTGAGATCTACACAGCCGCGCACCGCCCTGCCGAACCAGGCCCGGGCGGCCGCGGCCTGTCGGCTGCCCGCAGCGGGATCCCGGTCCAGGGAGCACCGCGGAAGGCCCGCTTCCGCCTGCCCGGAAAGCCCATGCCACCAGCGTCGTTGCAGCTAGCGGGAATTCGAGGGTTTGGCTCTCCGGGGGGCCGAACGGCCGCTGGCGGCGATGTCCGCGGCACGGTCCCGCGGAATCGTTGAGCACGTCATAGACAACTCGAACCAAGGGCCGAAGAGGGCAGTTCACGCCAGATGAGCAGCGGCGCAGAGCGCCGGCAGGGCACACCGCACCGGGCCCACGAGCAAGGAGGGAAGCATATGGCGAACGTCGTCACGAGAAACCGGGAATCGGTGGTGATCGCTGTCCCGCAACGGCGGGTAGCGCCCCGGAAGTACACGGTGGAGGCCATCGGGACGTTCTTCCTCGTCTTCACGGTGGCAGCCAGCGTCCTCAGCCACAGCACCTTCACCCCGCTGGCCGCCGGCACGGTCCTCATGGTGATGGTCTACGCCGGTGGGCACATCTCCGGCGGCCACTACAACCCCGCGGTGACCATGGCAGCCCTGGTCCGGCGCCGGATCACACCGGCTGATGCCGTCGCGTACTGGATCGTGCAGTTCGCCGCCGGGGTGGTCGCCGCGGTGGTCGCCCGCGCGGTCGTGAACCCGGCGCAGGTCACGGCCCTGGCCCCGTCCGGTCACGCCCTCGCGGCCACCGCCGTGGTGGAGTTCCTGTTCACCTTCGCCCTGTGCTACGTGGTGCTCAACGTCGCCACCAGCAAGGACCAACCGGGCAACTCCTTCTTCGGGCTGGCGATCGGTTTCACCGTGGTGGCGGGCGCGTTCGCCGTCGGCGGTATCTCCGGCGGCGCGTTCAATCCCGCTGTGACGCTCGGCGCCGCCACGGGCGGCCTGTTCGCCTGGTCGACCCTGTGGGTCTACATCGTGGTGCAAGCAGTCGCCGGCGCCGCCGCAGGCCTCGCCTTCCTCACCCTCAACCCCGGCGACAAGTGATCCGGAGGCGGTCCCCACAACCGGGCGGACACCGAATCGGCCCGGTCAGCGACCCCGGACATCCCCAGATCCCGACCCTTCACGTCCATTCAGGTTCCGTTCCCAAAGGAGACAGACGTATGACCAGCACACAGCCCCAGCCGACGACGACGGATGCCGGCATACCGGTCGAAAGCGATGAGCACTCGCTCACCGTCGGCCCGGACGGCCCGATCCTGCTGCAGGACCACTACGCCATCGAGCAGATGGCGCAGTGGAACCGTGAGCGGGTTCCTGAGCGCCAGCCGCACGCCAAGGGCAGCGGCGCGTTCGGCCGGTTCGAGGTCACCGGCGACGTCAGCGCCTACACCAAGGCGGCGGTGTTCCAGCCGGGCACGAGGACGGACCTGGTGGCCAGGTTCTCCACCGTGGCCGGGGAGCGCGGCAGCCCGGACACCTGGCGCGACCCCCGCGGCTTCGCGGTGAAGTTCTACACCACCGAGGGCAACTACGACATGGTCGGCAACAACACCCCGGTGTTCTTCATTCGCGACCCGATGAAATTCCAGCACTTCATCCGCAGCCAGAAGCGCCGCGCCGACAACAACCTGCGCGACCACGACATGCAGTGGGACTTCTGGACCCTGTCCCCGGAATCAGCGCACCAGGTGACCTACCTGATGGGTGACCGCGGCATCCCGCGGACCTGGCGGCACATGAACGGGTACAGCTCGCACACGTACATGTGGGTCAACGCGCAGGGCGAGAGGTTCTGGGTGAAGTACCACTTCATCAGCGAGCAGGGTGTCGAGGGCCTCACCCAGGAAGAGGCCGACGCGCTGGCGTCGTCCGACGGGGACTACCACACCCGCGACCTGTTCGAGGCGATCGGGCGGGGAGACCATCCCAGTTGGGTCCTCAAGGCGCAGATCATGCCGTTCGAGGACGCCAAGAACTACCGGTTCAACGCGTTCGACCTGACCAAGGTGTGGCCGCACGCGGACTACCCGCTGACCGAGGTCGGCCGGATGACGCTGGACCGCAACCCGACCGACCACCACTCGCAGATCGAGCAGCTCGCGGTCGAGCCGAGCAACCTCGTGCCCGGCATAGGTCCGAGCCCGGACAAGATGCTGCTGGGCCGGATGTTCTCCTACCCGGACGCGCATCGCTACCGCATCGGCGCCAACTACAACCAACTGCCGGTGAACGCGCCCAAGTCGCCCGTGCACAGCTACAGCAAGGACGGCGCGATGCGCTACAACCTGGTCTCCGACCCCGTGTACGCGCCGAACTCCAAGGGCGGGCCGCGGGCCGACACGGCCCGCTACGGCGAGCCGGCGGGCTGGCACACGGACGGGGAGATGGTGCGGGGCGCCTACACCCTCCACGCCGAGGACGACGACTGGGGCCAGGCCGGCACGCTGGTCCGCGACGTGCTGAGCGACGCGGAACGCAACCGGCTGGTCGACAACATCGTCGGGCACCTGCTCGCCGGGGTCACCGAACCGGTGCTGCTCCGCGCCTTCGAGTACTGGCACAACGTGGACGCGGACCTCGGGCGGCGGATCGAGAAGGGCGTCCGTGAAGAACAGCCCTGAGCCGTGTGCCGCACCGTGACGGTCTTGATCGGTGTGCCGCACCGTGACGGTCCTGATCGGTGAACCTCACCGTGACAGGTCCCGACCGGTGGGCCGCGTGACGGACGAGGGGGGGGCGGGGGGGGGGGGGCCGGGCCCCCCCGGCAACCCGAGCGGGTAGGCCCAAAGCCACACCCCCCTCCGCCACCACCCAAGGTGCAGTGTGTTATAAAAAAAAAAAAGGCCCC